>QJXZ01000291.1 GCA_003248125.1 Gammaproteobacteria bacterium | reverse complement strand
TAGCCGTCGTAGAAAAACGGTGCGTGCAGCCCGATCAACGTCCGTTCGCGCGGCGACTGCGCACGCGCGATAGCCTCAGCCGTGAGTTGATTGACTTCTTCAGTGGTACGTAGGCGCTGCGCAAGGTCGCGACGCCCGTAGTGACACTGCAAAAAGAAGCGACCGCGATCAGCGCTGCCCGCCGGCATCCGCCGATGCCAAACATCGGACACGAACAACGCCACATCGCCGGCTCTGGCGGCCATCACGTGTACCCCGCGGCCCTCCCACGTTAGGTCAGGGTCCATAGCACGTTCGCGCGGCGGCGCGAGCCCGGATTTGTGGCTGCCGGGAATCACACCGGTGGGCCCGCACTCGATCGGGCAATCCTCGAGATAGATGTGCGCGCCGATCGCAAAGATCGGATAGGGGATGCGGTCGTCCCACGGCACACCTGCCGGGCGCGGCACGTGCGGGCCTGCGTCGATGTGCCAGAAGCCGCCGCCGTGCTGGTTTTGCACACGCGGCGGATTGCGCCAGCACGTGTTGGCAATGACGTGGCAGTCCTCGCCGAGCAAAGGCTCGATGGTCTCGAGAATGCGCGAGTGCGCAATTGCGGCTTGTGCGAACGCGCTGCGGTTGAGCATCTCGTAGCGGAAATCCTCCCGCTCTTCCGCATCGATGCGCACGTTGCGTAGATCGCCCGGCAATGCCTCGTAGATGGTCTCTATCTCGCGTTTGAGTGGTGCGATCTCGTCAACTTCGAACACCCGTTCGAGCACCGCCCAGCCCTCGGCCTCGAGTTGTTGTGTCGCCGCCGAGGATGGCTGTTCGCGAATCGTCAGATAGACGTCGCGCGTGATCGTCATCGTCTCGCCTCCTCATCCATCTCCGACCACAACGCCACACGGAACGGATACAGCACCGCACTCATGACACCGTCTCGCACCGCGGGATCAGCCAACATCCGCTCCTGTGCCTCCTGTTCGTCCTTGGCCGAGAACACGACGATGCCGAACGTCTCCGCGTCGGTGGTGTCGGTGCGACCAGCAAGGTGCACGACGCCTGAGCGCGTGAGGCCCTCGAGGTATGCGAAGTGACGCGCAACCGTATCCGCTTCACGGTCGGTGGGCGCTTCGGACAACATGGCCGCCCGTGTCGGTGTCAGGCGATAGAGGAATTGGGTGCCCATTGCCATTTCCTAAAACAAAGCCCCGCTCGTGGCAGCGTACCAAATCACACGCCCCGGTTGCCGGCCGCGCGGGCAACCACCACACTTGCCGGGTCCCACGGAAGACGCACCATGATCCGACTCGCTACCCGCAAGATTCTCGCCGACGTCGACGACGGCGTCGGCATACTCACCTTCAACCAGCCCGAGAAGCGCAACGCCGTGTCGCTCGAGATGTGGCAGGGCATCGGCGACGCGATCGAGGCGTTTCAACAGGATCCTGCTGTGCGCGTGGTCATCATGAAGGGTGCTGGCGGCAGAGCGTTTGCCTCCGGCGCAGACATTTCCGAGTTCGACAAATCACGTGCAAACGCGGCGCAACGGCGCGAGTACGGCGCGATCTCGGCCCGCGGCGCACGCGCGCTCGCAGAGCTCGACAAGCCACTCATTGCTCACATCGAGGGCTATTGCATCGGCGGCGGTCTCGCGATCGCGCTCAACGCCGACGTGCGCTTCGCCACGCCGGGGTCGCAGTTCGGTATCCCCGCCGCAAGGTTGGGGCTGGGTTACGAGTATGCCGGTGCTGCCGCACTGGCGCGGTTGGTTGGCCCATCGACCGCGAAGGACATCCTGTTCAGTGCGCGTTTTCTCGACGCTGAAGAGGCGCTCCGCGTCGGCCTCGTCAACTTCGTGGTCGACGCCGGCGCGATCGAAGCACGCGTGCGTGAGTACACCTCGCGCATCGCCGCCAACGCACCGCTCACCGTACGCGCGGCAAAACGCGCAATCGCGGTCTTCGAGCGCTATTCGCAACTCGAAGCCGCACGCGAGGTAATACCCCTCGTCGATGCCTGCTTCGACAGCGATGACTACAAGGAAGGCCGCAAGGCGTTCGCAGAGAAACGCCGGCCCGTTTTTGCCGGACGCTGAGCTTGAGCGAGCCCGCGGCACTGGCTGCGCGCGAGATTCCTTTCCGATTCACGGGTGACGCGCGCGAGTACTTCGCGATCTGGATCGTCAATCTCGAGTTCACGGTGCTGACGCTCGGTCTCGCGTTCCCCTACATCCGCTATCGGCAGCGCAGATTCATGGTCGACAACCACCGCGGGTGTATGTGCGGCGATCGACGCTCACCACGCGCTATCGCTGGGCCGAGCAAGGCGACGCCGAGTGGCAGCTCGATGCCTTGCACAGCTATCACATCGACCAGATCGATCGCTTCGTGCAGCGCTACCGCAGCGTCGGACGGTGCATTCAACTACGAGTCGTTCCGCGTAGCTTGCGAGTCGTCAGACGACGAGGACCTTGGCCCCCCTGACGCGACCGCTGCGTAGCTCCACGAGCGCCCGGTTCGCATCTTCGAGGCGGTATGTCGTGACCTCCGGCCGAATCGGCACCTCGCCGGCGATCGCCAAGAACTCGGCGATATCGGCGCCCGTGATGTTGGCGACGCTCTTGATCTCGCGCTCGAGCCACAGGTGA
>QJXZ01000124.1 GCA_003248125.1 Gammaproteobacteria bacterium | reverse complement strand
GAAGGACTTACCTTGGGATCCCAGAACACTTGCGCGTCGTAGTGCGTGTGCACGTCGACGAATCCGGGGCTCACCACGCGGCCGTTGGCATCGATGACCGTGCGCGCCCGATCATCGACGCGACCTAGCGCGCGGATCCGACCGCCCTCGATGCCGATTGCGCCATGCGTCGGTTCACTGCCGGTGCCGTCGATGATCTGCGCGTTCTTGATGACGAGATCGAGCATCATTCCCCCTCTTTGGATTGTGACCGACGGCTCTGGTAAGCGTTACGAGCGACGTGCCGACTGTGGTGGAACGATACGAGGACCGGCAGGGCGAAACAACAACCGGCGGCAATCAGCTGCGTGGCGCGCCAACTCGAAGCTCGAATCATGGAGTTGTGGACAACTGATGCTCACCGGCCTACTTTTCGGGAACAGGAGGTTGCTATCGGAGTCAATCAATGGCCGACCACTGGATGTTCAAAAGTGAGACCTATGACAATTGCAATTGCGCGGTCAATTGCGGGTGTCAATTCAACTTGCCCACCACGCACGGCTTCTGCCAATCGGCCTTTGTGGGTAGTTTGGTTGACGGACACTTCAATGGCACGCCGCTCGTCGGTTTGCGTTGGGCCGCACTATACAAGTGGCCAGGTGAAATCGCCGACGGGGGTGGCAAACGTCAGATCATCATCGACGAGCGTGCGAACGAGCTACAGCGCGAGGCACTCGAGAAGATCATTTCCGGACGAACCGGCGCGCCATTGAGCAATCATTTCTCGGTATTTGCGTCCACATGCTCGGATGTTTGCGAGACGATGTTTTTGCCGATAGATCTTGACGCCGACCTCGAGCGCCGAGAGGCACGAGTCGACATTCCAGGAGTGATGACCAGCCGTGGTAGACCGATCGTCAATCATTTCACCGGCGAACCATTTCATGTCGCGCTGGCACGACCGAATGGTAGTTTCGAGTTCACGTATGCGGAGATCGGGCTGGGGACGACCACGATCGCCGGCGAGATGGAGATGGCCTTCCAGGATTCTTGGGCCCACTACTGCGTGCATCACTACGATCAGAATGGATTGGTACGTGAGCGATCACGGTTGACGGCGTGGCTAGGTGCATGGACCTCGTGAGGGCGCAGATGGTGTGATCGTGTGACTCCGGAGTGTGGGGAGATGAACCCACCGAACGCGTTTGAAGGTTTGTTGCGGCACGACCGAGCAGTCGTGAGTTTGATTCTCGGCAGCGTGGTTGTCGGATCTTGGCTATATCTCTTGGCCGGCGCCGGCATTGGCATGCTCCCGCACCAGATGGCGGCCCTGGTACCGAGCCAGGTAGCGACGACAATGCCCCCCGAAGCTTGGACTCCCGGCTACGCAATTCTCATGCTCGGAATGTGGTGGCTCATGATGATTGCGATGATGCTGCCGAGCGCCGCCCCCATGGTGCTGCTGCATGCGACATTGACGCGAAGAACGCTCGAGGCGTCCGAATATTCAGGGGGTGTGCTACCCGCGACGCTTGCGTTCGTCGGTGGCTATTTGAGTGTGTGGGCATTGTTCAGCGTGATCGCGGTGCTTGCACAATGGACCCTAGAGCGCAGTCAACTTCTCTCCGCTGCAATGGCGTCTACGAGTGGATGGATGAGTGTGGGCCTACTATCCGCCGCGGGACTGTGGCAGCTCACCCCGGTCAAGACTGTGTGCCTGCGCCAATGTCGATCTCCGATCAGTTTCCTTTCGTCACGCTGGTTACCGGGCGTGAGTGGGGCGTTCAGAATGGGGATGCGGCACGGTGCCTTGTGTGTGGGCTGCTGTTGGTTTCTGATGGCGTTGCTGTTCTATGCCGGCGTAATGAACCTCCTCTGGATTGTGGGCCTTGCGTTGTTCGTCCTCGCAGAGAAAGCGTTGCGGGTCGGTGTCATGCTCGGGAGAGCAACCGGTGTGCTGCTGCTTGCTGCAGCTATGTGGATTGGAATCGCCGAACTCTGAAGAGCCCGCAGAGTTGGAGTCGTCCGTCGGACCTGTTATTGGCATGGTGACGCGAGTCCAGCGGGCGACACTGGTTTCATCCATCGTGCCCCGGACGATTCGATCATTCGAATACTGCGCGCAGGCGCCCAGCGGGCACGTCAGCTGGCGTCTTTGACGTGAACGCTGTAATCCTGGAAACGTTCTGTTCAGTCAGCGAACGGACGCCAGGCGATGCTAAAGAGCCAGCGCCGCTCGCCGAGGTTGCCGGGTAGTTCGGCTGCGTGCGTTGCGCTCGAAGACACGCGCAGATCGAATTGACCGAGTGCGCGGGAGAGACCGAGCTCGTCGTAGAAGTAGCGCTGACCGATCACCTCGTCGGCCAGCTGCCAACCAGTGGTTGCATCAGCAACCAACCGCCAAGGTAGGGGATGACGATAGACCGCCTCGAGCACGTAGCTTGGTTGATTGCTACCGAGCCAGCCTTCAGCGGCGGCCACCATGAATGACCAGCGCTCAGCGACATGCGTGGTGAGCTGCAGCTCGGTCCAGTCGTAGTTGCGGCCGAAGGCATGGCCGTCGAATGTGTTGCGGACGACACCCAATTCGAACGCAAGCGAACGCGCCGGCCGGGCGATGAATCCTGCGAAATAATCGATCTCCCGCTCGCGATCGTCGGCCGGATGATCGTAGTCGACCCGGCTAGCCCAGATGCCGGCGTAGAAGCCGGCTTGCGAATCCACGTCGACAAGCGCTTGTGCCACGGGTCGATCGTCGGATTGCGCGATACCCCGGTGCACATAGTTCGACGCGAGTGTTAGCCGTGCGTCGACGTCGGCGCATACTGGCGCGGTGCCGAGCACGACGATTGTCGTGGCTACGGCAACCGCACTCGCGGTCCTACTCACAAAGTTGCTCCAGATCGAACGCCACGGGGACCGGTGCACTGCCATGTAAATCACAGTGCGAGCGTCCGATCCAGTCGAGCAGTTGCCGGGTCGCAGCAGCCGAATTCCGGGCGCGGACCAGCGCCGCGAGCCCCGCCATCCCTGCCGCGGCGATCGACGAACCATAGAACACTTGATAGCCGCCGCCGGCTTGTGTCGAAAGCTGTTCGGAGCGTGCGAACCACAGCGGCTCACCCACGCGTGCTGCCACGACGTTGGGGGCGTTGGCGGGAAAGTTGCGGTCGGGATCCGCGGCGTTGTCGGCCGCGATGACGAGCATGCCCGCCGACGTCGCGTAATCGATGAGCTCTTGTAGCAACCGATCGTTCGGTCCCGCGAGACTGATGTTGAGTACGTCGAGATGGTCCTGGATGGCGTACGCGAGCGCCTTGGCAATCGCGAACGATGTGCAACGCGTCTTATCGCCATCACCTCGACATGCGCCATAGGCGTACAGCTCGGCAGCCGGTGCCATGCCGACCACACCTATGCCGTTGGCCGGTATCGCGCCGATCACACCCGCCACGGCTGTGCCGTGGATGCGACTGTCCGTGGCTGTTTCACGCACCAACTCGGTCTGTCGCGCAATCTGACCCGCGAGATCCGGATGCTCGAGGTCGACGCTGCTGTCGATGAGTCCCAACTTCACGTGCTGTCCGGTCGAGACCGCATGCAGTGCCTCGAGCTGCTGCCGAAACCGCCCGTACTGAAGATCGAAAAGAGGGTCGTCGTACGCCGTCGGGCGGCTGCCGATCATTCCCTCGAATGAGTGATTAGCTTGTACCAGTGCAACGCGTTCATCGGTCGCGAGCGTCGCGACGAGTTTGTCGCGCGCGCGACGGTCGATGGATGCAAATGCGACACAATACAAGCCGAGCACTTCGATGGGCCACGCATCGCGCTCCACCAGGCCGTACTGCGCCGCGAAGCGCCGGACAGCCATACGCTCGTGTAGCGGCAGGGGCCATGCAGTTCCATGGTAGGCACGCTGCGATCCGCCATACATCGTTTCATCGAATCGATCCACGGGGAAGGCGACCAGCACTTCGGGGCCGCGCGGTGCAGGCGTGACCGCGCAACCGCCTGCTAGGCAGCAGAGCGCGATGACAGCGCTCATGGCGCGGGTCATCGCCGCTCGACCTCTGCCCATCGAACGGCGGGATGCCGCTGTAGTCGCGCTGCGTACGCGCTTGGGTCGGAGACGTCGTCGAGGGCGATTCGATAGACGCCGCTCGGCGATGGGCTACCGACCAACTCGCCACCGGCATCGAGCAACAGCTCGCGCACCTCGCGTTCGGTCGTTGTGGGCTGGAAGATCACTTGCATGACGGTGCCGCGGACGGGCGTCGGTGCCGCAGTCATCGCTTCGAAGGGGGTGTCAACCGGTGCCGAGGCGCGCCACACCCAGACGCTACCAACCGTCAGAGTGATCACCAGGACAGCCGCCAAGTTTCTTGGGCGTGCCGCCGCCCAGCGTACTTTGTGTTTGTGGTGTTGCGAGGGAGATAGTCGTCGAACGAGCCGAGCGAAATTCGCATCCCGACCCTGGAGCGTCGCTTCGTGCTCGAGATGCGGTCGCCCGTGCCATGCGCGCGCATCGGCGAGCGTCGCTTCCACTTCGCGTGCGCATGCATGACAGGAAGCGAGGTGATCGGCAAGCTGTGCCATGTCGCGTTCGTCCAGTGTGCCGTTCACGTACCACGGAATGAGTGCGGTGAATGCATCGTGCCCCTTCATTCTCACGTCTCCAGCATCGCCTTGAGTGATTTACGTGCGTTGAACATACGCGTTTTCACGGTGTTTTCTGGGCAGCCGAGGATTTCGGCGATCTCTCGATAGGAGTAACCGAACTCGAAGGTCAGCACGACCACCGCTCGGTGTTTGGCCGGCAGGCGCCGTACCGCCGTGAAAATGTCGAGCGTCGGATCGGGTACGACCGTGGAAGGATCCGCGATGCCGCCAAGAGGCTCGACGAACTTGTGGCGTTTGAGGCATTTCAGCGCCTTGTTGTGCGCGATACCCATGATCCAAGTCGACGGCGTCGAGTCGCCACGAAATGCACCAGACTTCTGCCAGACGACGAGGAATATGTCGTTGATCACTTCCTCCGCTTCTTCGCGCGACAAGTTCAAGCGCAGCAAGAAGCGGGCGAGACGCGGGTAGTAGGCGCGGTACAGCTGTTCGAGGGCATCGTCGTCCTCTTCGGCGATCCGGACCAGCAACTCACGCTCGGTCATTTATATACCCCCGGTCTGTTAGTTCCCTCCGAGGCGCGAATGGTTCACTGCAGGTCGATTTTTAGCCTCGAGTGAACGATTCGAGCGCCGCGCGGAACACACACCGACGAATAAACGCCGAGGTCCGTCATGAAACGCAATCGACTCGTGTTGCTCGCGTGCATCAACGTCGTGCTACTCGCGGGCTGCTGGAGCGGCGGCGACGGTGGCGGCGCCGACATGCAGGTGCCGCCGCCCAATACCTTCACCGTCAACGTTCAGCTTTCTGCCCTCGAAGTGATCGGCGGCGGCGCGCCCAATGGTACCGCGACCGGCAGATTCACCATCAATCTCGACGACGAAACACTCTCCGGCACCGTCACGCTGAATGGGCTCACGGCAACGTCGGTAACGCTCAATCGAGGCTTCGCAGGCGAAGCCGGGTTACCGATAGTGACGCTCGTGCAGGACTCGGCAACGCAATGGTCGGTGCCAGGGGGGACGGATTTTCCTCAGGCAGACCAGGACGCCTTGGAGGCCGGTGACCTACACGTGCAAGTGTCGAACGCGCAGTTTCCCGACGGTGCGTTGCGCGGCCAGCTTGTTACCGGTGACGTCACGCTGCACTTCGTCGTGCTGAGCGGTGCGCAGGAAGTGCCGTCGGTCACTAGCGTCGCTACCGGCGTGGCATCGATTACGCTCGATCCGTCGACTGGCGATATCGTGGTGCACGTGAATGTCGCGGGTCTCGACGACGCCGTGGCTGGACACATTCACCAAGCCCTTGCCGGTGCTACCGGCTCCATCATCGTCGAGCTGAGCCAGGATCCCGACGACATGGGTCACTGGTTCGCGGAAGACGGCGCTCTTTCGGCCGACGAGCTAGCGGCCTATCGAGCTGGTGCGCTGTACGTCAACCTACACACGCCCTCGCACCTCGGCGGTGAGATTCGCGGCCAGATTGTTCCGGACGGCGTCGAGGTCGTGTTCACCGCTCTGACGGGCGACGACGTCGTACCACCCGTGGCAACCGATGCGATGGGAATTGCGGCGACTACCATTCGCGAGTCCGACGCTACGCTCACTTTGCACGTCAATCTCGTAGATACCACGGCGAGTGCGGTCACGGTAAATCAGGCACCGGTTGGCCAGAACGGACCCGAAGTGTTTGCGCTCGAGCAGGATGCGAACAGTTTGAGCCATTGGTTGATCAGTGACTATCCGCCAGACGATGCTGCGGAGGCCGCATTGCGAAATGGCGGCCTCTATGTCCTCGCGGCGTCGGCCACGCAACCCGACGGTGAATTGCGTGGTCAGATCGAACCCGCGGATGTAGCGCCAGGGCCCGGCGGGGCGTTTACGGTGCTCGCCGTGGTGCCCTCGGATGGTTCGAAAGTCGCGAACATTCCCAATGCAATCGACCTCACGTTCAATCGTGCACCACTAGCCGCGAGTGTCGACCTCGATCAGTTCGAGTTACTTGCTAGCGGGGAGGACGGCAGTTTCGGTGACGGCAACGAACTCGTCGTCACGATCGTCAGCGCGGTGGTGTCGGACATGAAGATCAGCCTCGATCTCACCGGCGCCATGGACGTGGAAGACGTGTATCGATTGCGCGTGGATCCGGATGGCGCGACGACGCTCACCGACACGAGTGGAATCGTGCTGGATGGCGATGGCGACGACAATCCGGGCGGTGACTTCATCACGACGTTCACTGTCGATGCGTCCGCTAACGCACCGACCTTCTCCGTGATTCAAACCGAAATCTTCAATGTCAGTTGTGCGTTCGCCGGTTGCCACGCGCCGCCGACGCCACAGCTTGGCATGGACCTTTCCGCCGGTGCCGCGTACGCGAACATCGTCGGCGTGCCGAGCGTGCAGTTTCCGTCGCTTGATCGCATCGAGCCGGGAGATCCCGACAACAGCTACCTCGTACGCAAGGTGGAAGGAACGGGTCTGCTCGCACGCATGCCGCTCAATCAGCCGCCGCTCTCGAACGAGAAGATCCAGAAGCTTCGAGACTGGGCGGCCGCTGGCGCGCAGAACGACGCTGCACCTTACCCATAGTCCGTGATGAAAGCTCGAAATCGGCAGCGATGGATTCAGTGCCTGACGTGTATTCTGCTGTGCGCGATCGGCACACAGGTCGGCGCCGAGCCCTATATTTCGGTCCGCTCCGGTCTCGCTTGCGGCACGTGCCACACTAACCCCACTGGCGGTGGTCAGCGGACGGTCTTCGGGACCGTGTACGGCCAAAGCGAGCTGACTGCTCTGGGCGCCAGTGAAGGGGAAGTATGGAGCGGTGCTGTCGCGCCTCACTTGGCGCTCGGCGGTGATGCGCGAGTCAGCGCCCGTCAGTTCGATACCGACGATGTCGATGACGAGCTCGCATTCGACGTGGACCGCGTGTCGCTGTACGCGTCGGTCGATCCGCACGAGCGCATGACGCTCTACGTCGATCAGCAGGTGGCGCCCGGTGGTGCCGTCAATCGCGAGGCATGGATACGGCTCAACTTCGCCGAACTCTACATCAAGGCCGGACGCCTGTTCGTGCCGCTCGGGTGGCGGCTCGAGGACGACAGCGCGTTGGTCAGACAGGCGACGGGCGTCAGCATGGCCCAAGGGGACGACGGCGTGGAACTGGGATTCGTACGCGGGCCGTTCAATGCTCAGCTCGCGGTCACCAATGGCGCGGGTGGTGGTGGCGAAAACGACGACGGTAAGCAATACGCCGCGCGCTTCGCGTGGGTGTCGTCGCGCGGCCAGCTCGGCGTCAGTGGGTATCACAACGACACCGACCTCGCCGAGCGGGGAATAGCTGGCATATTCGCCGGGCTCAACACCGGGCCGGTGACGTGGCTCTTCGAGTACGACTACGTCGATGACCAGGGAAGCGCCGATTCCGAGCAGCAAGTGGCGCTCCTTGAAGCCAACTGGCTGGTGCGGCGCGGTCACAACCTCAAGCTCACCTTGGAGGGTTGGGAGTTTCGCAACGGACCGGAGGACCGGATTCGAACGAGCCTCGTCTACGAATATTTCCCGTGGCCGTTCACGCAGCTGCGCTTTGGCGCAAGGATCCGGGATTCCGATGACGCGGCGCCGTTTCTCAACGCCAACGAAGCATTCGTCGAGCTGCACGCATTCTTCTGATACTGCTCGAGCCGAACGTAGTGACGGATAACTCTACGTTCCAAATCTCTCGTCGTCCGCGTTCGGCAAGAAGTGGATACCTGCCGAAGCATCCGAATTCGGCGTGGCCTAGCGGGCTGTTTGGGACGCACAGCGGGTAGCTCGCCCGGCCAACACGATTCAGGGCCGTCTACTCCTGGCCGTTCCTCCCGCCGAATGCTTTGCCGCCGTTGGTCTCCTCCAGGTACCCGTCTATCAGTTCGCGGTGCTCGACGAGCGTGTCCTGGGCTTGCTTGAGCTCCTTCTGCATCGTTTTCTCGAGCTTGGCGTAGTCTTTCTCGCTGA
>QJXZ01000160.1 GCA_003248125.1 Gammaproteobacteria bacterium | reverse complement strand
CCGCGCGGCGTTGGGTTTCGGTAGTAGGATTGCTGAACTCGGGGATAGGAGCAGAACGATCGCTACAGTCACCGTCTACAGCACTTCCCGATGCCCGTACTGCGTCAGAGCGAAGACCCTGTTGACCACGTCGGGCATCGCCTTCGGCGAAGTGCTGATCGATTCCGACGAGGCGGCGATGCAGGAGTTCGCCGCAGTGACGAACGGTGCGCGCACGGTGCCGCAGATCATCATCGATGGCGTGCCGATTGGCGGCTTATCCGAATTGATGAAGCTGCAACAGGAAGGACGACTCGACGGACTGATGTAAGTCCGGATCGGCGTAGTGACGAACTTCACTCCGCCAGCAGTTGCCCATTGCCACCCCATTCCTCGGGCAATTCCGCGTACTTCGGCAGCCCGTCGCGCATGTCGATGATGCGTTCTTGGTAGTGCACGTGCATCGTGGGTTCGAACGGAAAGGCAATGAGTAGGCTCGCCATGACGTCGATCATGTCCTCGCCTTCGAGTGGATGCGCATTCATCACGGCACCGCCGCAGTTGGTGCAATGCTGTCGGTGACTGCGCGGCATCTTGATGAAGGTCTTCAGCAATGAAGCGCCCTTTGTGACCTCGACATCTTGGGTCTGCCACAGCGTTACCGCGTGCACCGGTGCGCCCAACCACGTGCGGCAGGATTGGCAGTGGCAGTAGCCGACGAATAGCGGCGTGCCGCCGACCTTCAGCTCGACCTCACCGCAGAAGCAGCGTGCCGTGTACGAATGTCCTTCCATCGCGACCGTCACCGACTGATCTCCTCGGGCGCCCTAGGACGAAGGAACTCGTCTGGCCCAAGCGCGCTGGCGAGACCGATGATGTAGATCGCTTCGTCTTCTACCTCTCCTTCGGCGTGCAGCGTGGCGGCTGGGATGCGCACCTTGTCGCCCGGCATGACGTAGTGCCTTTTGCCCGATTCGGCGTCCAGGAAGTACGTCGAACCCTTCATGACATAGACGATGACGTCTTCGCTATGCCAATGCACGGGCGCGCGCGGTGCTTGTCCGGAGACGTATGTGGTTGGCCAGAGGTTGCTCCGGTACAGGTCTTGCAGCGCGCCCGCTAGGCCGTCGAAGCAGCCTTTCTTTACCGAAATTGCCATCGTGTTCCCTTGCTTGGCGCCTCGTTGGCGGAGTATCACCTCGAGCCGGGATGTGTATAAAGTGCCATAACGAGAACACTTTAGTGCTAAAAACGCATGAATATCGAATCGCTGCACCTATTCGTCGATGTGGCCCGCACCGGTAGCTTCGCGAAGGCGGCCGCCGTGCACCGACTGGACCCGTCGGTCGCGTCGCGTCGGATCTCGAAGCTGGAGCGAGATCTCGGCTTTCGGCTGTTTCAGCGAACCACGCGGACGATCGCGCTGACCGAGGTCGGCACCGAGTTCTTCAGCCGAATCGAACCGCACCTGATCGCCATCCATGAAGCACAGCAGGCCGCTCGAGACTTGGTGGCGCAACCAATTGGCGTGCTCCGGGTTACCGCCTCGACGTCGTTCGGCTACGAGATCCTGTCGCCGTTGCTGCCCGAGTTCTTGGCGTCGGCACCTCGGCTACGCGTCGAACTGATGCTGACCGATCGTCGAATCAATCTGATCGAAGAAGGCATCGACGTTGCCATCCGGCTGGGCGAGTTGCCCGACAGCGAGTTCGTGGCAACCAAGATCATGCCGATCACCTTCCGGCTGTATGGCCGCGAGAAATGGAGCGACGCGTCCGGAGTACCCGAGCAACTGGAGTGCGTGACCTATACCGGCGCAGCGGAAGCGGTGCGGCTGCGTTCACCCGTAGGATCGATTCACGATGTCAAAGTGAACAGTCGCTTGGCGGTGTCGAATGCGCTGGCAATGAAGCGTTGCGTCACCATGGGCGTGGCGCCGGGGTTGCTGCCCAATTGGCTCGTGAAGTCCGAACTTGCCGATGGCACGTTGGTGGATCTGTTCCCCGGCTACGACTACAGATCCGAGCCAGATCGTGCGGCCTGGTTCGTGTATCCCACGCGACTCTACGTGCCCTCCAAGGTAAGAGCCTTCATCGAATTCGTCACCAAGCGTCTATCGCCATGAAAGCGCGCGACGGCAGCCGTTCGTTTACCATGCGCGGTTCTGCTCGGAGCCCCCGAATGCTGCGTCGAATTGCGTCTTTGTTGTTGCCGCTTCTATTGGTCGGCTGCGCTGAAACTCCTGACACCGACGAGGACACGAGCCCGCAGGCGACGCACGGCACGCTCGGCTTCGATCCCGCTGATCTCGACTCGGCGGTCCGTCCGCAAGACGATTTCTGGCGCTGGGTGAATGGTCGCTGGCTCGATACCGCAGAGATTCCTGCCGATTGGCCGTCTTACGGCACCGCGCAGATGCTCTATGACCGTACCGAGGAGCAGTTGCTTGCCATCATCGAAAGTGCGCGCGGCGAGCACGAAACGACATCTCACGCGACGCGCTTGGTGGGCGCGCTTTACGACAGCTACATGAACGAGCCGCTGATCGAAGCGCGGCAGGCGGAAGCGCTTGCCGGCATGCTCGAGTATCTCGATGGGCTGCGCGCAGTGGACGATCTTGCGGTCGTGTTCGCCGATGCACTGAAGCTCGGTGTGAGTGTGCC
>QJXZ01000097.1 GCA_003248125.1 Gammaproteobacteria bacterium | reverse complement strand
GCTCCACCCACCTTAGCAAACGGCGCGTGAGCGCCGGTAGACTCGAATTCGACAGTTCGTGCTACCTCGCCAGGCATGGCGCGAGGTAGGGCAGATCGAGCCGTGTCTTGATGCCCGGTGCGGCCGCACATACGGCGGGGATTGCATTCACCGCGTGCAGCGCAGTGGCGAGTAGCCCGTCCGACACCCAATCTGCATCGAGCGCCAGATGAATGCGCGGCTTGCCTTCGATGGTCACCGTGTGTTTGCCGACCGGCCACTCGGGTGCCACCGACTTGTGCATGCGCCACACCGTCTCGTGCACGATTCGGGATGTCCCATCGACGATGCCGGTCCAGCACCAGCGCTGGCCTGCAACCGTGCCGCGAGCAACCGTGCCGGCCGCTGTCTGGATGTCCTCCACAGCAATCGCCAGTTCACACGAATCGCTAACCCGATCGAGCACGAGGCCGAGGCCATCGGCAATGAGCTCGATGCTCTCGGCAAAAAGACCGTTCAACCATTGCCCTCGGCGCGCACCGCGCGCCTCGAACTCGTCGACCGGTGCACCGAAGCCCATGACGTCGAACATGATCTCGGGCGACGGATAGAACTGGAAGTTGGTGATCTCGCGCACGACGACGCGCTCGATTTCACCGGCGAGGCCCGCCATGGTGAGCGGCAACACATCGCCCATCCACCCGGGATTGAGACCCGTCGAGTGGAACGTGCTGGCACCCCGTCGGCACGCCGCTGCGAGCCGGTCGTGAACCTCGGGGCCATGCGCCTTCGGGTTCAGATAACCGACCACGGTGACGACGTGCTTGCCCGCTTCGAGCAGCGCGCAGATGTCGTCCAAATCCTGAAGCGGGTTGTCACCGTACACGAGCGATGCCAGCGGCGCATGCACGACCACGTCGGCGGCGCTCTGCAAGATCGCATCGAGTTCATCGGTCGCGCGGATGCCGACCGGATCACGGCCCAGTATTTCGCCGACGTCGCGGCCCACTTTCTCGGCCGATCTGACATGCAGGCCGACAAGCTCGAGATCCGCGCGTGACAGCACGGCATTCGCCGCATGCCGGCCTACCGTGCCGCTCGCCCACTGAAAGACTTTGAGCATGTTTCCCTCCTCGAAGGGCGGACGTTAACATCCGAACCAAGAGGGAGTGTACGTGACCACGAAACGTCTAGATCTCACGATACCGGCCGATTCTGACCTGCCGCCGGGGATTGCGCGCTGTCCTGGCCCGAGCACAAAGGACGTCATCGCACGCGATGGCGTGGCACCGCCGTCGACACTGCTCGACGCGTCGTACCGTTTCTTGGGCGACGCCGACATTCCTTATGCGCGTTACACGTCGCAAGCGTTCTACGATCGCGAAATCGAGCGCATGTGGTCGCGCACGTGGCAGTGGGCGTGCCGCGAGGAGCACATCCCGAAAGTAGGCGACTACGTGGTCTACGACGTCGGCCCGTATTCGGCGCTGGTGATTCGAACCGATCCTGCGACCATCCGCGCATTCGTAAATTCGTGCCCTCATCGCGGCATGCAGTTCTGCGATGCCGCCACGCACGGCAGCGGCAAGCAGTTCTTGCGCTGTCCATTTCACGGCATGAGTTGGCACCTCGACGGTTCGCTTCGTGAAATTCCCTGCCGCTGGGATTTCCCGCACGTCGACGAGGCGACCTTTCGGCTCACCGAGCTGCCGATTGGCACCTGGAATGGTTTCGTGTTCGTGAATTTCGATCGCGATGCGCCGCCGCTCGATGCTCATCTCGAAGTGCTGCCCGCACACTTTGCGGAATGGCAGCTTCAAGATCGCTATGTGAGCTTGCACATGGCGAAGGTGCTGCCCGGCAACTGGAAGATGGTGATCGAAGGCTTCCTCGAGGCGTATCACGTGCTGGCGACACATCCCGAGGGTTTGAGAACTGCGGGCGATGCGAACGCGCAGTACGACATCTACGGCCGGCATGTCACGCGCTTTCTGCACACCATCGGCTATCCGAGCCCGCATCTCCCGAAGCAGCCAACCGAAGCCGAACTATTCGCCTACCTCGGTCACGACCCCGCGACGCTCCCGGATGGCGCGTCGGCCCGAGAGCAACACGCCGCGCTCATGCGCAAACGCTTGTCGACGGAGATGGACGTCGATCTTTCGAACGTCAGCACAACGCAGATGCTCGATTCGATCGAGTATCACTTGTTCCCGAATGCGTGCTTCTTCCCTGGCATCAACATTCCGCTCGTGTACCGCTTTCGGCCCATCGACGTCGATCATTGTCTGCACGAAATCCTTTGGCTGAAGCCCGTACCGAAGCATGGGCCGCGGCCCAAGCCGGCCGATGTGATTCAACTGGGCATCGACGACTCGTACAAGACAGTGCCCGCGTTCGTTGCCACCGGACTCGCTCACGTGCTCGATCAGGACACCGAGAACTTCCATCGCCAACGCGCCGGTATCAAGGCTTCGTTCAAGACGGGGCAAACACTCGGCAACTATCAGGAAGCGCGCATTCGGCGCTTCCACGCCACACTCGACGAATACCTCGGCTAAGTAAACGGAGCGACGATGGCGCATCTCGACGGCAAGCGCATGGTGATCACCGGCTCGTCCCGCGGGCTCGGCCGCGCGTTCGCGATCGCAGCCGCGGCGGAAGGCGC
>QJXZ01000355.1 GCA_003248125.1 Gammaproteobacteria bacterium | reverse complement strand
ATCGGCGGGCATCAAGGGGCTGATTACCGATGGTGTGAAGCTCGCCATCCGCAATCATCCCGATGTCGACGAGCTTGTCGCTATCGGCCCGCCGGTCATGATGAAGGCGTGCGCCGAGACCACGCGTCCGCACGGTATCAAGACCATGGTCAGCTTGAACCCGATCATGGTCGACGGCACCGGTATGTGCGGCGGGTGCCGCGTGAAGGTAGGCGAGCAAGTGCGCTTCGCCTGCGTCGACGGCCCGGATTTCGACGGGCACCAGGTGGATTTCGACGATCTCATGTCGCGGCTGCGGCGCTTTGCGGAACAGGAAAAGGATGCGGTGCAGCGTTGGTCGGAAGACTGCCGCATGAAACTTCCGAGCGAAACGGCGAGTCTCGTGGTCGGGAAACCGCTTGCCGCGGATGGCATGGTCGAAGCTCTCGAACTGCCGGATCCGTTTGACGAAGTGGAGGGCGGATAGCTAGGCACGATGGCCAAGAAGAAAACCGTACGCACCATTCCGCAGGAACGAACACCGATGCGCGAGCTCGACCCGCGCGAGCGGGCCAGGCACTTCGACGAAGTCGCTTGCGGCTATCGGTTGGAGGATGCGCTGAACGAAGCCGAGCGCTGTCTGCTGTGCCCGCAGCCTGCCTGCGTCCAGGGCTGTCCGGTGAGCATCGACATCCCCGGCTTCATCACCAAGATCAGCGCCAAGGATTTCCGCGGCGCGTACGATGTCATCTCCGCCACCAACCTGCTGCCTGCTATCTGCGGGCGGGTGTGTCCGCAAGAGAACCAGTGCGAAGGTGTTTGTCCGGTGGGAGAGACGCTGGAGCCGGTCGCGATAGGGCGTCTCGAACGCTTCGTGGGCGATCTCGCCATCGCCGAGAAATGGGCGAGCATGCCGTACATTGAACCGAACAGTTTTCGTATCGGCATCGTCGGCTCGGGTCCCGCGGGCATGGCTTGTGCCGCCGATATGGCGAAAGCGGGCTGCGACGTGACCGTCTACGAAGCCTTTCACAAGCCCGGCGGTGTGCTCATCTACGGCATTCCGGATTTTCGTCTGCCGAACACCGTTGTCGAAGCCGAAGTGGAGAACCTGCGCAAGCTTGGCGTGAAATTCGAGTGCAACACCTTGGTCGGCCGACTCTTCACGATCGAGCAGATGATCGACGAAATGGGTTTCGACGCCGTGTTCATCGGTACCGGTGCAGGCTATCCGTCGTTGCTTGGCATTCCCGGCGACTCGCTCAACGGCGTGCTTTCCGCCAATGAGCTGCTCACGCGATGCAACCTGATGGTTGCGCGCGATTTCCCCAACCATGACACGCCGGTGCCGATCGGGCGACAAGTCACCGTCGTCGGTTCCGGCAATACTGCGATGGACGCGATGCGTGTTTGCCTGCGGCTTGGCGCCGACAAAGTGCACTGCATCTACCGCCGCAGCAAGGTGGAAAGCCCGGCGCGTGCGGAGGAGCTGCACCATGCCGAGCAGGAGGGCGTCGAGTTTCACTGGCTCACGAACCCGATCGAAATCCTGGATGACGGAAACGGCAACGTCCGCGGCATGCGTTGCGTCCGGATGGAGCTCGGCGAGCCCGATGAGTCAGGGCGCCGTCGCCCAGTACCGGTAGCCGGCAGCGAACACGACATTGCGACCGATATGGTGGTATTCGCGATCGGCACCAACGCCAATCCCATCATGGGGCAGACCTCCAAGATCAAGCTGAACAAGCGCGGTTACATTGACGTGGACGCCAACCTCGCCACGTCGATCGCCGGTGTGTACGCCGGCGGAGACATCGTGACCGGCGCAGCCACCGTGATCGAGGCAATGGGCGCCGGCCGCAAGGCGGCGCGCAGCATGAAAAAGTATCTCGGGATTCGCGATCACGTGACCGCCGAACCCGTCGCGAGTGCTGACAGGATCTTTGGCATCGATTCGCGTGAGCACAATTTTGTGCGCGTGCGCATGGTCTGATCAATCCGACCCATGACGCATCGCCGGTACGTAGAAACATACAGGGCAGGCCGATGAACGAGGCACCGCTAGTGGAGATCCCCGCATCCGCGCAAGTGCGCAACCGCCGGGTTGGCGAGAAAATCGCCACGACGCTGACCGAGCACGTGGTCGAGATCATCAGCGATTCGGGCGAGGGTGCGCAGCGCTGCGGGCAATCGCTCGGCGCCGTTGCCGCGCGCATGGGTAACGGGGTGTGGACGGTTGAAATCATTCCCGCCGAAATCCAGCCGCCGGCACGTAGTATCGCCGGCGCGAGCGGCAACCGCGTTCGCATCGGCTCCAAGCCGGTCACCAACGGCGGCGACGAGGCCGATCTTGTCGTCGCTTTCAACGAGCAGGTGCTGCTAGGTCGGGTGCGCGCGAAGGAACTGAAGCCCGGCTGCGTCATCCTGCTCGAAAGCATGTGGCGAGAGGACCGCGATCCGAAAGTCGCCGCTTCCTATGCCATTGTGTTGGAACAGCTGATCACCGAAGGCTATCGCGTACATGAGGTGCCGATGGAACGCGAGTGTCGGCTGCTCACAGCCGATCCACGGCGGGGCAAGAACATGTTTGCGCTCGGCATGCTGTGCAGCATTTATAGCCTCGACCTGCAGCTCGCACGCGACCAGATCGCACTCGCCTTTCGGAAGAAAGACGACAAGATAATTCGCACCAACGTCGCGCT
>QJXZ01000203.1 GCA_003248125.1 Gammaproteobacteria bacterium | reverse complement strand
GATGCCGCCGCACAGTCCCCACAGGTAGATCACGACGTAAAACGCCCACTCGGCCAGCTCGAAGTAGAGCGTCGAGAGGATCAATGAGCTGGTGAAGCCGCCGATGACGAGCGCCCTGCCCGGCCGCGCAATGCCGCCGCGACGCATGAGAAAGAAGATCACGGTGCAAGTACCGAGCATGTTCGCCGCGAATGCCGCCGCGATGCCGCCCGCCCCACCTTGGTAGAGATCGCGCACCATGAGCGGCAGCACCACGACGTAGGCGCCTGCGAAGAACATACCGACCGCGAAGGTCAGAATTAGCGGCGGCCGGATCGCGTCGGAACGCCACGCCATCACCACACCTTCGGCGATCTCGCCAAGCGCCGGCCGGCGCGGTCGAAGCGGGGCAACGGGTAGCGGAGCGATCATCCGCGTGGTGATCACCGCACCGACCATGCACACCGCTTGCGCGACGAGCAGTGTCGAAGGCCCAACGGCATCCGCCATCGAGCCGATCGCGAAACCGAGAATCTGAATGCCGAATTGCACGCCGATGGTCAGCGTCACCACACCTTGGATGTCGCCGCCGGCGACACGATTCAGCATGGCATCGCGTGCCGGCTGCGTGAATGCGCCGAGCACGCCGCCGATCATGGCCCAGGCAATCAAGATCTCGAACAGCACCAGATCCATCTGCACGAGCACCGCCATCACCAATGGCGGAATCACCATGATGCCGTGCAGCGTGACGAGTAGCTGACGTTGATCGCGACGGTCGCCGACCAACCCGCCCCACAGCAGCAGAAACAGCATCGGCAGCTGCCCCGCCATCTGCGCGATACCGAGCCGCTCGGGCGATTCGTGGAGATATACGGCCACCAGCCACGGGAACAGCACCATTTGGATGCCGCCGGGCACGAGGAAGAAGCCGGTGCTGATCAAATACGCGCGCAGGTCTTTGGACATCGTTCGTCGTTCTGTCGACCGTGGCGCTCGAGTGGAACCGCCTATGATAGTTGGAGCCCTTGGAGCGAGGCGACCCGAGATGGTTTCGGCGCAATCGATCAATGCGGATATCGTGCTCTATCACTCGCGCTACAGCCGCTCCTTCACGGCCTATTGGCTACTCGAAGAACTCGGCCGACCGTTTCGCGTGGTGGACACCGACATTCGCAGCGGCCGGCAGAAGTCAGCGGAATTCCTTGCCATCAATCCAGCAGGGAAAGTGCCGGCCGTGGTGGTCGATGGCAGCGTCATCACCGAGCGGCCAGCCATCTGTCTGTATCTCGCCGACCGGTTCGCGATGGGAAAGCTGGCGCCGAACATCGACGACGTGCGCCGCGCCGCCTATCTGAAATGGATGGTGTGGAGCACGTCGGTTATGGAGCCGGTGGCAATCCTGCGGCAGCGCAATGCCGATCAGCCCGCGCATCACGTCGGCTGGGGCGACTTCGAAACCATGGAGTCGGTGCTCGCAGATCAGTTGAAGGATCGCGTGTGGTTGCTGGGTGACGAGTTCACCGCTGCCGACGTGATGGTTGGCGGCAACGTTTGCTGGATGTCGTTCAACGGGCTGCTCACGAAGCGCGATGAGTTCGTCACGTACGCCGACCGCTTGAAAGCGCGTCCCGGATATCGAATGGCCGCGGAGGCGACGTGGCCGGGAGAGGGGTGATGCGATTGAACGGTCTCCAATTGCGCCATCGCCAGTCGACATCGAATACCGCCTTGAAGAACTTGACGAAGCGCTGGCTCGATCTGAGGTTGGCCCATGCGCAAGCGGCCGCCAGGGCTGTAGAATCGCCCGTCCACGCGCCCGTAGCTCAGCTGGATAGAGCGTTGGCCTCCGGAGCCAAAGGTCACAGGTTCAAATCCTGTCGGGCGTGCCATAGCTCACCGGGATAATTCGCGCGATCAGCGATTCGAGGTGCTGAAATCACCAACCCGGATCTCGCGTTCGGGACGCGTTCACCGAGTTGATGCCCCCCTAGCCGGCAGGTAGCCTCGGCGGCCACGAGGATTCCATGACGCTTGATTCGCAACCAAAATCACCTCCTGGCGGCGACGAACCGTTGGTCTTCATCTGCTATGCGCGTCAAGACCGCGAGCGCGTCTATCCACAGATACAGTGGTTGCGCGAACATGGTGTGAACGTTTGGTTCGACGAGAGCATACCCGGCGGGGCTGTCTGGCGCGCGCAGATCGGTGAGGCGATCGAACAGGCGACACACCTCGTTTGCTTTCTGTCGTCGGCGTCCATCGCATCCGAGCATTGCAGCCGAGAAATTCATCTAGCCCTCGATACCGGTAAACACCTGGTGCCCATCTATCTCGAGGATGCGGAGTTGTCGGCCGAACTCAAGGTCAGTCTATCGCGCATTCAGGCGCTCAAAATTTCGGACCGAGATTTCGAGAGCAAGCTCCTTGCCGCGATCGGTAGCGCTGCTGCTCAGGTCAAACCCGCACCGAGGCCGCGCGCGAAGTCACGTTTCCGATTCGTGGCTGTCGTCGGCGTCTTCGCCATCGTTTGCCTCGTGATGGTCGGCTATGCGCTCCGCGCGCCGGAGAGAGCCACCCCCAAGTATGCGGAACTTCTGGATCGGCCCATGGTGGCGGTGCTGAAGATCGAGAATCAGAGCGGCGATCCCAAGTGGGATTTTCTGAGTCTGGGACTGATGGATGAGATCATCGTCGGCTTGCAGAGATTCAA
>QJXZ01000227.1 GCA_003248125.1 Gammaproteobacteria bacterium | reverse complement strand
CGGCGCTCCGTCGGGCGCGGAGCGAGATAGCGATCGAACACCATGCAGACGTTGCGGATCAACATACGGCCGCGGGGCGTCACCGTGATGCCGTTGGCCGTGAGCTCGAGCAGGCCGTCCGCGACCATCGCTTCGAGGCGCGTGAGCTCGGGCGCGAAGTGATGAGCGAAATCGATGCCGTGCTGAAATCCGAACGCGGCAAAGTCTAAGTTGAAGCGACAGATGAGGTGCATGATCACGGCGCGCCGCAAACGGTCCTCGACATCGGGCACGAGCCCCTTCTCAATGGCGAGTTCGCCTGCATCGAGCCGTGCACCGTATACCTCGAGCGCCTTGGCGTTCTGATAGAAGTTGCCACCCACGGTGCCGATGGCGGACAAGCCCATGCCGACCAGGTCGCAATCCGCGTGGGTTGAGTAGCCCTGGAAGTTTCGATACAGCGATCCAGACCGTTGCGCGATTGCCAGTTCGTCGGTCGGCTTCGCGAAGTGATCCATGCCGATGTATTCGTAGCCGGCCGCACCGAAGGTATCGATGCAAAGCTTCAGCATGTCGAGCTTTGCGTCGGGTGCCGGCATGTCGTTGGCATCGAGACGTTTCTGTGGCGGGAAGCGGTCGGGTAGATGCGCGTAGTTGTAGATGGAGATCCGGTCGGGATCCAGCGCGACGATCTTCGCCAGCGTCCGCGCCATGGTCTCCAGTGTCTGGAACGGCAGTCCATAGATGAGATCGACCGAAATCGACCGAAATCCCAGCGCGCGTGCGCCGTCGATCACCGCACCGGTGAGCGCCTCGCTCTGAATGCGGTTGACCGCCTTCTGCACGGCGGGCTCGAAATCCTGAATGCCGAGGCTCGCGCGGTTGAAGCCGATCTCGCGCAATACCCCCAGCGTATCCTCGCGCACTTCGCGGGGGTCGAGCTCGATGCCGTACTCGCCTTGGACATCGTCTGCCAGTTGGAAGTGAGCACGTGTGGCGCCCATCAGCGCGCGCATCTGTTCTTCGCTCAGGAACGTCGGGGTGCCACCGCCCCAGTGCAGCTGTGTGACGGTGCGCGATCGGTCGTAGAGCGACGCTTGTAGCTCGATCTCGCGCTCGAGCTGTGCGAGATACGGCACCGCGAGCTCGCGCTTCTTGGTCACTACTTTGTTGCATGCGCAGTAATAGCAAAGGCGTGCACAGAAGGGGATGTGGAAGTAGAGCGACAGGTCGGGCGGCGGTGAACCCGTGTTGGAGGCGCGCGCGATGTGTCGGTAGTCGGCCACGCCGAAGCTCGGGTCGAACTGAAGCACGGTCGGGTACGACGTGTAACGCGGCCCGGAGATGTTGTACTTCTCGATCAGCGGCCGATCGAATAGGACGTCGGTCATCGTGTAGTCACCACGGCAGGCGGCCATTCTGCCCCGGCGCGGTGAAAGCCGGCTATACGTAGTCCCCGAGCGCCCGCTATAGTCGGCCGATGTCCGTTCGACTCGACAAGCCCTGGCGTGCCATCGATGCGGAGTCGGTCGACGCACTGCCGGGCCAACTCGGCGTCTTCGAGCTCGGCGATGCGGATGACCGGGTGCTACTGATTGGCTGTGCCGATGCCAGGACTCGGTTCGGGCTGCGCAGCGCGGTTGCCGAGGCAATCGCGGCATGCGCGGAAGCGCGCCAGTTTCGAATCGAGATCACGTCGGCCTACCGGACGCGCTATCTCGAGCTGCTCATGGCCCATCGCGCCGACCATGGTCACTTGCCGCCTCACAACGGTCAGTCAACTGCGCTCGGCAGGCTTTCACCGGGGTAACGCATGGACCTATCGCTCACCGACGAACAATCTCTGCTAGTCGCAATGGTGCGGCGCTTCGTCAAGGACGAGATCGTTCCGCTCGAGCTCGAGTTGGATCCCGATGCCGACGAGCTCGACCCCGCCGATGCCGCGCGGCTCAAGGAGAAGACACGTGCTATGGGCCTCTACGGTCTCGACATCCCGCCGGAGTTCGGTGGTCCAGACATCGATCTCGTTACCCGCACGTTGCTCGCCATCGAGATGTCGCAACATCGCGCCGGCTTGTACGCGCCGTGCTATGGCGTGTTCGGCGGCGCAGGGCTCGCGCAGCTGTTCGAGGCCAACGACGATCAGAAAGAACGCTATCTGTATCCCGCGCTGCGCGGTGAGAAGCGCGGCTTCTTCGCGCTGACGGAGCCGTCCGGTGGGAGCGACCCTGCTCGTGCGATTCGTACCAAGGCGGTACGTGACGGCGACGACTGGATCATCAACGGCTCGAAGATCTTCATCTCTGGGGCCGACCGAGCGCAGTTCGGCTTGGTGTTTGCGCGAACTGACCCCGAGAAGGGACGAGGTGGCGTTACCTGCTTCATCGTCGATACCGATACGCCAGGTTTTCATGTGCGACGCGTCGTGCACACACTCAGGTCTGCGCGCTACGCCACGGAGCTCTCGTTCGAAGACATGCGCGTACCCAACTCGAACGTGCTCGGCGAAGTGAACAAGGGATTCGCGATCGCCAACGATCGACTTTCGAGGCAGCGCATTCCTTATGCGGCCGGGTGTATCGGCGTCGCTATCATGGCGCACGATATGGCCATGGAGTATGCCAAAGAGCGCGAAACGTTCGGTGCGCCGCTCGCATCGCGGCAGGCCATTCAATGGATGCTGGTGGACAACGAACTCGATATTCGCAACGCCCGTTGGCTG
>QJXZ01000329.1 GCA_003248125.1 Gammaproteobacteria bacterium | reverse complement strand
TATCGGGGCGCCGAGTACTCGGTCGATTTCGTGCCCAAGACGAAAATCGAAGCGGCCGTGTCTGACGATTTGTTGGATACGGCCGTCGAGGCAATCACCGGAGCCGCATCAACCGGCTCGATCGGTGACGGCAAGGTCTTCGTCACGGATCTCCTGCAGGCCATTCGGATTCGCACGGGCGAGTCTGGCGATCAAGCGCTGTAGGGCGAGGAGGAGCGAAAAACAATGGATATTGCGGAACTAAGTTACGCACTCGACACGTTTTATTTTCTCGTGATGGGTGCTTTGGTCATGTGGATGGCGGCAGGCTTCACGATGCTCGAAGCTGGTCTCGTCCGCGCCAAAAATACAGCCGAGATTCTGACGAAGAACGTCGGTCTCTACGCGATCGCATGCATCATGTACATGTTGTGCGGCTACGGCATCATGTACGGCGACGGTAACGGTGTCATCCCCGGAATCAGCATGCTGACTTCGGCGGACAACGCGGTTGCCGACGTGCTTGCAGGCGGCGACGACGCACCTTACTACTCGACACTGTCGGACTTCTTCTTCCAGGTCGTCTTCGTCGCAACTGCGATGTCGATCGTCTCTGGCGCGGTCGCCGAGCGCATGAAGCTGTGGTCGTTCTTCGTGTTCGCAGTCGTGCTGACGGCCGTGATCTATCCCGTGCAGGGTTACTGGAAGTGGGGCGGCGGTTTCCTCGATGCAGCCGGCTTCCTGGATTTTGCGGGATCGGGTGTCGTCCATATGTGCGGCGCATCGGCAGCAATCGCGGGCGTGATCCTACTCGGCGCACGCAAAGGCAAGTACGGTCCTGGCGGTGAAGTACGCGCCATTCCGGGCGCGAACCTGCCGTTGTCGGCACTGGGTACGCTGATCCTCTGGCTCGGCTGGTTCGGTTTCAACGGCGGATCGGAGCTCAAGATCGCCAATATCGAAGAGGCCAATGCCGTGTCACTCGTGATCGTGAACACGAACATGGCGGCCGCCGGTGGTCTCGTCGCAGCCCTGTTGCTCGCACGCGCCTGGTTCGGCAAAGCCGATCTGACGATGGCATTGAACGGCGCGCTCGCGGGACTCGTGGCAATCACGGCGGAGCCGCTGACGCCAACGCCGCTCATGGCGACGCTGATCGGTGGTATCGGCGGCCTGATCGTCGTGCCGTCGATCGTCTACATCGACAAGCTGTTCAAGATCGACGATCCCGTCGGTGCGATCTCGGTGCATGGCGTGGTCGGTATGTGGGGTCTGCTTGCCGTGACTCTGACCAATCCCGATGCATCGCTCGGCGCACAGCTGCTCGGCATCGTGACGATTTTCGGTTGGGTGTTCGTGACGAGCTTCGTCACCTGGCTCGTGATCAAGATCGTCATGGGTATCCGCGTCTCCGAGGAAGAGGAGTACGAGGGTGTCGATGTCGGCGAGTGTGGTCTCGAGGCTTACCCCGAGTTTGCAGCGTCCCGGGAATAGGGCTTCCCCCTCCTAAACCAAGGGCCTGGCCGCGCACCGGAGACGGTGCGCGGCCTTTTTTATTACGGTCGTCTAGCCGCGCTCGCTGTCACAGGCGCAGGCCGCCATCGATATCGATCACGCGGCCGTTCATATAATCGTTCTCGATCAAGTACACACAGGCATGGGCAATTTCATCCGGGGTGCAGAGACGACCCGCCGGAATGCCGGCGGCCATGCGCTCGAGCGCCTCGGGTTTCATGCTTGCGACCATCTCGGTTTTCACGAACCCCGGCGCAATTGCATTTACGCGAATCGAGTGGCGCGCGAGCTCTTTCGCCCAGACGGTCGTCAAAGCCGCGACGCCCGCTTTGGCGGCAGAGTAATTACTTTGGCCGAAATTGCCGGCGCGCGAGATGCTCGACATGTTGACGATCCAGCCCGGGCGGCCGAGGCGAATCATGTGCGTCGCCGCTTCGCGCCCGCAGAGAAAGACGCCGGTCAGATTGACGTCGATCACGGCCTGCCAGTCGGCAAGGGTCAGACGCGACACGATCGCGCCGTCCTTTGCCTTGATGAGCAGCCCGTCGCGCAGGATGCCCGCATTGTTGATCAGCCCGTCGATCGCGCCGAAGTCCGACACCACCTCGGCGAACGTCGTGGCAACCGCCGATTTGTCCGCCACATTACACGCATAAGCGCGTGCCTCGGCGTTGAGCGCCTGGCACGCCGCGAGTGTGCCGCCGAGGCTGTCCTCTGCTAGATCGAGCAGCGCGAGCTTGGCACCGCGCGATGCGAGCGTCCGTGCGATCGCAGCGCCCAGGCCTCGGGCTGCGCCCGTGATGATGATGGTCGTCTCGCCGATGTTCATGGTTCCGTCGTTGGCTCGTAAATACGCGGTCCGCGCGCGGCGGCAGAGTCGATCCTACGTGGCCGCCTGCGGCATTGCCACAAGTGCCGCGCGGCATTAGCGCGTCGGCGTCCAGCTGATGTATGCTCCCCCGCCCAAGCCACGAACCCGCCCGTAAGCTCCGTGCCTCGATGACCGTTTCCCGCTATCTCGACCGGATTGCGATCTCTCTGTCTGCAATCTGTATCGTGCACTGCCTCGCGGTGCCGCTCGTTATTGCGGTACTGCCACTCGCGGTGCTCGGGCTCGGCGGGGACTCGCACTTTCACGCCGTCATGCTCTGGCTGGTCGTGCCGATCAGCACGGCGGGTCTGCTGATGGGTTACCGCGAGCACCGACGCTACGGGATCGTC
>QJXZ01000095.1 GCA_003248125.1 Gammaproteobacteria bacterium | reverse complement strand
AGGTATTCGTGCTGATCGACATTGAGGGTTTCAGTCACGAAGAGGCGAGCCAAGCACTCGGCATGGCGGTTGGCACCAGCAAGGCGCAGTTGTTCCGGGCGCGAGGCTTGTTGCGCGGGATGCTCGGTGATGGCGGTGAAGGCGACGATAGTGACGGAGGACGCGCCCATGACGACTGATCGAGAAATCAAGCCCGCGTGGCTCGAAACCGCACTCGACGCACTACCGCGCGAAGCGACACCATCGCGCGATCTGTGGCCGGGCATCGCGGTGCGCGTTTCCGAATCGCGCAAGCAGCGTGTTGCGATCGCGGCCATGATTGCAGCGGTCACGCTCGCGGGCATTGCGGCCGTGTTCGCTTATCAGTCCTATCGACTCGAAGCTGAGCGCGTCGTGCTCGCTGCCGCGGTGGTCGAAGAAGTGAGCGCACCGTTTCGACTGGTGCGCGCCAACTATCAGGCCGAGTGGCAAGCCCAACGAGCGCTGACCGAGCCTGCCTTCGCCGCCGAGGTCGATCGCAACTTGGCCATTCTGGCCGCCGCGCAATACACGTTGCGCGCCGAACTCGAGGAGCGGCCATACGACGTCGAGGTGATCGGGTTGCTGCGCTACACCGTCGAGCGTGAGGTGGACCTCTTGACCGACGTCACGCGACTCCAAACGAAGCCTATTTAAACCGAAGTGCACCGCGTTGCGTCTCATATCCGATCGCAACCACATCGATACGGAGTTGAACGTCATGATTCGATTGCTCATTGCATTTCTGCTTGCCTTTCTTGCGACCGAGCTGCTTGCGGCTGAACGTGTCGATGCGCAGCTCGACGCCGCTGCAAATGGCGAGGTTTCGATCACGGTCGTGCGTGGCCATGTGCGTGTGGTCGGTTGGGACAAGGCGGTCGTGGACGTCGAAGGAACGCGTGACGAACGATCCGAGGAGTTCGTCTTCACGCGCGATGGCGATCTGATCGTCATCGAAGATCGCTTGGTTCAGAACGTGCAGGGTGGCACTGGCAGCGATTTCACGATCCATGTGCCGGTGGGCAGTCGCGTCTCCACCGACTTGGTCTCCACCGACCTTGATGTACGCGGCATTGCCGGGGGCATGAGGCTCCGTACGGTGAGCGGTGATGTCGAAGTGCGCGAAGGCACTGGCGGTGATCTCACTGCGCGCACGGTCTCGGGTGATATCACCGTCGAGCATCGTGGCGGCGAGGTGGATTTGAGCACCGTGAGCGGGGACGTGCAGGTGCATACCAACAGCGAGCGCCTCGAAGGCGAGTCGGTGTCGGGCGACGTGATCGTGACCAACGACGGTGCTGCGGTGCGCGGCAAGCTCAATTCGGTGTCGGGCGACTTGCAGTTCACCACTGCACTGGCCGGCGATGCCGAGGTCTCGCTGGAGACCACCAGTGGCGATGTGACGCTGGCCTTGAAAGGCGACGTCGACGCACGCGTTCGGGCATCGAGCCATTCGGGTGATATCGACAATCGGCTCGACAGCACCCCAACCAAGCGGCAGCTCCCCGCAGGGCGGCGATTGGAGACCACGGTTGGCAGCGGCCGCGGGCTCATTGAACTCGCCACGCTGTCCGGTGACATCGAAATCGAAGCCGATTGAGGACAATCCACGAGCGGAAATTCGCGCCGGAGCGAGGTATAGTCGGCGCCGTCTCTCGCGTGAGCCGCTCGTTTAATGGACGACTCAAGCCGCTCCGGGGACGACCGCAGGGCGAATGCCGAGCGCCGGCGGGCTGCCGGGCTCAAGGCGCGGCTTGCGCGTCGTGAACGTACAGCGCTCGACCGCCGACAGTCCGAACGCCGCGGGTCGCGGCAAGAGTGGAGTTGGCTCGCGTTCATGCGAGGCCGAAGCCGCGACGAGTAATGCGCTCCAGCAATACATCTGCGGTGCATTCGCGTAGTAACTAAGGAGTTTCAAGATGATCCGTGTGCTGTTGACTGTGGCGCTCGCCGTGCTTGCGTGGCCGGTCGCCGCCGGCGACGCCGCCAAGGGGAAGACACTATTTGCCGTTTGCGCCGCCTGTCATGGCGCCGACGGGAACGGCATCCAGGCAATGAATGCACCCAAGCTTGCAGGACAGGAGCCGTGGTACTTGGAACGGCAGCTGAAGGCCTACAAGAGTGGCGTGCGTGGCGCCGCCGCCGGCGACATGTTCGGCGCGCAAATGCGGCCGATGGCCATGCAGCTTGCGGACGATGCGGCGATCGCCGATGTCGTCGCCTACATCGGCACGTTTGCGAGTTCGGAGCCGCCTGTCACCGTGAAGGGCGATGCCGCCGCCGGCAAGACGCTCTTTGCCACCTGTGTGGCGTGCCATGGCCAGAACGCCGAAGGCAACGTGCAGCTCAATGCACCTAGGCTCACCGGCCAGGACGACTGGTACATGGTGCGCCAGCTCGCCAACTACAAGAAGGGCGTGCGCGGTGCCCATCCGCAAGACACGTTCGGCATGCAAATGCGGCCCATGGCGAGCATGCTGGCTGACGACAAAGCCATCAACGACGTGGTCGCGTACATCCAGACTTTGAACTGACGGCGTCGAGTCGAGGGCGAACGTGACGAGCCGGCTGACGGTTGACCTCCACGCCCTCGGCGCCAACTACCTCGAGCTGTGTACTGCGGCGGCGCCTGCAACCGTGGCCGCCGTCGTCAAGGCGGATGCGTATGGTCTTGGTGCGACCATCGTCGGCCAGCGCTTGTGGCAGAGCGGTTGCCGTGAGTTCTTCGTGGCGACGGTCGCCGAAGCCGAAGCGCTGCGTGCGGCGATGGCCGGTGCGCGTATCTACGTTTTCGCCGGCGCAGAATGCGATACCGCCGACCGACTAGTCGCCGTCGATGCGGTCCCGATACTCAACCACGCTGCACAGCTCGAGCTTTGGCGTGGCCGGTGTGCCGAAGTCGCATTGCACGTCGACACCGGCATGAATCGGCTCGGTTTCGATGCCGCCGCCATGGCGACACTCGATTTGGGCGGTGCGAACGTATCGCTCGTGGTCAGTCACTTGGCGTGCGCGGACGGTTCCGAGGATCCGCTCACAGATGCGCAATATGCGCAGTTCGATGCGATCTGTGCGCAGTTTCCAGACGCACGCCGGAGCATCGCCAATTCCGCTGCGGCATTGACACGCAAGTCGCGGCCAGACGAGCTATGTCGGCCCGGAATCGCACTCTACGGCGGCAATCCGTTCGACAATCGAGAAAATCCGATGGCGGCGGTCGTGCGATTCGAGGCGCGCGTGCTGCAGTTGCGAGAGGTGGATCATGATCAAACGGTCGGCTACGGCGCCACGTATCGGGCGCGCGGCAAGCGCCTCATCGCAGTCGTTGGCGCGGGTTACGCCGACGGTATGCCGCGGCTGCTCGGCAATCTCGGCGTTGCCGCAGTTCGCGGCCAGCGCGTGCCCTACGTCGGGCGCGTGTCGATGGACTTGATCACGCTCGACGTCAGCGAAGTTGCGAGCAACGTGGCGGTCGGTGATTGGGTCGAACTGATCGGCGATGTGGTTACCTTGGACGAAGTCGCAGCGCTCGCGCGAACGATCGGCTACGAGATTCTGACCGGCTTGGGCAGGCGAAGCGAACGCGTCTATCGCGGCTAGCAACTAGCGCTAGGGAATGCTCGCCAGCAGGTGATCGATCGCCGCACCGATTGCGGCTCTCGATTGGCTATCGTCACCGCGGCCACGTCGGGCTTCTCCCATTGCATGCGCGCGACGGTCGCAGGCGACAGGATGTTGCGCTCGCCGTACACGCGATAGGCGAGCGATAGGCGGTCGGCGGACGGGTGGCGATGCGGCGTGCCGAACGCGGCTGCCTGTGTACTCATCGCTCGAGCTGCGCGCGGGCGTCGATGAAACGCTGGTTGCCGGGCGCAAGTGCAATCGCCTTCTCCAAGTCGCTGCGGGCCGCCGCGAGGTCGCCTGTCGCCTTGTTCGCCAGCGCGCGATTGAAGAACGCTTGCGGGAAGTCGGCCACGATCTCGATCGCGCGATCGTAGTCGGCGCGCGCATCGTCGTAGCGTTTGGCACGGTAGTGGACGTTGCCGCGATTGAGGTAGGCGCGCGCCGACTCGGGGTCGATCGCGAGCGCTTCGTTTTGGTCGGCGAGTGCCAAGTCGAGCCGACCGCGACTTGCCCACAGGATGCCGCGATTGGAATAGGTCGCGGCCAGCTCCGTTCGCGTCAGGCTGCCGTCCTTGATGGCAGCCGTGCAGTCACGCACCGCTTGGGGGCTGGGATCGAAGGTCGCCGACTCGTAACACCGTTGGGCGGCGCTGATGCCGAGCACCGTCTGCGCCGCTGCCACAGTGCCGGAAGCGGCGAGGAGAAGGACCAGCAGTGAAAACCGCGCCCGGGGCATAGCGTTGTCGCTCATTGATCCGTGTCGATCATACGCCCGTTGTCCGCGCTATCATCGGTCGCTTCCAAAGGGTGAAAGAAGGGGGGAACGTGGCAAAGATCGATCGCAACGGGCTGCTGGCGGGCCAAGTCGCCGTGATCACGGGCGCCAGCCGGGGGATCGGCGAGGCAATTGCGCGCCGCTTCGCGATGGAAGGCGCGCGGGTGGTGGTGAGCGCGCGCACGGAAACCGCTGATCAGCACTATCTGCCGGGCACCATCAGCGAAACGGTTGCGCACATCAAGGCCGCGGGCGGCGAAGCGCTCGCCGTGCGTGCGGATCTCGCGAGCGCCGATGACCGCAAGCACCTGATCGAAGCGGCGCAAGATGCATTCGGCCAGGTGGACATCTTGGTCAACAACGCGGCCATCACGTACTTCATTCCTGTCGAGGATTTTCCCGAGAAACGCTTCCGTTTGATGATGGAAGTGCAGGTTTGGGCACCGTTCGAGCTTTCGCAAATGGTGCTGCCGGGCATGAAGGAGCGCGGGCACGGCTGGATCCTCAACATCTCGTCCCACGCCGCGATTCATCCGCAAAGAGCCATGCCTGGCCGTGGCGGCACCGTATACGGTATGTGCAAAGCCGCACTCGAGCGGTTCACCACCGGTCTCGCGCAGGAGGTCTACGGTGATGGCATCGGCGTCAACGTCATTTCGCCGGGGCTAGTGGCGACTCCGGGGGTGATGCACCACAAGCTCATCAACGAAAGCAACAAAGATCGTGTGACGCCCGTAGAACACATGGCGGAAGCTTGCCTACGGCTCTGCCATGGTGATCCGAAGACGATCACCGGACGCATCGACTATGCCGATGCCGTGATCAAGGAGTTCGAGCTCGCACCCGCGGATCTGATCTGACGACGGCCATTGCCCGGAGCAACGGCCTTGCCTCGGAGCAACGGCCTTGCCCCCGAGGAACGCGGTTGCTCCGGGGCGACTACCGCACCGGGATCTCGGTCTTCTTGACCACGGTGCGGAGCGCGAAGCTCGAGTGCACGCGATCGACCCCCGACAGGCGCGTCAGGTGCTGGCTGTGCACACGCTCGTAGTCGCGGGCGTCGGCCACGATCACGCGCAGCAGATAGTCGGCGTCGCCCGACATTAGATAGCACTCCATGACCTCGGGGATGCGCTTCACCTCTGCCTCGAACGCGGCTAGATCGTCCTGCTGCTGGCTGGTGAGCGTGATGCGAACGAAGACGTTATCGGGATAGCCGGCGCTCGATTGGTCGACCAGGCCGACATAGCCGCGCAGCATGCCGCTCGCCTCCAGCGCGCGTACCCGGCGCAGGCAGGCCGATTCGGACAACGCCACCCGCTCGGCCAAGGCGGCGTTGGTGAGCCGCCCTTCTAGCTGAAGCTCGTGCAAGATCGCCCGATCTAGCCGGTCAATTTCAGTGTTTTCTTGCGCCATTTGATCTAAATGCGATTGGAATATTGTGCAGTTGGCCAAATTCTATCGAAGATCGCAAGGAACCACCCGAATCGCTGAATTAGGATATTTGTAGTGGCAACTGGAGGTGCGGCGAATGCGCATCGGCGTCCCCAAGGAAATCAAAGTTCAGGAATACCGGGTGGGGCTCACCCCCGGCTCGGTCGAAGAACTCTGCGACGACGGCCACCAGGTGCTGATCGAGTCCAGCGCCGGTCGAGGCATCGGCTTCACGGACGACAAGTACCGCGCGGCCGGCGCCACTATCGTCTCGGATGCAGCGGCGGTGTTCGCCGCTGCGGAGCTCATCGTCAAGGTCAAAGAGCCGCAACCGGTCGAATGCAAGATGCTGCGCGAAGGACAGATTCTGTTCACGTATCTGCACCTGGCCGCCGATAAACCCCAGGCCGAAGCGTTGATGCGCTCCGGCTGTACCGCGATCGCCTACGAGACCGTAACGGACCGGCAAGGCGGCCTACCCCTGCTCGCGCCGATGAGCGAGGTTGCGGGCCGCATGGCGGTGCAGGTAGGTGCGCATTGTCTCGAGAAGGAAGCCGGCGGCATCGGCAAACTACTCGGTGGCGTGCCCGGTGTCGCACCGGCGCGGGTGGTGATCCTCGGTGGTGGCATCGCCGGCACGAACGCGGCATTGATCGCGATCGGCATGCAGGCCGATGTCACGGTGCTCGAGAAGTCGGTCGCACGAATGCGCGTGCTGTCCGATCGATTCGGCTCGGCACTGCGAGTAGTCATGGCCAATCCCGAGACGATTCGCGATCACGTCCTCGCGGCCGATTTGACGATCGGCGCCGTGTTGGTGCCGGGCGCATCCACACCGCGCTTGGTGTCGCGCGAGATGGTGCGGTCGATGCGCGACGGCTCGGTGCTCGTCGACGTCGCAATTGATCAAGGTGGCTGCTTCGAGACCAGCCGACCAACCACCCATAGCGATCCGACCTATGTCGACGAAGGTGTCGTGCACTACTGCGTCACCAACATGCCGGGCGCGGTGGCGCACACCTCCGCGCTGGCGCTCAACAACGCGACGTTGCCGTTCGTCCGTGCGCTCGCCGAGTCGGGTATGCGCGCCTTGCGTGACGATCCTCACCTTGCCGCGGGGCTCAACGTGCATCGCGGGGCGATCACGCATCCCGCAGTCGCGGAGGCGCTGGCGCTGCCATTGGCGGCGTTTCACGTAGCCGCCTGACCTTCATCGCGCGAGGTCCTCGGGTCGTCGCGCGGACCCATCGTGTGATCGATTCGCCGCCAACGATTGCCGGCGGTAGGCGCCAAATCTCGTGTCAACCACACACGAGGAGGCGCCGATGGATGCGTTGGCGGCCGCGATGCTGGTCACCGCGCTGGCATCGTCTACAGCAATGCCGACGGTCGACTGTGGTTTGGTACGAACGCGTGACATCGGCGTCGACTTCGGCACTGCCGAAGCTGCAGTGCGAACCCTCGCTACTGCGCGGCTCGACGATTCGCGCCGACACGACCGCGAGTGGGTCGGCGGTGTCCTGCGCACCGCCGATGGTCGCTACCGCATCACCGAGGGGGTCGGTTGTGCTGGCCAAGACACGGTGACGTTCTCGGTGCCGGTGACGCCGCGGACGGAGTTGGTTGCCTTTTGGCACACGCACGGCGATGCCGGACAAGCACGACACCTGTTTTCGCCTGACGATGGCCGCGTGGTGAGCGACACCGGCAAGTATTTCTACTTGATGACCCCGGACGGCACGTTGAAGGTGCTGCGGCCGGCGCACGCGAGGGTGCGTGCGACGCACTACTTCGGCGCGCTGGTCGCGGCGCCGGAATCCGACGTGGCGACGCCCGATATCCACGCCTGAGCGCTAACATCTCGCATCTCGTCTTCCGGCGCACGCAACCCGAGTGGATGCCCTTGCCATTGCCGCGGTGCTCACATCGACGCTGTCGCACGCGTGGTGGAATACCGTGGCCAAGCGCGCCGGCGCGGAACATGTGTTCTTCGGCGCCGCGAAGTGGGTGGAAATCGCCGTCTACGCGCCGGTGTTCTTGGTGCTCTCTTGGGACTACGCATGGCCGTCGGCGACGCCGGTTTACCTCGCCGGTGCAGCGGTGCTCGTCGGCATCAACTACTTTGCATTGGCGGCGGCGTACTCGCGCATCGATCTTGCCCTCGCCTATCCCATTTCCCGCACCAGCACGTTGTTCCTGCCGCTGATCGCCTATCTCGCGCTGGGCGAGACCATCGATGGGGTGGGCACAGCGGCCATCGTGCTGGTCACCGCGGGTGTCCTCGTTTCGTCGAGCGACGCCAAGCTTTCCGGCCGGCGGATCGTGCCCGGTGTTGCGTTCGCGCTGCTCGGTGCGCTGTCGCTCGCGGGGTACACCGTTTGGGACAAATGGGTGATCGCCACGCTGGATCCGTTTCTCTATCTGTACGGCTACAACTGTCTGATCGCCATCGGTTACCTGCCCGTGTTGCTGCGCAGACGCACAGCACTGCGTGCGGTCGTCGCGGGCCATCGTGCGGCTGTGGTGCAGGTGGCGGTGCTCAACACCGCCACGTATCTACTGGTGTTGTTCGCCTTGGGTCTGGCCAAGGCGAGCTACGTCGGTGCGCTGCGGCAATTGAGCTTGGTGGTGGCGATTGGTCTTGGTGCGCGATTGCTCGGCGAACGATTCACTTGGCGACGAGGCGTGGGCGTTGCGCTATTGCTCGTAGGTGGCATCGCAGCCACGCTCGGCGGATGATTGCGAGAACGAGATCTTCGAGGACGTCGACTGTGGCCGCAAGAGAACCCCGAGCGCAGGCACCCGCGAGCGCGCTGACCCGGGCCGAGCTCGAGGCGTATTGGATGCCGTTCACCGCCAATCGCCAGTTCAAGGCCGATCCGCGCCTGATCGTGGCGGCCGAAGGCGTGCACTTCATCACCGCGAACGGCCGGCGGGTGCTCGATGGATTGTCGGGCCTGTGGTGCTGCGGCGCCGGCCACAACCGCCGCGAGATCGCGAC
>QJXZ01000323.1 GCA_003248125.1 Gammaproteobacteria bacterium | reverse complement strand
GTCGGTATCGTGGCGATGCGTTCGATGGTCGACACATCGACTAGTTCATTGGCGCTTTCGATCACGTCGTGCATGCGATCTGCGTCGACACGATCGGTTTTGGTAATCGCGACGATCGCGCGCCGGACGCCGATCAACTCGAGAATGGTCAGGTGCTCGCGCGTCTGCGGCATGACACCGTCGTCTGCCGCGATCACCAGCAGTGCGACCTGCCGCGCAGCAACGCCTGCGACCATATTGTGGATGAAGCGCTGATGGCCGGGCACATCGACGAATCCCACCCGTTTACCATCGAAGTCTGCATATGCAAAACCGAGATCGATGGTGAGACCGCGGCGTTTCTCTTCTTCCAGCCGATCGGTATCGACGCCCGTCAGCGCGCGTACGAGGCTGGTCTTACCGTGGTCGACGTGCCCCGCCAACGTGACGATCACGGGCTCTCCAGTCGCGCGAGATTGGCGAGCAGGGGCTCGACATCGGCCGTTGCGCGCAGATCGAGCAGCAGGACGCCATCGTGTATGCGGCCTAGCACCGGCACCGGTAGTGCGCGCATGCGTTCGGCCAGCTGCCTCAACTGTTTGTCGTGCGCTGCCGCAACAGACACGGCAGCGCTAGGCACGACGGTACCGGGCAAGGCACCGCTGCCGACCTGACACATGCTCTTGATCACGGAGACGACGAAGTCGGCGCTGAGACGGGCCCGCAACGCGTCGGCCAGAGCGGTCGCACGCGCCGCGACGCGCTCGGTGGGTTCTGCGAGTGCGCGAAGCGTTGGGATCTCCCGCACTGCACGTTCGGGCTCCTGATAGAGCTTCAACGTCTCGCGTAGCACGGCGAGCGTGATCTTGTCGGTTCGCAATGCGCGCTTGAGCGGATTGCGGCGGATGCGCTCGACCAGGTCACGACGACCGACGATCAACCCGGCTTGCACCGCGCCGAGTAGCTTGTCGCCACTGAACGTGACGATGTCGGCGCCCTGGGCGAGGGTTTCGCGCGGCGTCGGCTCGTGGGGTAGAGCGAATCGCTCGAGATCGAGCAGCGCGCCGCTGCCGAGGTCGACGATCAATGGCAGCGTATGCTGCTTGGCGATCGCAGCCAGCTGTGGTGTGTCGACTTCGCGCGTAAATCCTTCGATGCGGTAGTTGCTTGGGTGCACTTTCAGCAGCACACCGGTCAGTTCGCCGATCGTCTCCGCATAGTCGCGCGGATGCGTGCGATTGGTGGTTCCTACCTCGCGAATGCGGCATCCGGCACGTTCGATGATGTCGGGCATGCGGAAGCTGCCGCCTATCTCGATCAACTCGCCGCGGGAGACGGGCACTTCGCGGTCGCGCGCCAGCGTGTTGAGCACGAGCAACACGGCTGCGGCGTTGTTGTTGACCACAGTGGCGGCTTCAGCGCCGGTTAGGGCACACAACATGGGCTCGACCAAACGGTCGCGGTCACCACGGTGGCCTTCCTCGACGTCGTACTCGAGCGCAACCGGATGCGTGGCGGCGCTGAGCGCCGCGGTGATCAGCTGAGGGCTCAGGAGCGCGCGGCCGAGATTGGTGTGGATGAGTGTGCCCGTGAGATTGAACACAGGTGTCAGGCCAGTACCGTGCGTCGCGTCGAGCGCGTGCTCGATGCGTGTGGCCCATTCGCTGCGGTCGCTCACCCACGTCGGGAGCTCGCCGGCAGCGCGCATTTCCGCCTGCAGCGCCCGAATGCGGCCTTTGACCACCTCGAGACCGTGCGCGGCGATCGGTGCCGCCATGGCGGCATCGCGTAGCAGGCTATCCACAGAAGGTGGCCGTTTGTTCATTCGCTCGTTGGCTTCCGCTCGCGGGCTTCGCGCCGATGGACCCGACAGTTTATCCTGCGGTTCGAGCTTCCTCCCATGCAACCTCTCGAAAGCGGAGTGCCCATGCGTCACCAACTACCGAGATCGGGTCGGCCGTGGCCCGCTATTCGCGCCGAGTTCGATGCCATTCGAGCAAGCGACGTGCGGTGGCGGGATGGGCGTGCATCGGTCTATGTATTTCATCCGGGTGAGGACGTGCTGGAAGTGGCGCACGAGGCGTACGGTGCGTTCATCTCCGAAAACGGTCTCGGACCGGCCGCTTTTCCGAGCCTCAAGCAAATGGAAGCCGAAGTGGTGGAGATGGCGCTGTCGCTGCAGCGCGCACCCGACGGTGCTGCCGGCAGCATGACCTCCGGGGGCACGGAGAGCATCATCATGGCGATGAAGGCTTGTCGGGACTGGAGCCGCACGCATCGGCCCGTCGATGGCAAGCCCGCGGTAGTGGTCCCGCGCACGGCGCATCCGGCCTTCAACAAAGGCGGTCATTACCTGGGCCTGGACGTGATCCGAGTACCGACCTCGGATGGGTTCATTGCCGACCCGGGTGCGATGGCGGCCGCCATCACGCCCAGCACCATCATGATGGTCGGTTCGGCGCCGTGTTTTCCGTTCGGCGTCACCGATCCCATCGAAGCGCTCGCGGATGTCGCGGTCGAGAATCGGGTGTGGCTACATGTTGATGCATGCGTTGGCGGCTACATCGCCCCCTTCGTGCGGATGCTCGGCGAAGCGGTCACGAACTACGACTTTTCCGTCGAAGGTGTCGCTTCGATGTCGGCCGATCTGCACAAGTACGGATACGCCGCAAAAGGGGCTTCGACGGTCATGTATCGCGACCAGGAGAAGCTCGCCGCGCAAGGTTTCCACTTCGACGATTGGCCGAGCGGGCACATGTTCACGCCGACCATGGCGGGTACGCGACCGGGCGGCGCCATCGCGGCCGCGTGGGCAGTGATGAACTATCTCGGCGAAGAGGGCTACTGCCAACGTGCGCGTCAGATCCTCGACACGCGATTGGCGCTGACCGCGGGCGTCACGCAGCTCGGCTTTCGCGTGTACGGTAGCCCGGAGCTGTCGTTGATGACGTTCGGGAACCCCAATCTGGACGTGCTCGCCATCGGCAAAGGGCTCTATCAGGAGGGGTGGGTATCGAGTCGCACCAACGAACCGCCGGGCATCCACTTGATGATCTCCCCGGCGCATCGTAATCACGTCGCGGAGTACCTCGGCGCCCTTGCACGATGGACCGAGCAAGCTCGCGCCGGTGCGCTGTCACCGGCGTCGCGAGACGTACGCTATTCCTAGCAGGAGGTAAACGATCATGGCGTTGAGTTATGCATCCGCGGCGAGCGAAGAACCGCTGCTCGGTATCACGATTGGCGACCTCCTCGACCGCACGATTGCACGGCATCCCGACAACGAAGCGTTGGTGGTGCCCTATCAAGACGTGCGCTGGACATACCGGCAGTTAGGTGAGCGCGTCGATCGGCTGGCGCGCGCGTTGTTGGCGCTTGGCGTCGAGAAGCGCGACCGCGTGGGGATCTGGTCGACCAACCGATCCGAATGGACCCTGACGCAGTTCGCAACCAGCAAGATCGGCGCAATCCTGGTCAACATCAACCCAAGCTACCGTTCGGCCGAGCTCGAGTACGCGCTCAATCAATCGGGGTGCCGCTTCCTTGTGATGACGGACGTGTTCAAGAGTTCCGATTACAACGCAGTGTTCGAGTCGATTGCTCCGGAAATCGGCAGCCAACGCGCGGGAGAGTTGAAGCTCGAGCGGCTACCGAAGCTCGAGTGTGTCGTCACCTTGGGTGCGGAGCGCCCGGGCTTGATGACGTTCGATGCTCTGCTCGCACGTGCCGACGAGGTCTCCGCCGACCAGCTGGCAAGCGTGCAACACAGCCTGGACTTCGACGACCCGATCAACATCCAATATACGAGTGGCACAACGGGCTTTCCGAAGGGGGCTACGCTCTCCCACCACAACATCGCCAACAACGGCTATTTCGTTGCCCGGTTGATGAACTTTACCCACGCGGACCGGCTGGTGATTCCTGTTCCGCTGTATCACTGCTTCGGCATGGTAATGGGCAATCTGGGTTGTGTTAGCCACGGCGCGACGATGATCTACCCTGCCCAGGTGTTCGATGCCGAGGCGACGTTACGTGTGTCTGCCGAGGAGCGGGCCACCGCGCTGTACGGCGTACCGACCATGTTCATTGCCGAGCTGTCGCACGAGGCGTTCGCCGACTTCGACCTAACATCGCTCCGCACGGGCATCATGGCCGGTGCACCTTGCCCAGTGGAGGTGATGAAGCGCGTGCAGTCTGAAATGCACATGAACGAGGTCGCGATCGGCTACGGCATGACCGAGACGAGTCCCGTCAGCATGCAGACTCGGATTGGCACGCCCCTCGAGAAGCAAGTCGGCACGGTGGGGCAAGTACATCCACACGTCGAGATCAAGATCGTGGATCCGGAGACTGGAACCACGTTGCCGCGTGGCCAGATGGGTGAATTTTGTACGCGCGGATACAGCGTGATGCTGGGCTACTGGGAAAACGAAGAGGCAACAGCGAGCGCGATCGATGCGAACGGCTGGATGCACACCGGCGACCTCGCCGTGATGGACGACGAGGGGTACGTGAACATCGCCGGCCGCATCAAAGACATGATCATTCGCGGTGGTGAGAACATCTATCCGCGTGAGATCGAGGAATTTCTATACCGCCATCCCAAGGTACAAGAAGTGCAGGTGATCGGTGTGCCGGATAGCAAGTACGGCGAGGAGCTCATGGCCTGGGTTCAACCGGTGCCGGGCTCGGCGCCCACCGAAGCGGAGATCAAAGACTTCTGTCGCGGCCAGATTGCGCACTACAAGGTGCCGCGCTACGTGAAGTTCGTGGATGCTTTCCCCATGACCGTCACTGGCAAGATCCAGAAATTCAAGATGCGCGAGGACAGCATCGCGGAATTGCAGCTCGCGCCGGCTGAGCGAACCGCCTAGCGCAACTCCGTGCCCACCTGCGTGGTGGTGCAGCTCGTCGCGTACAATCCGTGCCCGCAACGGTAGGAAGGTGATGCCATGGCGGATGCACGTCGAGTGGCCTTCGTCGGACTCGGGGTCATGGGATTCCCCATGGCCGGACATCTCGCCGCGGCGGGTCAACGCGTGACGGTGTACAACCGCACCAAGGTACGCGCGGCGGAATGGCAACGGCGGCATGACGGTGCTACTGCGCCAACGCCGGCCGCGGCGGCACGCGATGCGGAAATCGTGTTCGTCTGCGTGGGCAACGACGACGACGTGCGAGCAGTGGTGTACGGCGAAGACGGTGTGTTGGCCGGGCTTGCCAGCGGCGGTGTACTCGTCGATCACACCACGGCATCGGCGGAGCTCGCCGTCGAACTCGAAGGTGCATGCGGTGCGGCAGGCATCGGTTGGCTCGACGCGCCGGTGTCGGGCGGTCAAGCTGGTGCCGAGCAAGGCCAGCTCACGATCATGGTCGGTGGCCGGACGGACGCGTTCGCGCGAGTTGAGCCGGTGATGGCCCATTATGCAAAGCGCATTCGACTGATGGGGCCAGCCGGTTCCGGTCAGCTGACCAAGATGGTCAATCAGATCTGCATTGCCGGTGTCCTTCAAGGTCTCGCCGAGGCATTCCACTTCGCGGAGCGATCCGGGCTCGATGTTGGAGCAGTGGTGGATGTCATCTCCAAAGGCGCGGCACAGAGCTGGCAAATGGAGAACCGTCACCAAACCATGGCGGCCGGGCAGTTCGAATTTGGATTCGCCGTCGATTGGATGCGAAAGGACTTGGCTATCGCGCTCGCGGCGGCGCGCAAGGTCGGCGCGCGATTGCCGCTCACGGCCCTGGTTGATCAATTCTACGCAGACGTGCAGGCGCACGGCGGCGGCCGCTGGGACACCTCGTCCCTGATTACTCGCCTGCGAAGCTAATTGCCCGAAGTGACGCTGCGCGGAAGCGCAGGGTTCGCGCAGTCTTACGACGTGCGCTGTTCGATCGGCACGAAGTCGCGCTTCTTCGGCCCAAGATAGAGTTGACGCGGCCGGCCGATCTTGTACGGCGCGCTCACCATCTCTTTCCAATGCGCAATCCAGCCCGGCGTGCGGCCAGTGGCAAAGATCACGGTGAACATCTCGGTGGGAATGCCGATCGCCTTCAATATGATGCCGGAGTAAAAGTCGACATTGGGATACAGGCGTTTTTCGATGAAGTACTCGTCCTCGAGTGCGATCTTCTCCAGCTGTGTCGCGATCTGCAGCAACGGATCGCGATCGATTCCAAGCTCGGTCAGCACCTCGCGACAGGTTTCTTGCATGATTTTCGCCCGCGGATCGTAGTTCTTGTACACGCGGTGGCCGAAACCCATCAGTCGATACGAATCGTTCTTGTCCTTTGCGCGCTTCACGAACTTCGGCACGTTCTTCGGCGAGCCGATCTCGCGCAGCATTTTCAGCACGGCTTCGTTCGCGCCGCCGTGGGCCGGTCCCCAGAGCGCCGCGATGCCGGCCGCGATGCATGCGAACGGATTGGCACCGGTGGAGCCCGCCAAACGCACGGTAGACGTCGATGCGTTTTGCTCGTGATCGGCGTGCAGCAGGAAGATGCGATCCATGGCACGCGAGATCACGGGGTTCGGTTCAAAGGTTTCGCACGGCGAGCCGAACATCATGTAGAGGAAATTGGTGGCGTAATCGAAGTCGTTGCGCGGATACAGAAACGGCTGGCCGATCGAGTATTTGTAGCTCATGGCCGCGATGGTTGGGATCTTCGCGATCAGTCGATGCGCCGTGATCTTGCGATGCGCCTCGTCGTCGATGTCGAGCGAATCGTGGTAGAAGGCCGAAAGCGCGCCAACCACGCCGCACATGATCGCCATTGGATGCGCTCCGCGGCGAAAACCGTTGAAGAACGTGCGTAGTTGCTCGTGCACCATCGTGTGGCGCGTGATCGTTCGGACGAATTCCTGCTTCTGCTTGGCGTTCGGCAATTCGCCGTTCAGCAGCAGGTAGCAGACTTCGAGATGATCCGATTGCTCGGCGAGTTGCTCGATCGGATAGCCGCGGTAAAGGAGCACACCTTCGTCGCCGTCGATGTAGGTAATCGCGGATTGGCACGACGCGGTCGCCACGAATCCCGGATCGTAGGTGAAGATCCCTTTGGCAGTGAGCGGGGCGACGTCGACCACGTCGGGGCCGACCGTGCCCAGATGGATGGGCAATTCGATGGTGCCTTTGATGCCATCGACGGACAGCCGCGCGGTACGATCGGCCATGCGAACGCTCCTCGAATCGAAGTGGCGATGGGAGCCGCAGCCTAGCGAGCCCGATCGTGCCATGTCAACGCGGTCGCTGCGGTGGTTTTGCGGATTGCGCGCGTGTGGGCCGCGTTGTAAGGATAAGGGGTGGCGGCTATCATCCGAGCCCGCATGTCGGGCATCAGTTCCGATTCGATCTGGCTGGATCGGGGACGGTGCCGGACGGGTTCTCCCAACAAGGTTTTCTGTATGCATACGCATCGTCCCGTCAATCTCGCATTGACGAAATTCAGTTTTCCGCTCGCGGCCATCGCTTCCATCACGCATCGCGTCACCGGTGTCGCGCTTTTCGTCGGCGTGGCGGCGCTTCTCTATCTGTTGGACATTGCGCTTGCCTCCGACGAGGGCTTCGCTGCCGCGCAGTCTCTGCTGGCCCAGCCGCTCATCAAGCTGGTGTTCATCGCGATCCTAGCGGCGCTCACGTTCCACATCGTTGCGGGTGTCAAGCATCTGCTGCTCGACTTCCACATTGGCGACTCGGTCGGCGCGGCGAAGATCGGCGCGCAGATTTCGATCGTCGTCACCATCGTCATCGTCGCCGCGGCAGGGGTGTGGCTATGGTGAACAACGTCATGAGCCTGTCGCGCAGCGGGCTCAAGGATTTCGTCATTCAACGTGCCACCGCAGTGGTGCTGGCTCTGTATGTGTTCTGTATCGTCGGCTTCTATCTGGCCAACCCAGGCATGGATCGTGCCACGTTGCTCGGCTACTTCTCGAGCCTGCCGATGAAGGTGTTCTCGATCATGGCAGTGCTGGCGACCGTGGCCCATGCGTGGATCGGCATGTGGACGGTGGGCACCGACTACATCCGCGAGCACTACTTCGGCGCGCACGCGACCACGTTTCGCGTCGTCTATCAGGTTGGTTGCCTGCTCGTGCTGTTCGTGTATGCACTGTGGGGCATCGACATCTTCTGGAGACTGTGATGCCTCGCATGCGCACCATGGAGTTCGACGGCGTGATCGTAGGCGGCGGCGGCGCAGGCATGCGTGCCGCGCTGCAACTCGCCCAGTCGGGATTGAAGACGGCGGTCGTATCGAAAGTCTTTCCGACGCGATCGCATACCGTATCGGCGCAGGGCGGCATTACCTGCGCCATCGCCAGCGACGATCCCGACGACGATTGGCGCTGGCACATGTACGACACCGTAAAGGGTTCTGACTACATCGGCGATCAAGACGCCATCGAATACATGTGCAGCGTCGGTCCGCAGGCAGTCTTCGAGCTCGAGCATATGGGGTTGCCGTTCTCGCGCACCGAATCGGGGCGCATCTATCAGCGGCCCTTCGGCGGCCAATCGAAGAATTTCGGCAAAGGCGGTCAGGCCGCACGCACCTGCGCGGCTGCCGATCGCACGGGGCATGCCCTGCTGCATACGCTGTACCAGGCCAACCTACGGGCCAGTACCACGTTTCTGAACGAGTGGTTTGCGGTCGATCTCGTGACGAACCAAGACGGTGCAGTGGTTGGCGTGATCGCGATCGAGATCGAGACCGGTGAGGTCGTTTACGTCAAGGCCAAGGCAACCGTGTTCGCGACCGGCGGCGCCGGCCGCATCTATGCGTCGACGACCAACGCGCTCATGAACACCGGCGACGGCGTCGGTATGGCGCTGCGCGCGGGTTTCCCAGTACAGGACATCGAGATGTGGCAGTTCCACCCCACCGGCATCGCGGGCGCTGGGGTG
>QJXZ01000072.1 GCA_003248125.1 Gammaproteobacteria bacterium | reverse complement strand
GCCCCAGCTCGGCGAGCTCGGCCTGCTCGGCATGACCGTCGAACCGGAATATGGTGGGGTGGGACTCGGCTATTTGGCGCATACGGTGGCGATGGAGGAAATCAGTCGCGCCTCGGCGTCGGTGGGCCTGTCATACGGCGCGCATTCGAATTTGTGCGTGAACCAGCTGCGCCGTTTCGGTACGACCGAGCAGAAGTGTCGCTATCTACCCAAGCTGGTTTCCGGCGAGTACTTGGGTGCGCTCGCCATGAGCGAGCCGGGCGCTGGCTCCGACGTCGTCAGTCTCAAGCTGCGCGCGCGGGACGAGGGTGATGCGTTCGTGCTCAACGGCAACAAGATGTGGATCACGAACGGCCCGGGCGCGGACGTGCTGGTGGTGTACGCGACGGTCGATCCGACGTTGGGCCCAAAGGGGATTACCGCGTTCCTGATCGAGAAAGGCTTTGCGGGTTTTTCGACGGCACAGAAGCTCGACAAGCTCGGCATGCGGGGTTCCGACACCTGCGAGCTGATCTTCGAGGATTGCGTCGTGCCAAAGAGCCAAGTGCTCGGCGAAGTGGGTAAGGGTGTCTCGATTCTGATGAGCGGGCTCGACTACGAGCGCGTCGTGCTGTCGGGCGGCCCACTCGGCATCATGCGCGCGTGTCTCGATGTGGTCATGCCCTACGTCCACGAGCGCAAGCAGTTCGGCGAGCCGATCGGCACGTTCCAGCTCATGCAGGCCAAGGTCGCCGACATGTACACCACGATGAATGCTTCTCGCGCCTACGTGTATGCGGTGGCAAGGGCGTGCGATGCCGGCCAAACCACGCGTTTCGATGCGGCCGGCTGCATCCTCTATGCGGCGGAGAAAGCAACCTGGATGGCGCTCGAGGCAGTGCAGGCGCTCGGTGGCAACGGCTACATCAACGATTTCCCGACCGGACGCTTGTTGCGGGACGCCAAGCTGTACGAAATCGGCGCCGGCACCAGCGAGATTCGCCGGATGTTGATCGGCCGTGAGCTCTACAACGCAACCGCCTAAAACGACTATAATCCGCGCGCTTTTTTCCTCACCCCCAATCTTGATCTGGGAGCCCGCCGTGAAGCGCCTCTTTGCCCTCGTGATTGCCGTCGCCGCCGTCAATGCCATGGCCGATCGGGTGCCGCCTGGCAGTAATGACGAGATCCGCGCGCGGCTGGCGCCGGTCGGCGAGTTGTGCAAGGCGGGCGAGGCGTGTGGCCAACCGGCGGCAGCAACTGTGGCGGGCGGCAGTGCGGGCCTCGGCTTGAGCGGTGAAGAGATCTACAACCAGTTCTGTTTTGCCTGCCACATGGTTGGCGTGGGCGGTGCGCCCAAGCTGCACAATGCCGAAGAGTGGGCGCCGCGCCTTGCGAAAGATGCCGCCGAGCTCATGCAAAACACCTTGAACGGCTTGAATGCGATGCCCCCCAAGGGCACCTGCATGGGTTGCTCGGAGGCCGAGCTGACTGCGGCTACCGAGTTCATGTCGAGCCCGAATTAGGCCGCCGATCCGCCAGTTTCGCCGCGGTAGCCGAGCGCTTCCGCCAAATCGCTCGCGCGCACGCGCGTCACGCCGTCCAAGTCGGCAATCGTGCGGGCGACGCGAAGCACCCGGTGCACGCCTCGGGCGGACAGCGAGAAACGCTCTGCGGCACGAGCCAGAAGTGCACGTCCAGCCGCGCCGATCTCGCACGCCGACTCGATCTCGAGTCCCGTGAGCTCGACGTTCAATCGGCCGCGCTGCGCGATCTGGCGCTCGCGTGTTGCCAGGATTCGACGGCGGGCAAGGTTGTCCTCGGCCTCGTCGATGCCCTTGCCGGTCAGCAGCTCGGCCGCCTCGACCTGCGGCAGCGAGATGCGTAAGTCGAAACGATCGAGCAGCGGTACCGACAACCGGTTGCGATAGCGCTGCTTGGCGGCTGGGGAGCATTCGCAGTCGAAAGTTGCGCAGCTGCGGCCGAGCGGGCATGGGTTCATGGCAGCGAGCAGCTGGAATCGCGCCGGATATCGAATTCGCGCGCGTGCTCGGGCGATGACCACCTCGCCACACTCGAGCGGCTGGCGTAGGGCTTCCAGCACACGACGGTCGAACTCTGGCAATTCGTCCAAGAACAGTACGCCGCGGTGCGCGAGCGACATCTCGCCTGGACCCGGCACGCGGCCGGTGCCGCCGCCGACGATCGCTGCGGCGGAGGCAGTGTGGTGCGGATCCCGGAACGGCGGTCGCCGCGCCAGTGTCTGTCCATCGACGCTACCCGCCGCCGAGTGGATGCGTACCACGTCGATCAGCTCGTCGTCGGCGAGCGCCGGCAACATACCCGCGAGCGCCCGCGCGAGCAGGGTCTTGCCAACACCGGGCGGGCCCAGCATGAGCAGATGGTGACCACCGGCCGCCGCGATCACGAGGGCCCGCTTGGCCGCATGCTGGCCCCGAACCGCACCAAGCGCGAACGGCGGAGACTCATCCAGCGGTGCACACGATACGAACGGGTGTGCGGCCTTCGGATCACGCAACAAGCCGATGGCGTCCATCAAACGATCGGCGGCGAATATGCGCGCACGCGGCGCGAGCGCCGCTTCGGCGGCGTTCGCGGTGGGCACGATGAGGTGCCTGCCCGCGGCGGTGGCGGCGAGTGCGGCTGACAGCGCGCCGGGCACCGGCCGCAGCTCGCCGAACAACGAAAGCTCACCCAGCGCTTCGAACGCACCAAGCGCCGAGCGCGGAAAGAGGCCGCTGCCGGCCAGTAGACTCAAGGCAATCGGCAGGTCGAAGCGGCCGCCCTCCTTGGGTAGGTCGGCCGGCGCGAGATTCACCGTGATGCGGCCGCGGGGAAACGGCAGGTGGCAGGCATTCAGGGCACCGCGAACACGCTCGCGTGATTCGCGCACTGCAGTTTCGGGCAGGCCGACCAACACGAAAGCAGGCAATCCGCCGCTGAGCTGCGTTTCTACCGCGACTTCGGGCGCGTCGATGCCGAATTGGGCGCGCGAGAACACCCGGCCGTCGCTGGGCCGGCTGCGCGTGCTCATGCCGATCAGCCGCGGCCGCCGGGGTCGCGTTCGAGCGCGCCGAGTCGGGCCTCGAGGTCGGCGAGTCGGCGCTCCAGCCGATCGAGCGCCTCGAGCTGCCGCTGGTACTCTTCGCGCGGCACCAGGTCGAGCCGCGTCATCATCGACTCGACGACCTCGTCCACGCGGCTTCTGATGTCGGCGCCGACGTCGCTCGGCAACACACCCACCACGGCGTCGGCGAGTCGCTCCGCGAGAGCGGCGACCGCGTCGGGTAGGGGCCGGTCGTTAGCCATGATGAGGTTCGATGGTGATGCGCGAACCGCCATGGTACGAACGATCGTCGGCGCCGCCTAGCGTGATCACCGCGCACCATTGTGAGACAGCGGCTTGCCCCCGCCACGCACCAATGTGGTGCATCGACGTGCCCTCGATCATGCCCCGTTTTCGCCTCTCGCAAATAAAAGTCTTTATAAACAGATAGTTAGGTGGCTGGCACGGAATCTGCTCTTAAGCGAGCGCCATTGTCACAACCAAAAAGGGGCATTTCCATGAAGAGATTGATCGCTTCCGCCGCGGGGCTGGTGCTGAGCGCGAGCGCCATGCTCGCCTCGGCTGCGGAAATCAGCGGCAACGTAACCCTCGCTTCGGACTACCGCTTTCGCGGTATCTCCCAGCTCACCGGTGAGTGGTCGCCCGCCATCCAGGGTGGCTTCGACCTCGAAACCGAATCCGGCTTCTACATCGGCACATGGGCATCCAACGTCAATTTCACGCCAGGTTCCATCGAAACCGACGTCTACGGTGGTTTCGCTGGCAAGTTCAACGACGATGTCGAGTACGACGTGGGTCTTCTGTACTACGGCTATCCCGAAGACGGCGGCGGCAACGTCGATCTCGCCTACTGGGAGATCTACGGCAGCGTCGCGGTGGCTGGGTTCACCTTCGGCCTCAACTACTCGCCGGATTACTTCGCCGAGACCGACGACTTCTACTACCCCTACGTCGACTACGGGCTCGCGCTGAACGACATGTTCTCGCTGAATTTCCACGTCGGCTACAACAGCTTCAAGGAGGAGTTGTTCCTCGGTGACGACGACGACTACCTCGATTGGAGCGTTGGCATCACCACGGAGCAGCTCGGTGTCGAGTGGGGCCTGACCTATGTGGACACCGATCTCGACGACGACAGCGATTGCTTCGGCAACGAGGACTTGTGTGCCGCAACCGTCGTGCTCTCGATTTCGAAGAGCCTGTAATTGAGCGAGAATCGCGAGTGCACGATCTTCCACGTTCGGTACTGACGTACCCGTGCACTCGTAGATTCGCAACTGGAGACAACATATGAAACTCGTTACGGCAATCATCAAGCCATTCAAGCTCGACGATGTCCGCGAATCCCTTTCCGACATCGGTGTCCACGGCATGACCGTCACCGAGGTGAAAGGGTTCGGACGACAGAAGGGCCACACCGAGCTCTATCGAGGTGCGGAGTACGTCGTCGACTTCCTGCCGAAAGTGAAGGTGGAAGTCGCCATCGACGACAGCGTGCTCGATCAGTGTCTCGAAGCCATCACGAAGGCGGCAAACACCGGCAAGGTCGGTGACGGCAAGATCTTCGTGTCCAATCTCGAAGAAGTGGTCCGCATCCGGACCGGCGAAACCGGTCCTGAAGCCGTTTAGGCCGGACCCTTAAGGAGAATCGACGTGGAAGATCAAAGCAACTACGAAACGCGCACCCGGTCTCGCATCGCGGCGGCGCTTCTGGCGCCGCTAGCGGCGCTGATCGGCATGCCGGCCTTCGCGGCTGATGCGCCGGTCATCGATACCGGCGATACGGCTTGGATGCTCACCTCGACGGCGCTGGTGTTGATGATGACGATCCCAGGTCTCGCATTGTTCTACGGCGGCATGGTGCGCAAGAAGAATGTGCTTGCGACGTGCGTGCAGAGTTTTGCCATTACGGCTTTAGTCAGCGTGCTCTGGATGGTCATCGGCTACAGCCTGGCCTTCTCGGATGGAGGTGCCGCGCAGATATTCGTCGGCGGTCTGGACGATTTGTTCTTGGCGACGGTCACGATCGATTCGGTTGCCGACCTTGCGCCGAGCATCCCCGAATCGGTGTTCATGACGTTTCAAATGACCTTCGCGATCATCACACCGGCCCTGATTGCCGGCGCATTCGCCGATCGCATGAAGTTCTCGGCGCTGCTGTGGTTCATCGGCATCTGGCTCATCGTCGTCTATTGTCCGATCGCCCATTGGGTGTGGGGCGGGGGCTACCTCGGTGGCGAAGGCGTGCTCGACTTCGCAGGCGGTACGGTTGTGCACCTCAACGCCGGTACTGCTGGACTCGTGTGTGCGCTCGTTCTGGGCAAGCGCGTAGGGTATGGCACCGAGAATATGGCACCACACAATCTCGTGTTTAGCCTGGTCGGCGCATCGCTGCTGTGGGTGGGCTGGTTTGGATTCAACGCGGGATCGGCCGTGACGTCGAACGTCAACGCCGGCATGGCGATGGCGGTGACGCAAATCGCGACTGCGGCCGGCGCACTCAGCTGGATGATCGTCGAGTGGATCGTCACGAAGAAGCCGTCGGTGTTGGGCATGTTGTCGGGCGCGATCTCCGGACTCGTGGCGATCACGCCGGCATCCGGATTCGTCGATCCCCGCGGTGCGTTGCTGATTGGCCTGATCGCCGGCGTCGTCTGCTACCTTGCCGCCGTGTGGTTGAAGCGGGTGCTGGGCTACGATGATTCCCTCGACGCGTTTGGCGTGCATGGTGTCGGCGGAGCGGTCGGCGCAATCTTGACCGGCGTATTCGCCAGCAGTGCGATCAATTCCCTCGGTAGCGGCGGCCTCATCGACGGCAATTGGGCCCAAATTGGTCCCCAGGTGTTGGGTGTTGCAGTGACGTTCGTCTACTGCGGTATCGCGACGTTCGTAATCCTCAAGCTCGTCGATGTCACGATTGGTCTGCGCGTGTCGCGGGAAGTGGAGATCGAAGGGCTCGACTACAACCTGCACGGCGAAACTGTGCACGTTTGATACGTTAGGGTATGTTCTGCGAAGGCGCCGCAAGGCGCCTTCTTTTTTTGGGCTTGCGCGGTGCGCAAGATCGACTTTAACTAGGGCAATCCGCCGGAGGGGCGGGTCCTAGGGATGAGCGGAGCGAGTTTCGACATGGCCGATGATGACGACGACTTCGACACTGAAGACGAGTTCGAGGCCGACGCCGAAGAGGGCGGTGACGAGGATCTCGGCGAAGACATCGACGATGACATCGACGAAGAGCTCGAGGGTGCCACGGATTTGGTCGACGAGAGCGAAGGCGACGGCGACCAGGTTGACGACGACGAAGAAGAAGAATCGCAGGAGGTTCCCACGCGCGCGGCGCGCACCAGCGTGCGTAAGAAACGCAATGAAACCGACGCCTTGCACACGGTCGCCGCGCGCGAAGACGTGCGCAAGCAGCTGGCGAGTGACGTCGAGGCATTCCTGAAGCGTGGTGGTGCGATCGAAAGCGTGCCACAGGACGAACGGGCCGATCCATCGAAGAAACGCGGCGGCACCTACGGTCGCGGTTCGGCTTAAGGCGTAGCGGTTTCGATACAATGACCGGCATCTGGTGCCGGAAGTCCACACTATGCGTTATGTAAGCACCCGCGGTGGCATGGCACCGTTACGCTTCGAGGATGTGGTGCTCGAAGGCTTGGCACCGGACGGCGGTCTCATCATGCCCGAGCGACTGCCGGATGTGCGCGCGGAACTCGACCATTGGCGCGGTCTCCATTTCGCCGTGCTTGGTGCGCATCTCATGTCGCATTTCGTCGACGACATCTCGCGCGACGATCTCGCGACCATGATTGCGCAAAGCTATCGCGGCTTCGATCATCCGGCCATCACGCCGATCCGCGATCTCGACGATTTCTACGTGCTCGAGTTGTTCCACGGCCCTACGCTTGCGTTCAAGGACGTAGCACTGCAGTTCTTGGGCAATCTTTTCAGTCGCATTCTCGCGGCGCGCGGTCGCACCATGAACGTGCTTGGCGCAACCAGCGGCGATACGGGCAGCGCCGCGATCGCCGGCGTGCGTGGCAAGCCGGGCCTTGCGATCTTCGTCATGTATCCAAATGGCCGAACCAGCTATCTGCAAGAGCTGCAGATGACGACCGTGCTCGACGACAACGTGCATTGCCTCGCCATCGACGGCAGCTTCGACGATTGTCAGGCCATGATGAAGGAGATCTTCAATGACCTGGAGTTCAAGAACACCTATCGGCTCGGTGCCGTCAACTCGGTGAACTGGGCACGGCTGCTGGCGCAGATCGTCTACTACTTCTACGCGAGCCTCGCCCTCGACGACGGTGGCAAACGCAAAGTGACGTTCAGTGTGCCGACGGGCAACTTCGGCGACATCTTCGCCGGCTATCTGGCCATGCAGATGGGTGCACCGATCGAGCGTCTCGTGCTTGCAACCAACGAAAACGACATTCTGTCGGTGTTCTTCAACACCGGCGTTTATGCTCGCGGCGACGTGCACTTCACGATCTCGCCGTCCATGGACATTCAGGTGGCGAGCAACTTCGAGCGCTATCTGTACTTGAAGCTCGGTAGCGATCCCGAAGCGCTGAAACGCTTCATGACCGATTTCGCCCGGGATGGCCGCGCCAGCCTACCGACCCTTGGCCCGGTCGACGATTGCATCGTCGCGTGTTCGGTTGATACGAAGGAAACACTCGCGACCATTCGCTCGACCTACGAGCGATTCGCTTACATTGCCGATCCTCACACAGCTGTCGGTATTGCAGCCGGCAGGCGTCTGGCAACGAACGGTTCGCCGCTCGTCTGTCTCGCCACCGCACATCCGGCGAAGTTTCCGGAATCGGTCGACAAGGCGATCGGCAAACCGGTGGCCTTCCACCCGCGGCTCGACAAGCTGGCGGGTGCGAAGACGCGCAAGACCGTGTTGCCGGCCGACACTCAGGCCGTGAAGGCGTTCATCGAGGCGCACGCCATCTGATGCGTTGATCGCGCGCCATTCCGCGGAATGGCGCCGACGGGATAGATTGGTCGTCTCTCTTCCACCCGATTCGGCGTGCCTGCGCCGTGTTCGACTCGATCGGTCGGCCATCCGGCCAGGTGAAGTAGTACTCGCCCTCCCATTCCGCTGAATGGCGAAGCCCGTTTCGTGGACGAGGCGGTGATGGTGCTGCTCGTCACCCCGATCCGTCACCACTTTCGAGACAAAATCCCAACAATTTCGCATGTGAAATGCAGCGATCACGCACTTGCATCGGGTCTGGGCAATCGAATTTTCTCGACGTAGCGAAACAGCTCCTCCACGGGATGCTCGTGATCGAGTCCCTGCGCGCGTGTCGCCGCCACCATCTGGTCGTACCACTTGGCAAATGTCGGATTCCACAGTCGGGTCTGGATGTTGTAGTCGAGCAGCCGGCGATCGTGCTCGGGCAACTCGGAGTACAAGCCGTCGCTCCAGTGCGCGATCGACAGCTGGTAGTAGTTGTTGAGCTGCGCGTATTCCTCGGGCTCGAGACCATACTCATGCGCGTCTTTCAAAAGGCGCGGATCACCGATGTGGTTGGCGGCCTTCGCAGCGATGGCCGCAAGCTGCGGCGCATCGATGACCGTCCGCCACTGCGCGGTTCGATCGCGCCGCCGTTCCTGCGCATTCGCCAGTAGAGTGGCACGCTTCGCCGAGCGCACCTCGTAGACCAACACAGTCGGTGTGATGACGATCACCACCGAGCTTACGAACTCGCCGATTGCGCCGAGATCCTGAATGTTCATCGCCACGCCCCGAAGTATTGACCCTGGGAGTGGAATCAAGAACCCGAGCTCCGTGACTCAGCGCCCCTCGATACTCTGAATCGCCTCGGGTATATCCTCGAGCTTGCGCGTCTCCTGTGTCGGCCGCCGCTCGCCCGGAAACTCGATTGACTTTCGGTTGTACCAAATGGTGTGCGCACCGACACCTGCAGCACCCTCGACATCGTCCACCGGATGATCGCCGACGTGCACCATCTCGTGCGGCGCGCTCTTACTCCTTGCCAGCGCTTCGCGAAAAATTGCCGGATGCGGTTTGCTTGCGCCGACATCGGCGGCTGACAGCGCGAAATCGAAATGGCGATCGAGTCCGATACGAACGACGTCGGCGTTGCCGTTCGTCAGTGCGGCGAGGCGGTAGCGGTCGCCCAACAGCTCGAGCAAATCGACAGCACCCTCGTACAGCTCGACTTGTTGCCGCGCGTGCAGGAAAACGTCGAACGCTGCCTGTGCGAGCAGGCGTGCTTCGCGTTCGCCGTACCCCGCCGCCTCGATTGCGCGCCGAAACGTCTCGCGCCTGAGAGCTGATACGTCGTGCGCGAGCCGCTCGTCCGCCGCGATCGCCTCCATGCGCATGCGTATGAAATCCTCGCGGCCGAATCGTCGATTCACCTCTGGCACATGCGCATCGAACCAGGCGCGCGTTTCGCGCTCGGCGTTCACGATCACGTGATCGACATCCCACAAGGTGTTGTCGAGGTCGAACGTGACGAGTGTGATCTTGCCCATCAGCTCCTGCGCTTCGAGCGCGGGTGCGCAGCGTCGTACACCTTGGCCAGCTGCTGAAAATCGAGATGGGTGTAGATCTGCGTGGTAGAGATGTCGCTGTGGCCGAGCAACTCTTGAATCGCGCGCAAGTCGCCGCTCGACTCGAGCAGGTGGCTCGCGAAACTATGCCTCAGCATGTGGGGGTGCAGCTCGCTCGATCCGAGTTGCGTGATGCCCAGCCTCTTCAGACGCAACTGTACGGTGCGTGGACTCAGCGCGCGATGCTGGTTCGAGAGGAGCACTGGTCGCGACCGGTCGAGCGTATCGCTGCGCGTCTCGAAGTACGCGCGCAAAGCGTTCACGCAATGGCTGCCGATGGGCACTTGTCGCACCTTGTTGCCCTTGCCGCACACCCGCACGAACCCGCCGTCCAGGTCGAGATCGGCGATCGTGAGTGCGGTGAGCTCGGACAGCCGCAAGCCGCTGCCGTACAAGAGTTCCAACATCGCGCGGTCGCGGAGCGCCAGCGTCGACGTGGCATCGAAGTCGAGCAGTCGGGCAGCTTGGTCGGTGTCCAGCGCCTTCGGCAGGCGGCGTCGCGCCTTCGGCGCACGAACCAGCGCCGCGGGATTGTTTTTGACCACACCTTCGCGCTCGAGATGGACGAAGAACGAGCGCACTGCAGACAGCGCGCGTTGAGTGCTCTTGGTGGCGGCGCCGCGGCGATTGCGTTGCGCCAGCCAATCCCGCACGTGGTGCGCGGTCACGTCGGTCCAATCACGGCTGCCAAGGTTCTCGCGCAGCGATTCGAGGTCGCGGCGGTAGGCCGCCAACGTATGTGCGGAGTAGTTGCGTTCGCGCTGCAGCCGACTCAGGAACGTAGCGATGCGGGAGTCGCTTGGCGTATCAGTCGCCGTCATCGCGACCAAGATGATTGTTCAGCACACGGGCGAGCATGTCGCCGATGAAGCGCACGAACAGCGTGCCCATGTCCGCGCTGAAGCGTTCCGGGTCGTGGCTACCGATCGCCAGCACCCCCACCAGATCGCCATGCCGTAGTTGCACGATGGCGGCGGAGCCGTCTTGCCGATCGTGGCTGGCGAACAGGCGCGCGAACTCGTCGCTGCGCAATGGACCGCAGGAAGCGCCCGTGCTTTGCGTGAGTTGGAGCATTGGCAGTTGCTGAGCAGAAGCGCAGTAGTGGATGTGCTTCAAGGGAGGCACCGAGTTCGGGTGCGAGACGAAACAAGCGACTGAATCGGCCTTGAAGCCAGACTTCAGTGAGTGCGCGATCACGTCGTCCAAGTCGGCAAGGTCATTCGCATCGAGCAGTTCCAGCGTCAGCGCTCGCGTCTTGTCGAACAACCCATCGTTCGTGTTCGCCGTGCCGACCAGCTGCGTGAAGCGCTTACGCATGTCGATGTTGCGCTCGCGTAAAATCGCCACTTGTCGCTCCACCAGCGACACCGTGCCACCGGATGCGTGTGGCAACTCCAGCAACGCGAGCAGACCGGGATGACGCTGAAAGTAGTCGGGATGAGCGCGCAGATACCGTGCGATTTCGTCGTCCGAAAGTTCCGTGTCGGTGGTCACAGCTCGATGGTTCCTTCGTAAACCAGTGCGGTCGGGCCGGTCATCATGAGTTCCGAGCCCGGCCCCGGCCAACTGATGCGTACCTTGCCACCGGGTAGCGAAATTTTCGATCGTGTTCCGAGCCGGCCGGTGAGTTGGCCGGCAACCGCGGCTGCGCATGCGCCGCTGCCGCACGCGCGCGTCTCGCCCACGCCGCGTTCGTACACGCGCAGCCGCGCGAAACCCGAATCGACGACTTGGCAAAAGCCAACGTTGGTGCCTTCCGGAAACGGGTTACTCGTCGCGATGAGTGCACCCAGTTCCGCGACCGGTGCTTCGAAGACATTGTCGACGAACAATACGGCGTGTGGATTGCCCAGCGAGACGGTGCTCAGAGTGAAGTGCCGGCCATCGACTTCCACGTCGTAGCTCGGCTGGAAGCTCGGTGCATCGAATGGCACGTCGGCGGGCTCGGTCCTCGGAATGCCCATGTTCACTTCTACCGCGTCGCCGTCGAGTAGCCGTGTTCGGACGTGACCGTTCGACGTCTGCAAGGTGAGTTCGTGCTTGGTCGACAGGCTATTGGCGATCACGAAACGCGCGAAGCATCGCGCGCCATTGCCGCACTGTGCGACCTCGTTGCCGTCGGCATTGTAGATGCGATATCGGAAATCGGCTTTCGGGTCGGTGGGCGTCTCCACCACGAGCAGCTGGTCGAAGCCGACGCCAGTGTGGCGATCGGCGAATTCGCGGATCTGCTCGGGCTCGAGCTTCACGACCTGGGTGATGCCGTCGATCACCATGAAGTCGTTGCCGAGGCCATGCATTTTGCTGAACCGGATCTGCATGCGTCGGTCAATCCGTCATCTCGTTCGCGGTGGCGCCGGTGGACTCGAGCGCGAGCTGGTCGCTCACCGTCTCGCGGCGGCGCACCACCGTGAAGGCGTCGTCCTTCACGAGCACTTCCGCGGCGCGGTCACGGCTATTGTAGTTGGAGCTCTGCACGAATCCGTAGGCGCCCGCCGACAGCAGGGCCAACAGATCGCCGGGCTCGAGCGCGAGATCACGATCGTGGGCGAGAAAGTCGCCGCTTTCGCATACCGGCCCGACGATCTGCCAAGCACGTGTGGTTGTTTGTGCGTCGGGCGTGTGGACATTCACCACGGCATGCCATGCGTCGTACAGCGTCGGGCGGATCAGGTCGTTCATTGCCGCGTCGACCACGGCGAAGTTGCGGCCCATCGGCTCGGCCGCCGGCTTCAGATATTCGACACGCGTCAGCAGTAGGCCGCCGTTGCCGACCAAGTAGCGTCCGGGCTCGAGCATCAACTCCAGGTCGCGGCCGGCGAGTCGTTGCACCAAGGCGCGCGCGTAGCGGTCGAGGTCGAACTCGGTCTCGTCGCGGTAGGTGATGCCGAGGCCGCCGCCGAGGTCGACGTGGGACAATGGCACGCCGTGTGCCTGCAGGGTATCGGTGAGCTCCATGATTCGCTCGAGCGCCTCGATGAGCGGCGCCGGATCGGTGATCTGTGAGCCAATGTGACAGCCGACGCCGGCCGGCTCGAGCGCGTCCGACACGGCCGCGTACTCGATCATGCGTTGCGCCTGTTCTGGCGTGACGCCGAACTTGTTGGTGCGCAGTCCGGTCGAGATGTAGGGGTGTGTTTTGGCATCGATGTTGGGATTGACACGCACGCCGATGCGCGCAGTTCGTCCCAATCGGCGCGCTTGTCGATCGATGCGGTGCAGCTCATCCTCACTCTCGCAGTTGAAGAAGCCGATGCCGGCGCGCAGCGCAAACGCAATCTCGTCCGTGGACTTGCCGACGCCCGAGAACACGACACGCTCCGCTTCGCCGCCGGCGCGCAGCACACGCTCGAGCTCACCGCCGGAGACGATGTCGAACCCCGCACCCAAGCCCGCGAACAGCTTCAGTACGGCGATGTTGGAATTGGCCTTGACCGCGTAGCAGATGCGATGGCGTATACCTGCCAGCGCATGATCGAGCGCGTGGTATCGACGTTCGAAATGAGCACTCGAATAGACATAGGTCGGTGTGCCGCAGGCATCGGCGATCGCATTCAGCGGCACCGCCTCGAGCGTCAATGTGCCGTCGACGTAGTTGAGCTCCGGTGTCATGACGAGCGGCTGGAAATTTCGAGCGGACGAGCCCCGGCGTCCGGCAGCTCGAGCGGTCCTTTCTGCCCGCACATGGCAACCCAGAGGGTCATCAAGACCACGAGAAACAAACGCACCGCGGTTCCGGGTTCGCGAAAGCGCGGGAGTATACACGCTACATTCGACGCAACGGCGCCGGTCCGCGCGAACGTCTCAGATCCGCGCCCGCGCTCGCTTCGCTGCCGCCGTCACCTGTGCAGGAGCGGTGCCGCCGACGTGATTGCGGGCCGCTACCGAACCGTCGAGGGACAGCACTTCTTCGACGTCGTCGCCAATGTAGTTGCCGAGCGAAGGGATCTGCCGAAGCTCGGCTACCGTGAGCTCGGCCAGCGACTTGCCTTTGCGCTGTGCGACGGCGACGCTCTTGCCGACCATCTCGTGGGCGTCGCGAAAGGGCACGCCCCTGCGCACCAAGTAGTCGGCGAGATCCGTGGCGGTCGCATGCCCGGCGGCTGCCGCCGCACGCATGCGGGTGGCATCGACTTCGATGTGCGGCAACATGCCCGTCATGGCGGTCAGGCAATCGCGCAGCGTGTCGACGGTGTCGAACAGCGGTTCTTTGTCCTCTTGGTTGTCCTTGTTGTAGGCGAGCGGCTGGCTCTTCATCAGGGTGAGGAGGGCCACCAAGTGGCCGAACACGCGGCCGGACTTGCCGCGCACCAATTCGGGAACATCGGGGTTCTTCTTCTGCGGCATGATCGACGACCCGGTGCAGAAGCGATCGGGCAGCGACACGAAGGAGAACTGTTGCGATGACCAGAGCACGAGTTCTTCGCACCATCGCGACAAATGCATCATGGTCAGGCTGGCTGCGGCGCAGAACTCGATGGCGAAGTCGCGGTCGCTGACCGCGTCGAGAGAATTCTGGCTGACTGCTTCGAAGCCGAGCTCGCGGGCGGTGAACTCGCGATCGATGGCAAAAGTAGTGCCGGCCAGTGCCGCCGAGCCGAGCGGTAGGACATTGACGCGCGTGCGCACCTCGCGCAGTCGCGCCCGATCGCGAAAGAGCATTTCGAACCAGGCGAGCAGGTGGTGCCCGAACGTAACCGGTTGTGCCGTCTGCAGGTGGGTAAAACCGGGCATCACGGTGGTCGCGTGTCGCTCTGCCAAATTCGCGATCTCGGTCAGTAACTCTCCCTCCAGCGCGAGCAGGTCGTCGATTGCATCGCGCAGGTACAAGCGGATGTCGGTGGCTACTTGGTCGTTGCGTGAGCGTGCGGTATGCAATTTCTTGCCGACGTCGCCAACCAGCGCAGTAAGGCGCGACTCGACGTTCATGTGCACGTCTTCGAGGTCGACTCGCCAGGTCAGTTCGCCGCGTTCTGCCTCGCCGCGGACCTGCTCCAGTCCAGCGACTATCTGGTCGCGCTCGGCTGCGGTGATGACACCGGCGTGGGCAAGCATCTTCGCATGGGCGATGGAGCCCCGAATGTCGTGGTGGTATAACCGCGCATCGAAACCGATCGACGCGGTGAAACGTTCGACGAACTGGTCCGTAGGCTCGCTGAAGCGACCGCCCCAGAGTTTTTCGGGGACGCTCTTTTCGTCGGTCATCGTGATCTGTCGGCGTTTTGGCGAGGCGGACGAGTATAGAACCTATCTCGAGATGGGTTCGAGCGATTCGAACCCACTCGTCTTCTCATCGATCATGGAGCAGGTGTGGTGAGCGAGGCGGCGCAGCCCAGCCGACCGACCCGGTTCGTGGTGCCGGATCTCTGCAATGCGCCGGCGCTCGGCGTGTTGGTCTTGGTCGGCCAGCTGTTGGTCATCGTGCTATTGCTGGCGGGTGGCGGGGTAACCTGGGCGCGACTCGCACTGATGTCGCTGTACGTGCAATGGGTCGTGCTCGCAAGCGCAGCGCTCCTATGCTGGGTGCGACCGAGGCTGCTGACCATCGGCCTCGCGCGTGGCGCGATGGTCTCGTTCCTACTGGTGATGGCGGTCGTGCTGATCGTGAGCTTGATCGCCGAGCGCGTGCTGATCGGCTGGGCGAGCTACGGCGAACGGGCCATCGATTGGTCGCGCATCGGCGCACAGATGGCGATCGCCGGCATCATCACGGGCATGGTGTTGCGCTATTTCTACGTTCAGCAGCAACTGCGCGAACAGGAGCAATCGGAGCTGCAGTCGCGTATCCAGGCCTTGCAATCGCGCATTCGTCCACATTTCCTGTTCAACAGCATGAACATCATCGCGAGTTTGATCGACACCGATCCGAAGACCGCGGAATCTGTGGTCGAGGACCTTGCGGAATTGTTCCGCGCGAGCCTCAACGATGCCGGCAATCAGGTGACGCTCGCCGAGGAATTGGCGCTCTGCGAACGCTACGTGCGCATCGAACGTCTGCGGCTCGGTGAACGCCTCGCCATGGACTGGCGCATCGACGTCGATCCCGAAGCCATTCGCATACCTTTGCTCACGCTGCAGCCCCTGCTCGAAAACGCCATCTATCATGGGATACAGCCGTTGCCGGAAGGCGGTACGATCACGGTCGAAGTGCGGCACGAACGCGGCAAAGTACACGTGTGCATCAGCAACCCGCTGCCGACCGCGGAAGTGCGCGGCGCGACGCAAGGCAACCGTATGGCGGTGAACAACATTCGTAGTCGGCTCAACGTGCTCTACGGCGGCGATGCCGATCTCGTGGCGGCCGTCGACGACGAGCGCCGTCAATACGTCACAAGGCTGCACTACCCACTCGAGGCACGCCGATGAAGGTGCTGATCGTCGACGACGAGCAATTGGCCCGCGACCGCTTGGCGCGAATGCTCGGCGAAATGGAAGGCTACGAGGTAGTCGGGCAGGCGGCAAACGGTATGCAAGCGGTGGAGCGCTGCAGCGAGCTCGCGCCCGACATCGTGCTACTCGACATCCGCATGCCGGGTATGGATGGGCTCGAGGCAGCTCGACACATGGTGGGTATGGAGTCACCGCCGGCCGTCGTCTTCTGCACTGCCTACGAAGAGCACGCGATCGATGCGTTCAACGTGCAGGCGGTGGGGTATCTGCTGAAGCCGGTGCGGAGGAACGATTTGGCACAAGTGCTCGGCAATGCCACGCGCACCAATCGTGCCCAGCTTGCGGCACTCGCGAGCGTGGACGACAGCCAGCGTACGCACATTTCAGCGCGAACGCGCAAAGGTATCGAGCTCGTTCCCGTCGAAGATGTTTGTTGTTTTCAGGCCGACCAGAAGTACGTCACTGCGCGCTACGCCGGTGGTGAACTCTTGATCGACGACACACTGAAGGACCTCGAAGACGAATTCGGCGAGAAATTCGTGCGAGTGCATCGCAATGCGCTGGTTGCTCCGCAACACATCGAAGGTCTCGAGCGCAATGAGGAAGGTCACTATCAGGTTCGGCTCCGCGGCCTCGACACCGGCATCGACATCAGCCGCAGGCACGTGGCCGATATCCGCAAGATGATCAAAGCCCTCTGATGCCCACCCGCATCCGGATTGCGACGCGCAGCAGTGCGCTGGCGATGTGGCAAGCCGAATTCGTCGCCGCGAAGCTCGAGGCGACGCACGCTGGCCTCGCCGTCGAGCTGGTCGCGCTGACGACCGCGGGTGACCGCTGGTTGTCGGCGCCGCTCTCCGAAGTCGGCGGCAAAGGGCTGTTCATCAAAGAGCTCGAAGTGGCGATGCTCGAGGATCGCGCCGATGTCGCAGTGCACTCCATGAAGGACTTGCCGGGCGACCTACCGCCGCAATTCGAGTTACCGGTGATCGCTTTCCGCGACGACGTGCGCGATGCGCTGGTCTCTGGCGAGTTCGATTCAATCGCCGCCTTGCCGCGCGGTGCGCGGATCGGCTCGTCGAGCCTGCGGCGCCGGGCACAGTTGCTTGCGCGCCGGCCCGACCTCGAGATAGTGCCCGTGCGTGGCAACGTCAACACGCGTCTAAGAAAGCTGGACGCCGGCGAGTACGATGCTTTGCTGCTCGCGTGCGCTGGCCTGGACCGATTGGACTTGAGCGCGCGTGTCAAGGAGCGAATCGCGATTCGAGATAGTCTACCTGCGGCCGGACAAGGTGCGCTCGGCGTCGAATGCCGTGCAGATCGCGCCGACATCATCGAGCTGATGGCGCCCCTTGCCGACCCGGTGGTAGCAAGGTGCGTGGCCGCCGAACGGGCGGTGAGCGCGGCGCTCGGCGGCAACTGCTCGATGCCACTTGCGGCCTACGCGCGAATGCAGGGCGACGCGATCGTCCTCGATGCACTGCTGGCCGACGTCAGCGGTACGCGCGTGTTGCGTGCGCAGGCAACGGGCACGGTTCCGGCCGATGTTGGGGCCACCGCTGCGGCATTGCTCGTCGCGCAAGGCGCAAACACGATTCTGGATGCACTGCGTGCGCAAGAAACATGACCGGCGCCGTGTACTGGTAACGCGCTCGCAGCCGGGCGCTGCCAGGCTCGCGGCTACGCTCGAACATGCTGGTTATTCGGTCATCGTGCGACCCTTGATCGGTGTCGAGCCTAACGTCGTCGACACCGATGCACGGGAGGTTCAGCGTCTCGATCGGTACGACATGGCCATATTCGTTTCAGAGCATGCTGTCACGTACGGCTTTGCGCTGATCGATCGCTATTGGCCGCGGCTGCCTGCCGGCATTCGATGGTTCGCGGTCGGTGCCACGACCGCGCGGGCGCTCGCGACGCATGATGTCAGCGCCCACGCCCCGGCCGACGAGCGCTCCGAAGGTATACTGGCCATGCCCGAGTTAGCTGCGCTCGCAGGAGTCCGCGTGCTGATCGTCGGTGGCACCGGTGGCCGGCGAGAGTTGGATCGCTCGCTCGCCGAGCGTGGCGCGCAGGTGCGACGGCTCGAGGTCTACCGGCGCACGACGCTGCCCGTCGATGGTGTGGCCGACGCGTTCGACTTCATCGTCGTTGCCAGTGTCGCAGGCGGCGAGGCATTGGCCGAATGGCGCGCAAAAGCGGGCCCTGCGTTCGACGATGCCGTGGTCGTCGTGCCGTCGCCGCGCGTGGCGCAGGCGTTACGCCTGCTCGGATTTCGGCACGTGATCGTGGCAGGCGGCGCCGGGCCTAGCGCAGTGCTGACCGCAATCCAACGCTATGAGGATGACGATGGCTGAGTCCGGACAGACCGAACCGAGCGAAGCGCCGCGCAAACGCGCGACCGGCACGGGTCTCGTGGCGCTGTTTCTCTCACTGGTCGCGATCGGGTGTGTGGGTTATCTCGTGTATCGGGAGATGTATCGCGACCCGCTCGCATCGGTGTTACCGACGCTCAATGCGATGCAGGAGGCACAATCGAGGGTTGCGGCCGATGTCGCGCGCCAGATCGAAGCGCGAATCGACGATCCGGAGTTGCCGCTCGCGCGCAAGCTCGAGGCACAGCAAGTACGGCTAGAGGGTGTACAGCAGGAGCTCGGGCGTCTGCGTGGGTTGATTTCCATGAGCGACGTCGATCCGCGGCCTTGGCGCATCGCCGAGGCCAGTCACTTGGTGCGATTGGCCAATCATGCACTGTCGTTTGGTGCCGACCTCGAACAAGCGGCTGCGGCGCTCGAGTCGGCACGCGGTGTGCTGTCGTCGCTCGACGATGAATCCGTTGCCGACGTGATAGAAGCGCTTGGTGCCGACATCGCGACACTCGAGCGATTCGAGTCCGTCGATGCCGGCGCCATCGTGGCGCGGCTCGATGCGGCACAGGCCGCGCTCGTCGGTCTACCGATTGCATTGCCGCGCTTCGACGACGGCAGCGAGGGAGCGGTGCCGCCGTCCGAGGGTTGGCGCTCGCTGCTCGACCGACTCGGGGCGCTGTTCGAGTTTCGCGTAGTCGGCGAGGAAACGCCTCGGCCGCTGTTGTCGCCGGCCGAGCATCGGTATCTCGAGCTCAACGTATCGCTTGCGCTCGGGCGCGCGCAGCTTGCTGCGATTCGTCGCGACCAACCGACCTACACGCGCGCGTTGGGGGCGGTGGCGACCGCGCTCGACGAATTCTACGAGCGCGAGGACTCGCGCGTTGCCGCGCTCGCCAACGAGATCGACGCGCTTGCGGCACTCGACGTTGTGCCCGAGTTGCCGGTCGTCGGACGGGCGTTGTCGACGCTCGGTGTGGTGCAGCCCGTAGTCGATACACCGGTTGTCGTGCCGAGTGATGCGGTGCCGGCAAACGTCGAGCAGGCTGAAGATGCGGCGAACGAGGACGTCGAATGAAGAAGGGCGCGCTCGTTTTGCTGTTCGCGCTCGTAGTAGGCGGCATTGTTGCGACGCTGATGGCGCGCGATGCCGGCTACGTGCTGTTGGTGTACGGCGGCATGAGCGTCGAGACCAGCCTCTGGTTTGCGCTGTTCGTCTTGATCGTAGTGTGGTTCGTGCTTCGATTGTTGTTCGGCGTGCTGCGACGCGTGATGAGCGCCGGGTCGGGAATGCGAGGCTGGAATCGAGCACGGCGTGTTCGCCAAGCACACGAGCAAACGCTACGTGGTCTTTCGCTGCTCGCCGAAGGTGAGTGGAGCGGCGCCCGGAGTGCGCTGTTGGGTGCCGTGGCACATGCGGAACTGCCGTTCGTCAATTATTTGGGGGCCGCGCGCGCGGCGCACGAGCTCGGCGAGGACGAAGCACGCGACCGGTTGCTTGCCCATGCACGAGAGGTATCGGCCGGCTCCGCATTGGCCGTGCAGATGACGGATGCCGAACTGCGTATGGGTGGCGGCGACTTTGCCGGGGCCGAACCAATCCTGGCTAGACTCCATGCGGAGGCGCCGCGGCAGGCGCTGGTGACGAAAAGGCTGCTCGAGTGCAGGCAGCGACTCGGTGATCACGCCGGTGTCATTGAGCTCGACAAGGAACTGCGTCGTCACAAGGTGCTGCCAGAATCGCAGATCGAGGACGTCATGCGCCACGCCTGGTGCGGCCGTCTTGCATCTGCGGGCGCGGAAGATATCGAGAGCGTGTGGCGCGCGGTTCCAAAACAATTACGCACCGACGAGGCCCTCGTGATCAACGCCGCACGTGTGCTCGACAAAAGTGGCAAAGGCGATGATGCCGAAGACGCATTGCGCAGTTTGTTGAAGTCGAATTGGTCGGCAGCTGCCGTCGAAGCGTATGGCCGCCTGGTATCGGCCGATGCTGCATCACATCTGAAGCATGCCGAATCGTTTGCCAAGGCGCATGGTGATGATGCGGCCTTGTTGGTCGCGTTGGGCCGGATCGCGCTGCGTGCAGGCGCAACCGACAAAGCCAAGGCGCACCTCGAGGACAGCCTCCGAACTGCGCCGAGCGCGGATGCCTACGGCGTGCTCGGTCGGGTGCATTTGGCTTCGAACGAGCACGACGACGCGGCCGCGTGTTTCGCGCGCCAGATCGAACTCGGTGAAGGATCGAGCGTCAGCGCCGAGGTGCGTAGCTGAGTGCGTCGGCACGCGGTGTGACCGGCGCGCCGGTCGCTTCGATCGCATCGAGCACCGCGTACACGAACCCCGGTCCGCCCGCGAGGATGACGTCGCCCTGCACATGGCGTGCGCCACTCTCGATTGCGTGCACCATCGCGTTGACTCCCACTGCCGGATCGACCAAGCGCTCATAGTGCAGCCATTCGTGCGTTGTCGTCTCTGCGATGAGCTCGTCGTCCCAATAGCGATCGGCCGCGTCGGCAACGCTCCATGAAACCTGCACGCTACGTTGCTGATCCGTGTGCGTTAGGTGCTCGACGATGGCTGCCGCCTGACTGATGCCGGTACCGCCGGCGATGATCGTGAGCGGTGCAGCAGTGGGGCCAACGACGTACACGTCACCGTGTGGACCGTCGAAAGTAATGGCGCCGCCGCGCTCGAGCAGTCGCAGCATCGCCGGGGCGTCTTCGTTGCCCGCCAGCGGACGGAAATGGAGGCTGATTAGCGGGAGTCGCTCTGGTGCGCTCGCGACGGTGAATGGCACGCGTCGACCATCAGCGTGGAGATGAACGTATTGGCCTGCACGAAACGAGAACGATCGCGCTGCGTGCAGTGAAACGATGCGAACCTCTTGGTCGCGACGCTCGATACCGACGAGCGCCGCGGTGTGAATCGCGGTCAGCGGCCGCCCTTCATGGACGCGAAGAACTGTTCGTTGGTCTTGGTCTGCCGCAGCCTGTCGACCATGAACTCGATGGCTGCGATGTCGTCCATCTCGTGTAACAGCTTGCGCAGAATCCAGGCACGAGTCAGTTCTTCCTCGGTCATCAACAATTCTTCACGGCGAGTTCCGGAGCGGCGGATGTTGATGGCTGGATAGACGCGCTTCTCGGCGATCTTGCGCTCGAGGTGCAACTCCATGTTGCCGGTACCCTTGAATTCCTCGTAGATGACCTCGTCCATCTTCGAGCCGGTATCGATTAGGGATGTCGCGACGATGGTGAGGCTGCCACCTTCCTCGATGTTGCGCGCCGCGCCAAAGAACCGCTTCGGGCGTTCGAGCGCATTGGCATCGACACCACCGGTCAGCACCTTGCCGGAGGACGGCACGATGGTGTTGTAGGCACGCGCCAACCGGGTGATCGAGTCGAGGAGAATGACGACGTCCTTCTGACACTCGACAAGGCGCTTGGCTTTTTCGATGACCATCTCGGCCACTTGCACGTGACGTGACGGCGGCTCGTCGAAGGTACTCGCGACGACTTCGCCGCGTACGGAGCGCTGCATGTCGGTCACTTCTTCGGGACGCTCGTCGATCAGCAACACGATCAACACGATGTCGGGATCGTTGGCGACGATGGATTGCGCCATCGCCTGCAACATCAGCGTCTTACCGGCCTTCGGGGGCGAGACGATGAGGCCGCGCTGGCCCTTTCCGATGGGGGCGACCAAGTCGACGATGCGCATCGACAGGTCCTCGGTGGAGCCGTTGCCGCGTTCGAGCTTCAATCGCTTGTTCGGGAACAGCGGCGTCAAGTTCTCGAACAGAATCTTGTGCTTCTTGAGATTCGGCTCGCTGAAGTTGATCTCGTCGACCTTGAGGAGTGCGAAGTAGCGCTCGCTGTCCTTCGGCGGACGAATCTTGCCGGCGATGGAATCGCCGGTGCGCAGGTTGAAGCGCCGAATCTGACTGGGCGAGACGTAGATGTCGTCGGGCCCAGCCAGATAGGAGGAGTCTGGCGAGCGCAGGAAACCGAAGCCGTCGGATAGGATCTCGAGAGTGCCGTCGCCATAGATGTCCTCGCCATTCTTCGATTGCTTGCGAAGAATCGCTGCGATGACTTCTTGCTTGCGGGAGCGGGCGATGTTCTCGAGGCCCATGTCGCGGGCCATGTCGACGAGATCCCCTACGGGTTTGCGCTTAAGGTCGGTGAGGTTCATGTGTGCTTTACGTCTAGGAACGTGAGGGTTAGGGATTTGGTGCGCGTTGCGCCCGCTGCCGATGGGTTGCGTGTTTGAAACCCGAGGATTCGCTTAGGGACGCAGCGAGTGAGAGCAACGCTGGTGGATGGAATCTATCACCGCATTCGCGGGGCGTCTAGCCTCCCGTTGGATTGTTGGTTCGTCGACAGCCAGTCGGTCGGGGTCCGCGTGCAGACCCCAAACCGGCCTTTAGATGTTGCTGTCGAGAAAGGCGGCGAGTTGCGACTTCGACAGGGCACCTACTTTGGTGGCTTCAACGCTGCCGTTCTTGAACAGCATCAGCGTCGGAATGCCGCGAATACCGTATTTCGGCGGCGTTTGCTGGTTGGCATCGATATCCATCTTGCAGACCTTGATGCGGTCGCTGTATTCGCTTGCGATCTCGTCCAAGATCGGCGCGATCATCTTGCAGGGGCCGCACCATTCGGCCCAATAGTCGACCAATACCGGCCTGTCCGACTTCAATACGTCGGAATCGAAGGAAGAATCGGTTACATGAACAATCTTGTCGCCCATCGGCTCGTCTCCGGCTGGCAATTAGGAAGGGCACGAACGCCCGAACACGGGAATCGCGCTTGAGTGTAGCACTGCACCCTTTGCGGACGGTACCTCGGTCGCCCCGCCGCAGGTGCTGATATGCTGCCCCGATTAGATGGGGATGGTGAAGTGAATCACAACCGTGCGTGATGCATTCGCCGCTGTCGATCTCGGCTCCAATAGCTTCCACCTGCTGATCGCCCGGGTGCGTGGTGAGCACCTCGTGCCTGTTGAGCGCGTCAAGGAGAAGGTGCAGTTGGCCAGGGGCCAGCGCGACGGGGTACTGCATCCCGCCGCGATCGAGCGCGGCCTCGCCTGCGTCGCGCGCTTCGCCCAGCGCCTTGCCAGTCTGCCGTCGCAACGGGTCGGCATCGTCGGCACCGCCGCCTTGCGCCAAGCCGTCAATCCCGAGGCATTTCTGCCCGCGGCGGAGGCGGCGTTCGGCCGGCCGGTACGCATTTTGAGTGGCGATGAGGAGGCCGAACTCATATTCGCCGGGGTCTCACATACGCTCGCCGTGGATTCGTCGCAGTGGCTGGTACTCGACATTGGCGGTGCCAGCACGGAGTTCTGCAATGGCGCGCCATTTCATCCGCAGCGTAAGGCCAGCGTCGCTCTGGGATGTGTTGCCTTGACCGATGGATTCTTCGGCGACGCGCCGTTCACGCCGTCTGCGTATCGCGCCGCGCGGGCTGCGGCGATGCGCATGCTCGCGCCGATCGCCGAGCAGTTCGTGCCGCAAGCTTCGGTGCGCGTCATCGGGACATCCGGCACGATGCAATCGGTCGCGAGTGTGCTGGGTGCGCACGGTTTCACCAGCGGTGACATCACGCGTCGGGGGCTCGCACGGCTCGAGTCGCTGGTACTCGATCGCCGTTGGGTTGCACAGGCGGGTGTGCCTGGCCTTGCGCCCGAACGTGTCGACATCTTCCCTGCCGGGCTCGCGCAGATTTGCGCCATGTTCGAGGTATTGAAACTCGATCACATCGAGGTGGTGGATGCTTCCCTTCAACATGGTCTTCTCTACGATCTCGCCAATCGGCGTTCGACGGCCGACATTCGCGATCTGACCATCGCCGACTGGTGCGAGCGTTTCGACGTCGATGCTGCCCAGGTGAAGCGCGTCGAGGCCACGGCGCTTACGTTGTTCGACGCGGTCTCGAGCGTGTGGGATCTGTCTTCGCTGCATCGCGCGCGTTTGCGCTGGGCATGTCATCTACACGAGATTGGTCTTGCGGTTTCCTCGCGGCATCCCAATCGGCATGGCGCCTATCTCATTGAGAATGGTGATTTGATTGGTTTCTCGCATGACGACCGGCGCGCTGTGGCGATGCTGGTGCGAGGTTGTCGGGGTGCGTTCCCGTCGTTTGCGTTTGCGGCGTTCGACCCACCTGAAGCGCGATCGCTCGAGCGAACCGCGGTCTTGTTGCGGCTGGCTCTCATGCTCGAACGGTCGCGAACAGACGTCGATTCACCCGCATTGCGCGCGCGAGGCGACGACAAAGCCATCGACATCGAATTGCCGGCAGGTTGGTTGGCGCGCCATGCGCTGTCGCGCGACGAGCTCGGACGCGAAGCTACGCGTCTAGCCGAGGTCGGCATCGCGCTATCGACTAGCGAAGCTCTCGTAGCGCCCTTGCCGCGCGCATCGCAAAGTAGCTGAGCACGCCGTCCGCACCGGCACGCTTGATGCAGGTCAGCGATTCGAGCACTACGGCGTCACCGAGCCAGCCTCGCTCGATGGCGGCCATGTGCATGGCGTACTCGCCGCTCACCTGATAGACGAAAGTAGGCACGCCAAAGCGGTCCTTCACCCGGCGGACGATGTCGAGATACGGCATGCCGGGCTTCACCATGACCATGTCGGCTCCCTCGTCGAGGTCGAGGGCGATCTCGGTAAGCGCTTCGTCGGAGTTTGCCGGGTCCATCTGGTAGGTGCGTTTGTCGGCTTTGCCGAGGCTCGTGGCCGAGCCGACGGCATCGCGAAACGGCCCGTAGTAGGCCGATGCATATTTGGCGGAGTAGGCCATGATCTGCGTGTTGGTGTGGCCGTCGCGATCGAGTTCCGCGCGGATTGCGCCGACGCGCCCGTCCATCATGTCCGATGGCGCGATCACGTCGGCGCCGGCCCGGGCACATACTTGTGCTTGCCGGCACAATGCGGTGACGGTGACGTCATTCAGTACGTAGCCGTCGTCGTCGACGATGCCGTCCTGACCATGACTGGTGTAAGGATCGAGTGCTGCGTCGGTGACGATGCCGATTGCCGGAACCGCTTCCTTTACCGCGCGCACCGCGCGGGCGACGAGGCCATCGGGATTCCACGCTTCGGCGCCATCGGCGGTCTTCAGCCGCGGATCGATCTTGGGGAAGAGCGCGAGTGCAGGAATGCCGAGGTCCACCGCTTCGCGCGCCGTTTCGACCAATAGATCGATGGTGTGCCGTTCGATGCCGGGCATGGACTCGACCGGCTCGCGCACGTTCTCACCTTCGATCACGAACACGGGATAGATTAGGTCGTCGGCAGTGAGCGTGCTTTCACGTACCAGGCGTCTAGAAAAGTCCTTCGCGCGATTGCGGCGCAATCTCGTGGTTGGGAATTTGCGCGTCACTGCTCGTCTCCTGGAGTCGATCGCACCGAGCATGGTATCGCGACCGACTGACGGCTCCTACAATGCTGCCGCAGCGAACGTTTCGTACAGAAGGTGTTGCTTGGATCCTGGGGGTAATCATCCTTGACGCGCACGAGGTGGATGCTACTGATCGTCGTCGTTCTGCTGATTTTCGCGTTTTTCGCGTTCGGGCTCGGCGACTATTTGACATTGGCAGCATTGCAGAGCGGTCGCATGCGACTGGTGAGCATGGTGGAAGCCGATCCGATCGCATCGTCGATCGGTTTCTTCGCGTTTTACGTGGCGGTCACGGCGCTGTCGCTGCCCGGAGCCGCCGTGATGACGCTCGCGGCCGGAGCGATTTTCGGTGTTTGGTGGGGGCTCGTGCTGGTGTCGTTCGCCAGCACGGTCGGCGCCACGCTCGCATTCCTGCTGTCGCGCACGTTGCTGCGCAGATGGGTGCAATCGCGATTCGGCGCTCGATTGAGCACCATCGACGAGGGCTTTGCGCGTGATGGCGCCTTTTATCTATTCAGCTTGCGCATGGTGCCGGTCGTTCCCTTCTTCGTCGTCAATCTGCTCATGGGACTCACCGCGATCGGTGTCGCGACGTTTTACTGGGTCAGTCAGCTGGGCATGCTCGCCGGCACCTTCGTCTACGTATTCGCCGGTACCCAGCTCGCGACCATCGACACACTCGGTGACATCATGAGTCCGGGTTTGATCGTCGCGCTGTCGCTGCTCGGTCTGTTCCCGCTCGTGGCTCGGAAATCGCTCGCGCTGATCTCGCGCCGGAGGAACGTACATGAAGTGGGCTAAACCCCGGCACTTCGATGCCAACTTGATCGTCATTGGGGGCGGCAGTGCTGGACTCATCGCGGCGTTGATTGCGGCCACGGTACGGGCCAAGGTGATCTTGGTCGAGCGCGGTGCGATGGGTGGCGATTGCCTCAACACCGGGTGCGTACCGAGCAAGACACTGATTGCATCTGCGCGTGTCGCGCACACGGTTGCGAACGCGGCTCAGTACGGTATCAGAACAGCGGCGCCCGATGTCGATTTCGGCGCCGTGATGGCGCGTGTGCAGCATGCGATCGCGTCGATCGCGCCGAACGACTCAGTGGAGCGCTACACGCAGCTCGGTGTCGAGTGCGTGCAGGACGAAGCACGCGTGCTGGATCCATGGACGGTCGAAGCGGCAGGCAGACGATTCACGGCCCGCAATATCGTGCTCGCCACGGGGGCAACACCGTTCGTACCGAACATACCTGGTTTGAGGGAGTGCGAGCCACTGACCAGCGACAACGTGTGGCAGCTCACCACGCGTCCGGCGCGCTTGTTGGTCATGGGCGCTGGCCCGATCGGGTGTGAGCTGGCGCAGAGCTTCGCGCGCCTCGGCAGTCACGTGACTTTGATCGACATGGCCGATCGGTTGCTGCCGAAGGAGGATGCCGATGTCTCTTCGGTAGTTGCCCAATCTCTGCACGCGGAGGGAGTCGACGTCTTGGTAGGCCATCGAGCCGTGCGTTGCGAGCATGTCGATGGTGCTCGACTCCTGGTCGCCATGGCTGGCCAACGACAAGTCGACATTCCCTTCGATCGCGTGTTGGTTGCAGTTGGCCGTCGCGCCCATACCGAATCGTTGGGGCTGGACGCACTCGGTATCGCCACCAACGACGACGGTACCGTGCGTGTCGACCCGTATCTGCGAACGACGATTCGCAATATATATGCCTGTGGCGACGTGACCGGTCCCTACCAATTCACGCACATGGCTTCGCACCAGGCATGGTACGCGGCGGTGAATGCGTTGTTCGGTCGTATCCGTAAGTTCAAAGCCAACTATTCGGTGGTGCCGTGGTGCACGTACACCGATCCGGAGGTGGCGCGCGTCGGGCTGTCGGAGGACGAAGCACGCAGTGCCGGAATTCCGTATGAAATCTCCCGTCACGACGTTGCGCACGTGGACCGAGCGATCGCGGATGGGCAGCGGCGCGGTTTCATCAAGGTACTCACGGTGCCGGGCAAGGATCGAGTTCTGGGCGCTGTGGTCGTCGCACCCGAGGCGGGCGAACTCATCGGTGAGTACGTCAGCGCGATGACCCATGGCATCGGGCTGCGCGGAATTCAAGGCACGATCCACGTTTATCCCACGATGGCCGAGATCAACAAGTTCGCCGCCAACGCGTGGCGCCGCCAACACGCACCCGAGTGGGCATTACGGCTCGCTGCGCGCTACCACGCGTTGTGGCGTACGCCGAGTTCCTCCGCGTAGCGGCGCTCGATGACTGCGAGCGCGGCACCAAACGCGTGTGAGTCGTTGGTGATGGTTGCGATCGTGAGTGCGCCGTACAGGTCGCCCATGAGGCCCGTGCCAAGCTGCTTTGCCTCGCTCGCCGGACGTGCGCCGCCGAACAATGCGGCGGCGAGATCGATGATGCGGGCGAATTCACTGCGCACCCGCGCCTCCAATATCGGCTCTTCCGCGTTGGCGAGCGCGGTCAATGCGCAGGGACGTGTGCCACCGCCCGTGTAGCGGCCAAATCCGGCGATGAACTGGGTCAACCGTGCGGCGGCGGGCTCGGGACCGGCCAAGTGTCGAACCGCCACGGCGTTGAGCTCGTCGAGCGCTTGATCGAGCACTGCGGCCGCCATCGCCGGTTTGCCGTCGGGAAAGTGATGATAGAGGGTGGCGCGCTTGAGGCCGGTGGCGTGGGCGAGGGCTGCCAGCGTTGCACCGGCGAAGCCGCGGCGACGAAACACCTCGCTCAACGCGTCGACGAGCTGGCTCCGACTGTGGGCGGCGCGGGTCACGGCAGCGACGATAGCAAAACGCCGAGATCCAAGGGGCGCTTGCGGTGCGGCAGCGGATCGCGGTTTACTTGAGCAATCTGACAATTTGTCATATTGAGTGTTTAGCTATCGATGCTGGAAACCGCCGAAGACGCACCGCCCGACGGCCACACGCGGCGCCGGCTCGACACGCGGCGGCGCTTGCTGAAGGCTGCCGGTGAACTGTTCGTGGAACGCGGGTTCCACGCTACTCGACCACAAGACATCGCGCGCGCCGCGGGGGTCGCTACCGGCACCTTCTATCTGCACTTTGCCGACAAAGAGGCGGCATTCTTGGCGTTTGCCGAGCGCGTGCAGAATCAGCTGCTCGCCGAATACCACGCCAACTTGACCGGCGTCGTCGGACTGTCGAGTCGACTCACCATCATCGTGCGCACACTGGCGAGCTTTGCAGCGCGCCATCCCGGGGTATTGCACGTCGCCTTCACCGATGCCATTGCGGTGGCGCCAGAAGATCCGCGCGCGTGGCGGTTGTACGACCGGCTGGGTGAATTCGTCCGGATTGCGATCGGCGACGAGCGCGTCGTCGCCGATTTCGACGTCGAATTGGTGGGTCATGCGCTGTGCGGATTCATCGGTGCCGCCTCGGTCTACGCCGCGCGCAAATCGGTGCCGCTCGAGGTCTTGATCGACAACGTGGTGACCATCATCGGCCGCGCGCTCGGTACGCCGTCAGCGGCATTGCATTGATTCGCGACAATCAGTTTTCTGGCAGGAGGAAGACATGAGATTCGGCATTTTCTACGAGCATCAGCTGCCACGGCCGTGGCACGAGGGTGCGGAGCAACGGCTGTTCAACGAGGCCCT
>QJXZ01000262.1 GCA_003248125.1 Gammaproteobacteria bacterium | reverse complement strand
CGAATCCGAGGTACAACGACTGGTATCGACCGTTCTCGAGCGCCATGGACGTTTGCATGGGCTCATCAATGCCGCCGGGGGACAGTTCCCGGCGCCGCTCGAAGCGTTGAGCCTGAATGGCTGGAATGCCGTGCTGAACAACAATCTGACCAGCTATTTCTTGATCGCGCGCGAGATCTACCGACAGTGCATGGCGAGCTACGGCGGTGCCATCGTCAACATCGGTGCGGATTACGACAGCGGCATGCCGGGCATGGGTCACAACGGCGCGGCGCGCGCGGGTCTTGCCAATCTGACGTTCACGGCGGCAACCGAGTGGGCACCGGCGGGTGTGCGCGTGAACTGCGTGATTCCGGGGTTCATTGCGACGACGGGCCTCGACCGCTATCCGGAGGACGCTTGGGATGCGCTGCGCGCCATCACTAAGCGCATACCGCTGCAGCGTCACGGCACGGCGGCCGAGGTGTCAGCCGCGGTCGTATTCCTGATGTCGGACATGGCGGCCTACATCACCGGCATCGAGCTTCGCGTCGACGGCGGCATTCACAACGGTGCGAGCAGTTTTCTGTTCAAGCCGCCGGCCGCACGCAACGGTCGAACGTTCAACGGCTTTCATCGCGACGAGCGGGCGAAGTTGCTGAACGATTGAGGGGAGTGAAGTTCGCCTGCGAGGCAAAGTTCGCCTTCGAGGCGACGATTAGGGCGACGGAATGTCGTTGACGTAGAAGGGCACGTGGTAGCCGCGCGCCACGGCGGGCCGCGCCGCGATGGCGAGATACCAGCGCAACAGGTTCGGGTACGCAGCCAGGTCCATCTGCTGCCACTCGAAGCGCGAGATCCACGGCCAGGTGGCGATGTCGGCGATGGAATACTCGTCGGCGAGGTACTCACGTTCGGTCAAGCGACGATCGAGCACACCGTATAAGCGCTCCGCCTCTTGCTGGAAACGCGTTTCTGCATAGGGTGCCTTGCCGGCGTTGTACTTCACGAAATGGTGCACCTGCCCGAGTATGGGACCGACGCTCGCCATCTGCAGCATCAACCATTCGAGCGTCACCCACGTATCAAGACCCTTCAAGCGGCCGGTCTTGTCGGCGAGATAGAGCAAGATGGCGCCGGACTCCATCATCGTGCGGCCAGTGTCGCGATCGACGATCGCAGGAATCTTGTTGTTTGGGCTCAGATCGAGAAACTCAGGGGCAAATTGCTCACCCTTGCCGATGTCGACTGCATGCACCGCATATGGCAACTCGAGTTCCTCGAGCGCGATCGAGATCTTGCGTCCGTTCGGTGTCGCCCATGTGTAGAGATCGATCATGTGCAATGCTCCGACGAGCCGGACGAGAGTAGCGATCTGGTCGCCAATTCTAGCGGTCTGTGTCACGCTGCGCCGATGACCTACGATTTCGCGGTCGGCCGCACCAATCCGGAGACATTCCCTCTCGCCGCGTTTCAAGCTGCGGCGCAACGCGCCATCGCGCGCGATCACGTGCTGTACACGAACTACCCCGGCGAGCTGGGACACGAAGGTCTCCGCAAATTGATGGCCGCGCGCGAGACCGAACGCGAAGGTGTGGCTGTGGCTGTCGACCGCATCGCGCTCACCAACGGCTCCATGCAGGCGGTGACGCTGGTCGCAGAAGCGTTGATCGAGCATCGCGACGACATCGTCATCACCGAAGCGGTCACCTATCCGGGCACGATCTCGACGTACCGTGACTTCGGCATTCGCATGGTTGGCATTCCGATGGATGAGCAGGGCATGCGGCCCGATGCCCTGGAGGCCGCGATCACCGAACTTACACGCAACGGTAAACGGCCGCGCTTCGTCTATGTCGAGGCGACCTACCAGAACCCAACAGGCACCACCATGCCACGCGCGCGCAGGCTCGAAGTCCTCGAGGTCGTGAAGCGACACGACCTCATCCTCGTCGAGGACAATTGCTACGGCGATGTGCACTACGAAGGCGAAAAACCGCCGGCGTTCTATGCACTCGACGACTACCCGCAGCAGATCTACATCTGCTCGCTATCGAAAATCTTCGCGCCGGGGGTTCGACTCGGCTACTTCACAGCGCCACCCGAACTCTTCCGACGAGTGTTGAAGAAGCGCCACGATGCGGGCAGCAACACGCTCGCAGCTTCCATCGTGCACGAGTACCTAGCGGGCGGGCTGTGGCGTCACTGCGACGAGCAGAATGTGGTGCTGAAACACAAACGGGACTTGCTGTTCGAGATGCTTAGCGTCCATCTCGACGATCTTTGCGTTTGGTCGCAACCGGCCGGCGGGCTATTTCTCTGGCTGCGCTTTCCGGACGACGTCGATCGCGATCGCCTCGCCACGCTCAGCGAGCAACGCGGCTTTCGGTACGGGCGCGGCCGCAACTTTCATGTCGGCAACGAGGACGTGCCCTACTTGCGCCTCGCCTTCGGCCATGTGCCGGACGACGCAATTCGTGAAGGTGTCGGCGTGCTCGCGCAGTGCATTCGCGAAGCGCGCACCTCTAACGAGCCCGCCAAGCCGGCATCGCTGTTCGATCCCACCTAGGCGTGCGGAATCCGTATCTCGCCAAAGGCTTCGCGCCCATCCGTACCGAGCACACGTGCACCGACGTAGCCATCGCCGGCGAGCTACCCGCGGCGCTGCGCGGTACGTTCTATCGCATTGGACCGAATCCTCAGTTCGAGCCCCGTGAACCGTACAACCCGTTGCTCGGCGACGGGATGATCCA
>QJXZ01000370.1 GCA_003248125.1 Gammaproteobacteria bacterium | reverse complement strand
GCGGCCAGCGTCAGACCGAGCGTGCGGCAGCGATCGAGCGCCGCGTCGGAGACATCGCCTACCACCACGATCGGTTCCTGCACTTCGACGAACGGATAGCCGTTTGCAATGCGTCGAATAGCGCGCAGCGCGCCACTGCCGTCGTTGCCTGCGCTGACAATGATTGCGTACGGCAGTGCCTGAATGCGACCTTCCACTGGATAGAACGTACGGTCGAGAAAGTCCTTGAGTGCACCAGACATGTAGCCGAAGTTTTCGGGCGTACCGAGAATGAGCGCGTTGGCCCACAACAGATCCTCGGGCCCAGCTTCCGCCGCACGCAGCAAACGTACTTCGACGTTCTCGACAGAGTCGTCGCGCGCGCCGTCATGAGCCGCCTTCGTCATGGCCTCGGTGCGGCCGGTCTGGCTGTGAAACACGATGAGCAGGTGCCGCTTCATGGCCGCCGCGTATACTTCACGCATCATTCGACGGACTCGCACTATGACCGTGCAGCTCGACGATGTCGAACGCGCGCACGAACGAATCGGTGGCACGATTGCGCCGACGCCGCTGTTGCGTTCGGAGACCCTGTCGCGGCTGACCGGCGCCGAGATATTTCTCAAGTTCGAGAACCTTCAGTTCACTGCATCGTTCAAAGAACGCGGTGCCCTCAACCGCCTGTTGCAGCTCAGTGATGAACAACGGCGTGTGGGCGTGATTGCGATGAGTGCAGGTAATCACGCTCAGGCCGTCGCCTATCATGGGCAGCGACTCGGGATTCCCGCCTGTATCGTCATGCCGCGCCACACACCGAATGCCAAGGTGGAGCAAACGCGCGTGTTCGGGGCGGAAGTCATTTTGCACGGCAGCCAATTCGACGAGACGCGATCGTTCACGCTCGAGGAGGCAAAGCGGCGCCATGCCGTGCTGGTACATCCGTTCGACGACGACGCCGTGATCGCCGGACAAGGTACCTTGGGCTTGGAGGTGCTCGAGCAAGCTCCCGAGATCGATGTGCTCGTGCTGCCGGTGGGCGGTGGCGGTTTGATCGGCGGTACATCCCTCGCGGTGAAGTCCAAGCGGCCGCAGATCGAGATCGTGGGCGTGCAAGCCGAGCGGTTCCCGGCGGCGTTTCACGCATTCCACGGCACAGATGCTCCGCCGAGTAGCACGAAGGGTACGGTTGCCGAAGGCATCGCGGTAAAAGCGCCCGGTGCGCGGACGATGGCGCTCATCCGAGCTCACGTCGACGACATGGTATTAGTCACCGAAGATCTCATCGAGCGCGCCATCTTCAATCTGTTAGAGATCGAAAAGACTCTTACCGAGGGTGCGGGCGCTGCCGGCCTGGCCGCGGTATTGCGGTATCCGGATCGTTTCAGGGGCCGCAAGACGTGTCTGGTGCTCTCGGGCGGTAACATCGACATGATGATCTTGTCGTCGATTCTGCAGCGCGGCCTCGTTCGCAGCCGCCGACTCGTGCGCCTACGTGTCGAGTTGGCCGACGTTCCAGGCGCGCTCGGTCAGGTCACCCAGCTGTTGGGCGAGCTGGACAGCAACATCATCGATATCGTCCATCAGCGCGCCTTCGCGGGCTCGTCGGCGCGCGCCGCCGTAGTTGATTTCACGCTGCAGATGCGCGGCGAGGAGCAGGCCGACCAAGTCGTCAAGGCGTTGGTCGAGCGTGGCCTCGAGGTGCAGACCGTCGATCTCTGAGCTTCAGATCGATTCGAAGTTGCCGTGTCGGCCGGCGCCGGCCGCGAATCGCGCGGCACCTGCTTGCGTCTCACCAGAGCGGATCACGGCGCGGCCGAGTTCGGTCTCGTGCGCGAGCGCATCGTCGATGCTCATCGACCACTGGAGATACGCAGAAGTACGGTCGTTGCGCATGCACAGCTGCGGAAACGACGACAGCGAGGCGGCGAGGCGCTTGGCTTCGATGAGCGACTCGCCCTTGGCGGTGAGCCGGTTGGCGAGGCCCATGGACTTCGCTTCCGTGCCGGATACGCCGCGGCCGGTGAGAATCATGTCGAGCGCGTGACTCATGCCGACGAGACGCGGCAAGCGAATAGTTCCACCGTCGACCAACGGCACGCCCCAGCGTCTGCAGAACACACCGAAGGTAGCGTCCTCGGCGGCCACACGCAGATCGCACCAGAGGGCGAGTTCGAGCCCGCCCGCGACCGCGAAGCCTTCTACCGCGGCGATGGTCGGCTTGCCGAGCAACATACGGGTCGGTCCCATCGGTCCGTCGCCTTCGGTCGACACGCGATTGCCGCTACCTGTCGCCACTGCCTTCAAGTCGGCGCCGGCGCAAAAGGTGCCGTTGGCGCCAGTCAGAATTGCGACGTCGAGGGCATCATCGGTTTCGAACTTTCGAAACGCGTCGGCGAGTGCCGCGGCAGTGGTGCCATCGACGGCGTTGCGACGATCCGGGCGATCGATGGTGATGACGACGTGGCGGTTGTCGACTTCGTAGTGAACGGTCATGGTGAGGATTCCGAGTTCGAGGCGAGTGCTATATTAGCCGCGATCTGCAAGGGGAGGACGCCATGCGCCTATCGAAGCCACGGGTGAAGCCGCTCGAGCGCGATTCGCTCGACGATGCGCAGCGCGAATTCATGAGCCGGTTCGAGGAACCTTGGTTCAACATCTACAAAACCCTCATCAACCATCCCGATCTGTTTCGGCGGTGGCTGGTATTCGCAAATCACGTACTCGGCAAATCGACATTGCCGGCGCGCGAACGCGAAATCGTCATCTTGCGCATCGGCTATCTGTGTCGGTCCGGCTACGAGTGGGGACAGCACGTGTTGATTGGGCGGGGGTCGGGCCTATCCGACGAAGAAATCCGGCGCATCAAGGATGGGCCGGGCGCGCTTGGCTGGAGCGAAGTCGATCGGCTCTTGCTCACGGCCACCGACGAGTTGCGCGACGACGCGCACATCAGCGACGCAACCTGGCAGGGCCTTGCACGGCACTTCTCCGAGCAACAGCTGATGGATCTGGTATTCACGGTAGGGCAGTACAACTTGGTATCGATGGCGCTCAATACGCTCGGTGTGCAGCCCGACGCAGGGCTGCCGGGGTTCGACGTCTGATGGGCAAGCGACTCGAAGGCAAGGTGGCCGTGGTGGTTGGTGCCGGCCAGACCCCCGGGGCGACGATCGGCAATGGCCGCGCCACCGCGCTTCGCTTTGCCCAGGAGGGCGCACGTTTGGTGCTGGTCGATCGGCGCGCCGACTCGGCCGCAGAAACGCTAGCCCTGGTGCGTAACGAAGGTGGCGACGGCATCGTGGTCGAGGCCGATGTCACTCGCGAAGTGGACTGTCGCGCCATCGTCGAGGCGTGCATGGCACAGTTCGGCGCGCTCGATATATTGCACAACAACGTCGGCATCGGTGCGGGTGATGCCGGTCCGACTTCCATCACCGAGGCGGCTTGGGACCGCATTCATGCGACCAACTTGAAGGGCGTGGTGTTGACGTGCAAGCACGCTTTGCCTGTGATGCGTGAGCAGGGGCGCGGCGTCATTACCAACATCTCGTCCGTGGCAGCGGTCTGCTCGGTCGGCATCATCGCCTACAAGACGTCGAAGGCCGCGCTGAACGCATACACGCAGTCGCTCGCAATCGGCAACGCGAAGTACGGCATCCGCGCCAACGTCATCATGCCGGGGCTGATGAACACGCCGATGGCAATCGAAGGCTACGTGGCCGCCGGACGCGACCGCGTGCAACTGATCGCAGCACGCGACGCCCAGGTGCCGCTCGGCGCCAAGATGGGTAGTGCGTGGGACGTGGCCAATGCGGCCCTGTTCTTGGCCAGCGACGAGGCGGGGTTCATCACCGGCGTGTGCCTGCCCGTGGACGGCGGGCAGTCGGCGCGCGTGGGCTGATCGGAGGCTCCTCGAATGACGAAATTGTTACGGAAAGTTACAAACGCTTGACCCGGGCTTGGGCTTCCAAGAATATTCCCAAAGGACATAAGTCGGTCGAGGGTTGCGCGCGATATGGGGTGGATCAATGCACTGATCGGGCTTTCTTTGCTCGTGCTTTCGGTGCTGCAGTTCGACGATCCCGAACCCCTCCGCTGGGCATTGGTGTATTTCCTCGGCGCGGTGCTGGCCATCATCACGTGGCTGCCCGGCCTATCGCGGGCCATGTCCCTCTTCATGGCGGTCGCTACCACTGGCATGTTGTTCTCCTACTTCGGTGCCTTCTTCAGCCAAGTGCCTCAGTTGGATGCCAACTGGTATCTGATCGGCCAGGGCAACGACGCGTTGGGCCTGTTGTTCTGCGGCTTTGCCATGATTCCCGTGCTGGCGGCCTACAGTTGCCGGATGAAGGCCGACCGAGCAAAACAAGAGCCAAGCGCCCGAGCCCGCGCCATCGTCTCTGGCGCGCGATCACTCTAGCCCGTCGCAGCGAAGTCCCGCCGCCTCACTTCTCGTCTCTTCATCCTCGAAGCTGCACCGCGCGGCCTGATGCCGAGTTCCTGCGCATGCCTTTGCGACGCTGCTAGGCAGGTGCAGTCAACCTCGCGTCGCCTCGTGCGTTGAACCCCTCATCGCAGTCGAACACGCCCGAGGAGGCATCATGGACCCATCCACGAGTCCCATTCGGCAACCGCGCTCGAGCGCGGCCCGGCCGTTCGTGGCCCCGCGCATCGGCGCAGCGTTCGGTGGCCCGCTTGGCCGGTGGCGACGGCGGCTGATGGCCGTCGGCCCGATGCTGATGGTCCTCGCACTGGCAGGCTGCGGCGGGGGCGGCGGCACCGATGTCGGCCCAGCGCCAGCGCCCGTCCCTGCCCCGACCGGTATGGTCGACATCGCGATCCGCGATGCGGACGGCGACTTCTTGAGTTATGTCGTCGACGTCACGTCGATCACCCTCGAGCGCGCCAACGGCGACATCGTCGAGACGCTGCCGCTCACGGCGCGCGTCGATTTCGCCTCGTTGATCGAGTTGAGCGAGTTCTTGACTGCGGCGACGGTGCCGGCGGGCGTGTACAAGCGCATCGCCATCGACCTCGATTTCTCCAATGCCGAGATCGTAGTCCAGGACCAACGAGGCGAGGCATTGCCGGCGATCGCAGTGGATGGCGACGGCAATCCGTTGGGCCGGTTCGAAGTACGTGTGGAGCTCACCGACGCCGACGCCATTCACGTCGTCGCCGGCGTAGCTGCGCATGTGACGCTGGACTTCGATTTGGCGGCCTCCAACGAAATCGATTTTGGCGCCACGCCTGCGGAGGTGGTGGTGGCACCGGTCATGACCGCAATTCCCGAGTGGGAGCGCGATCGTGAACATCGCGTCCGCGGCTTGTTGGCGCAAGTCGACGTCCCGGCTGCGTCGGTCACGTTGAAGGTACGTCCCTTGCGTCTCCGGCAGGGTGACTTCGGGCGCTTTCGGTTCCTCACCGACGATGCCACGGCGTTCGAGATAGACGGTGTGGAATTCGAAGGTGCGACCGGATTGCGCTCGCTCGCTGCCGCACCGCTCGATATACCCGTGATTGCGCAGGGCCCGACCCAGAACGGTGTGATGACTGCGGCGCTCGTGCTGGCGGGCACCAGCGTTCCATGGGCCGACGCCGATGTCGTGCACGGTGTCGTCACTGCTCGCGATGGCGATTCGTTGACCGTCAAAGCCGTTCGCGTCGATAGCGCCGATGGCAGCGATCGCTTCCGCGCCGCCATGACGGTGCTGGTCGGCGAGCAGACGGTGGTCGGTGCGCCGCGTCTGACAGATGCAGCGCTCGATCAGTTGGCGATTTCGGTCGGTAGCCGCATCACGGCATTTGGCGAGCTGGTCGACGACATGACTTTTGATGCGACCGCGGGTCGCGTGCGGCTGGCATCGAGCGGCCTCACCGGCGCAGTGTTATCGACGGCCCCGTTCGTGGTGGACGTACTGCGCATGAACGGCCTGCGGCCGGCGGCCTTCGATTTCGCGGGCACCGGTCACACGCCCGCCGAGGATGCCGACCCTGCGCATTACGAGATCGACATTGCCACCCTCGATCTTGCAGCCATCGATCCAGGCGATCTCGCCCGCGTGCGGGGCCTCGTGCACCGCTTCGGCGATGCGCCACCGGACTTCCACGCCCGCACGGTGGTCGATGTCGACCTCGAGCCGAACGCGGCGACACTGCTGGTTAGTTGGCTGCATGCCGGCGGCACGGGCCAGCCATTCCGGGCGATTGCGCCGACCCGTCTCGATGTCGACTTGGCAGGCGCTCGACATCTGCTGTACGTGCGCGGTATTCCGCAGTCGTTCTTCGCGAACATGGACGCGATCGCGCTCGAGCCCGGCGCGCTGCGCGGTGTGTATGCGGTGGCAGTGCGCGGCGATGCAATTCACGTCTATCGCGACTTTGCCGCTATGGTCGACGAGCTGACCCGACACCTCGATGCCGGATCTCGAATGACGCGAATCGCCGCTCACGGGCGCTACAATGCGCCCACCGAAGTGCTGACCACGCCGCGGGCGAGCTTTGAGTTCATTGCGCCATGAGCAGACGAGCGCGCCGGGGATGGCAGTCTCCGGCCGCTCGCCGCGGCGCATGGCGTGACAGCGCAACTGATGAACGCCGCGGCGCTCGATCGGTTCTTGGCGAGCGTCGAAGGGCGCGCGTTTCGGCTCGCGCGATATGCGGTGCGGGACGACGACGAAGCGCTCGACATCGTGCAGGACTCGATGATGACGCTAGCCGGGAAGTATGCGCACAAGGCCGAGCACGAATGGGCGCCGCTGTTCTTTCGAATCTTGCACAACCGAATTCGGGACTGGCACCGGCGTGCATCGGTGCGACGCCGCGTGTTCGCGTTGTTTCGGCCGCGGGCCGAGTCTGGCCAAGAACTCGATCCCGTGCAGCTCGCGGTGGACGGCCCGCATGTCGAGCCAGACCATGTCAATCGAATGTCAGCCGCCGCACGCCGGCTCGAGCGCTGTCTTACCGAGCTACCGGTCCGTCAGCGTGAAGCGTTCTTGTTGCGTGCATGGGAAGGCTTGGACGTAGCGCAGACCGCCGCTGCGATGGGTTGCTCGGAAGGTAGCGTGAAGACACATTACTCGCGTGCCGTGCATCGGCTGCGCGAACAACTGAAGGATGATTGGCCGTGACCGTACCCGATGATCGCCAAGCAAGCGACGATGGTTTCGCCCAAGAGGTCAAGCGAGTGCTCGACGGCGTACCGCTCGACGCCGAGACTGCTGCGCGCTTGGCGGCAGTCCGGCGGCACGCGGTCGAGCGGGCACGAACTTACGTATCCTACGTTCCGCCGCGCTGGGTGCCGGTGAGCGCGATGGCGGTTACGTTGGTGGTGCTGGGGACTGCGTTGCGCGTTGGCGACGATCACACCTTGCCGGTGCTCGAGGACGACGCTTTATTTGCGGCCGCCCAAGAGCGCGAGCTGTTGGAGGAGCTCGAATTGCTCGCCTATTTCGATGAGCTCGATCATGCGGGTTGAACGAGTGGCCTCACTCGTTTGCACACTCGGTGTATTGGCGTTCCCGGCAACTGCGGACGACGGCGCTGTTGCGCCGCTGGACGTGGAGTTCCTCGAATACTTGGGCGGTCTGGTGCGAGATGGCGAGGGATGGATACACCCGCTCGATTTGCAGCGCGCGGATGGGCGTGACATGAAAATTGCCGAGCGACCGACGGATGCATCGATCGAAGCGGCCGAGCAGGAGCAAGCACAATGAAACTGAAGACCATCGGCGCAGCGCTTCTGGTGTGGCTAGCGTGGGCGGCACCACCTGCCTTGGCGGTAGACTGGAGTGAGCTGACGCCCGCACAGCGTGAGATGCTGGCGCCCTATCGCGCTAGTTGGGCAGCGTTGCCCGAGCAACGTCAGGCGCGACTAGCGGCGGGTGCCGAGCGCTGGGTTTCGATGTCGGTGGATGAACGACGCGCGATGCGCGAGCGGTATGCGGAATGGCAACGGCTGTCGGCAGAACAGCGTACCGAGCTGACGCGCCGCTTCGAGCAATTTCGAGCCCTGCCGCCCGATGCTCAACGCGCATTGCGGCAGCGATTGGAGCGCTTCAAGTCGCTTTCGCCCGCGCAGCAGCGCAATCTCCGCGAGCGATTCCGCAATGCATCGCCCGAGGACCGGGCTCGCGCACTCGACCGCATGCGACAGCGATCGCGTCCCGGCAGTGTTGCACCTTCGTCGACCAACCGAGATCGCAGCCGATGAGCATTCGACCACGGCGATCGGTGCTGTACATGCCGGGCGCCAATCAGCGCGCGCTGGAGAAGGCGCGCACGCTCGCGGCCGACGCACTCATACTCGATCTCGAGGATGCCGTGGCACCCGAGGCCAAAGAACTCGCGCGCGAGCAGGTGAGCGCTGCGGTGCGAGCCGGTGGGTACGGCCGCAAGCAGCTCATCGTTCGTGCCAACGACCTCGATACGCCTTGGGGCGCTGCGGATCTGACGGCCATCAGCGAGCTCGCGATCGATGCTGTGCTCCTGCCGAAGGTCGAGTCAGCAGCGCAGGTCGAGGCCGCACGTGAGGTGCTAGGTCGGGACGAGTTGCCGATATGGATCATGGTGGAGACACCGCGTGGTGTGCTCGACTTGGATCGAACCGTTGCCGCCGCGAAGAGCATCGAAGCGCTGGTAATGGGAACCAGCGATCTGGTCAAGGAGCTTCGCGCACGTCACACCGCGTCGCGTCACGAAGTGGTTGCTGCATTGTCGCACTGCGTGCTGGTTGCCCGTGCGCACGGGCTCACTGCCCTCGATGGTGTGCATCTCGACTTTCGCAACGAGGCAACGTTCACGGCCGCCTGCAGCCAGGCGCGGGATCTCGGGTTCGACGGTAAAACACTGATTCATCCCTCGCAGATCGAGATTGCAAACGCACAATTCGGTCCGTCCGACGAAGATCTCGCGTACGCACGACGGGTGATCGAGGCCGCCGCCGA
>QJXZ01000017.1 GCA_003248125.1 Gammaproteobacteria bacterium | reverse complement strand
CTCGGCGCATTGCTGTTTGCGTACGGACGTACTGCGGAATTCAGGGTTTCGGCACGCGCTGCCTTCCTGATTACGGCATCGGCGTGGCTGTCGGCTGCACTGCTCGGCGCGCTGCCGATGGTGCTCATCAGTCACATCGATTACGCCGATGCATTCTTCGAAACGATGTCAGGCATCACGACTACGGGGTCGACTGTGTTGGTCGGTTTGGAGGACATGGCCGACTCGCTGCTGCTCTGGCGGTCCTTACTGCAGTGGGCCGGCGGACTGGGTTTCACACTCACTGCGGTTGCCATCCTGCCGCTTCTCGGCGTCGGCGGCATGCGTTTGTTCCGCACCGAATCGTCCGATTGGTCGGAGAAATCGGCGCCGCGGGCGCGGGTCATCGCCTTGCGAATCGCGACCGTGTACGTGGCGATCTCCATCGCGTGTGCCGCATGCTATGCGGTCGCCGGCATGTCGGTGTTCGATGCCGTGAACCATTCGATGACTACCGTCTCGACCGGTGGATTTTCGACATCCGATCGCTCGATTGGCTACTTCGAGAGCCCTTCGATCGAGTGGATTGCAGTGGTATTCATGCTAGCCGCATCGCTGCCGTTCTCACTCTACGTACGCGCCATCGAGAACGGCAGCGCGGCACCGCTCGTGCGTGACGAGCAGGTGCGCGGATTTTTGCTGACCACGATCGTCGCCATCGTCTTTCTGGGGCTGTGGCACGGCTGGACGGCCGATGTTTCATTTGCCGATGCCCTTCGCCAATCGGCGTTCAGCGCAACGGCCGTCATCACCACCACCGGCTACGCGAGCGTCGACTACTCCACGTGGGGTACCGGACCGGTAATGATCTTCTTCGTGCTGATGTTCGTCGGCGGTTGCTCGGGATCGACCGCCGGTTCGATGAAGATGTTCCGCATTCAGGTGGCATTCCACGTGCTCCGATGCCAGATCAGGCGCCAAGTACATCCCTATGGTGTGTTCCGCGTGATCTTCAATGGCGCAGAAGTTCCGACCGACGTGGTTGCGTCGATTCTGGGATTCGCAACGGCCTTCTTCGCAACCATTGCGGTAGGTGCACTGGCCCTGTCCATGTTCGGGCTCGATTTCGTCACCAGCCTCTCCGGCTCGGCAACCGCAGTCACCAATGTCGGCCCTGGATTCGGTTCCATCGTCGGACCATCGGGTAACTTCGCGAGCATTCCCGAGGGCGCCAAGTGCATTCTCGCGCTGAGCATGCTAATCGGCCGCCTGGAAATCATGACCATGGTGGTGCTGCTTTCCAGATCGTTCTGGCGCGGCTGAGCTGGCGCATCGGCAGCTGCAACCGTACGATTCCACGTCATGCCACGCATTCACCTCATCGAGGGCCCGGTCGGCGCCGGCAAGTCGACCTTCGCCTTCCAGCTCGGACAACGACATCACGCACCGCATCTCAATCTCGACGAATGGATGGCAACCCTGTTCCGTCCCGACCGGCCCGAGACAGACCATATGATCTGGTACGCCGAGCGTAAGGAACGCTGCACCGAGCAGATCTGGAAAGTGGCTTGCGAGATCCTCGAAACCGGCAGTGACGTGGTTCTGGAACTGGGTCTCGTTCAGCGATTGGCGCGGCAGAGCTTCTACGAGCGCGTCGCCACCGCCGGCTACGAGATGACTGTCTATCTGCTGGATGCGTCGCGCGACGTTCGCCGCGAACGCGTTCGCGAGCGCAATCGCGCGCAGGGTGCCACCTTCGCGATGGTGGTTCCGGACGAAATATTCGAACTGGCGAGCGACCTCTGGGAGCCGCTCGACGAACGCGAGCTGCGCAGCATCGACGTCGAGTTCGTTTCGTAACGAAGCAGTCGGCGCGTCAGTCGCGAGCCATTGCCGCTACTAGCACGCCGACATCGGGTAATGCATCGATACGCCAGACGAGATCGATCAAAGCGCTTGCACGATCCGCACCCAGCGGTGGCGACATCAGCTCGCGCGCCTTTTCCTCGACGTCCTGGTGCGACATGGGATTCGGTGGATATCCCCGCACGTGCTCGACGAACGCGGATTCCGAACGACCATCTGTCATCGAGATAGTGACGCGCGCACTCTCTTTTCTCGGTTTTGCTTCCTGCGCGGGATCGTGCCTTACGACTACGCGCCTCATGATGTCGCCGACCGCCGCATCGCTCGTCTTGCGCTCGAGCGAATCGGCCATTTCGAACGTCAGAGTGCCATCGATGAGGATCACGGCGCAGAGGTACGGCAGGTTGAGTGCCGGCATCTCGGCATTCCGAAAGGCGGCAACCGAGCCTGGCATGTCGATATCTATGCGCTCGATCGTTTCGCGATTCACGCGCGGTATCAGCTCGATCATTGCTTGCACCACGGGTTGCGTGGGCCCACCCACCGGGAAGCGCTTGTATGCCACCAGAGGCAGCTCGAAACGAGCGCCGAGCCCCTCGACTAAGTAGTTGGGGTCATAGTCACTACGTTCGGAACCCCCGGCGCCCTCGGCGCTGAACTGTCGTGACCTGAACCAACCGCCCGTTGCATCCAGCGAATCCGCAACGCCGGTGAATCCGGCTTCCGCCAACAGTGCTGCGTGTACACCATTACGTGCCGGCATCCCGGCGAAGACGAAGGACTTTTCGACGTGGCCCACGTCCAGCAACCACTGCATGGATCCCGACACCTGCTGTGCGCAATAGCTCAGCATGTGGTTGACGGTTGCACGCGGGTAACGCCGCAGCGATGCCACCGTCGCCGCGGTACCGAACACCGGACCGAAGCCGTGACTCGAGTAACCGAGCCACCGGCCGCGATCGATACCGAGCGCTTTCGGTAACCTGCAGGCCAACTCGTATCCCGCGATGACGGCGCGCAGCATTCGGTCGCCCGGCGCCCGATCGATCTCACCAACACACAGCGCGGCGCTCACTATCGCAGGTCCCGGCTGCACGAACGCGGACGGACAGAAATCGTTGATCTCGGCGCCATGTGCAGTCATGGAACTTGCGAACACCGCATCGGGCAACGACGCCCGCAGCTTGGTACCGAGTATCGGTGCGCCGTGCGCGATGGCTCCGCTGTGGCGAACTGCAAATTCGCGTGCAAGTCGCGCACTGTCGCGATCGCCACAGACCACGATCGAAGCGATCGTGTCGAGGATGTGGCGGCGACCGAGCTCTAGCACGTCTGCCGGCCAATCGGACGCCCCGCTGTCGGCCACGAAGGCGCTGAGCCGCGCGGTAACGGTTCCCGTGGATTCACGCATGGCGCGCGAGTTTTCTCGCCAAGAATAGACGCGAAGCTTCGAGTTCGGAGGTGGGCACCTCGGCATGTCTGCCAGGATTGGCATGCAGGCGTTTGTCCGCCGTGCCGACGCGATCGAACAGCTCGGCATATGCGCTGCGGCTCACTTCTTCATCGCCGAGCTGTTGCAAGAACAAGACGGGAATCGAGATCTTGCCAATGTCGTCATACACACGCTGATTGGCCTCGGCGCCTTCCCGGTAGCCGAATAGGCCGATCACTGCTGCTCGAATGCGGGATTCGGCAACGATCAACGGCACGCCGAAGCGCGTTCCCATCGACAAGCCCCAATAGCCGACCGGCCCTACACCGACATCGGGTAATGCTTGTGCGACGTCGAGCGCCGCGCGCCAGTCGTCGACCATTTCGTCGTACTTTTCCATGTAGTACTTGCGCCGGTAGGCGTACCGATCGCGACCGCGCAGTTCGCGCGCCGCGGCATCGTTGGCAAGGCGGTCACCGTTGACGGGCCCGTCGATCGCAAGCGTTGCGATGCCGTGCTCACGTGCAAGCCCTTCTGCCATTCGCGTCACCGTGGGCGCGCGCTTGTGACCGCCACCGCCATGGCCGACCAGCACCACCTGCATGGGCAACATCTTCGACTGCGGTGTCCACAGCACACAGGGCACCGCACGACCGTCGACGCTGACGTCCAAGCTGCGCTCCCGCAGCGCTTCGTTCATGAAGATGCCATCCAAACCCCCCGGCACGACCCACAAGCGCCGTCCTTGTGGGAGGATACGAAGCGCAGGAACGGGGGTAAACATGACCGACACACCATCCAGCGACCGAGCGACGCACCAACCGTCTACCACGGTCGACACGGCAGACGGCCGCGTGCGCGGTGAGTTGTACAAGGGCGTTTCGATATTCAGGGGCATTCCGTACGGGGCACCGACCGGTGGCGACAACCGATTCCTGCCACCACGGCCGGTCTCGCCTTGGACCGGCATCCGCGATTGCTTCGACTACGGCGAGACCGCGCCACAGATGCCCGGGCGCCTAGCCGAAGGCGGCTTCCCTGGCCGCCGACCGCAGATGGGGGAAGATTGTCTCCGTTTGAACGTATGGACACCGGCACCAGATGGTGCGCGACGAGCCGTGCTCGTGTGGCTACACGGCGGCGGTTTCGAAGCTGGCAGCGGCTCGAGCCTGTTGTACGACGGCACCAATCTCGCACGGCGCGGCGATGTGGTAGTGGTCACCGTCAACCACCGGCTCGGGATCTTCGGTCACTGCCACCTCGAAGACCTGTTCGGGCCGACATTTGCGGGATCCGGCAATGCGGGCTACCTCGACCTCGTTGCGGCACTGCGCTGGGTGCGAATGAACATCGAGCGCTTTGGCGGAGATGCCGGTAACGTGACGATCTTCGGACAATCGGGCGGTGGCCGGAAGGTGAGCCTGCTCACCGCCGAACGCACGGCGCACGGCCTATTCCATCGCGCCGTCGTGCAGAGCGGTTCGCATTTGCGGGTCATGACGCGCGAGCGCGCCAACGAGCTGGCAGAGCGCCTGCTCGCGCACTTCGATCTCGCACCAGGCGATGTCGACAAACTGCAGGCGATGTCTTGGCGCGACATTCGGCGCGCAAACCGCGACATCACGCTCGCGACGCGTGCGCGATTTTCGCCGATACTCGACGGCGCGACGTTCGCCACTCATCCCTGGGATCCCGATGCGCCGCCTTCGGCAGCGTCCGTGCCGATGCTGATCGGCACGTGTCGAACAGAACTATCCAACCAGCTCGGCAATGCGGACGAGCGCACGTTCGCTTTGACCGAGGCCGACCTCACCGAACGCCTCGCAGCATTCGTTCCCGCCGCCGACGTGCCGAACCTCGTTGCACTGTTCCAGCGCGAGAGTCCTGGCGCGTCGCCATCGGAAATCTTCTTCAAGATCACCACGGCGCGCGGCTACTGGCGCGACAGTGTGCTGCAGACCGAAGCGAAAGCACGTCAAGGTGGCGCGCCCGTGTACGCCTATCGATTGATGTGGCGCACCCCGGTGGAGGGCGGCCGCCGCATCACGCCCCATTCCCTCGACTTGCCGTTCATGTTCGACAATGTCGGTAAGGCACGCGACATGGTCGGTCCACCCACCGAAGCGACCGCGGCGCTGGCGAACATGATGAGTGAGTCGTGGCTCGCGTTCGCGCGCTCGGGAGATCCGAACAATGCGGCCGTGCCGCCGTGGGAACCCTACGACCTCGAAACCCGCAGCACGATGCTGTTCGACACGCCAGCCACGGTCGTGGCCGATCCACAGCGCAACGAACGCATCGCGATGGAAAAGTACCCCACCCAGCAGCGCGCCGGTCGCGTATTGCATCGACGGTAGGGATCGCCACGAGGATCAGGCGTCGATACGCGCCCACAGGTCGACGAAATCACGACGCGGATCCGACACTACGCGGCTCGGGTGACCGAACACCAGCGTGTTGCGCGCGCGCTGGTCGTAGGCTGGCCAGTGTGGCGTGCGCGCATTGTTGGGATCGCCGTTTGCGGCAAGCGAGACCCAGGCCGATGCAAGCTCGTCAGCCAAGCGCAAGTTCTCCTGCTGCGGACCGGAAAGCGCCATCCGCACGTCGTGCATGGCATATGAGTTGTCGGCTGCATGGGTCGCGCCATAGCGGCCGCCGAAGGCGGGGCTAGGTGCAGCCCATAGATAAGCCCACACGGGGGCGCCGCCCGCTTCCGACTGCGCGGCCTTGCGGCTGGCGAGCACGCGCGCGCCACGTCGAAAGCCGCGGTCGGTGACGATGCGGGCGTTGACGATGAACGGCGACGCGTCGGGATCGTCATCGCGGTACTTGGCGACGACCTCGTCGGGATCGGCGCCCGAGATCTTGGCAACGTTGGCGCGCAACTCCGCCCAGGTCATGTCGAATTGCCGTTCGCGATAAGTGCGTTCGTCGAGCGTCGAACTGACGATCAGCGGGATCTGCTTGGCGAACTCGGGCGCGTCCGGCGCGAATGGATGTCGAGGGATGGCTTCGCCGAGCACGGGCGAGAACGAACGCGGTGCCTCCCCGCGCGCGCGGTCATCGGCTTCCACCTCGGCTTGTGCGGCGAGAATCGTCGACCACGGTAACGCTTGAAGTTTGCGTATGTCGCCACGTTCGAGCCCGAGCTGGCTCAACAGGCGATCGGCGGACTCGCCTGCGCGCTCGCGCTGGGTGGCAACCAACCGCGCGCCGCTCATGATGCCGGCGCGGTGAAACAACCCAGCGGCAGCAGGCATCGCGAGTAGATGGCTCACTTTCGCACCGCCGCCGGATTGACCGAATATCAGCACACGGCCGGCATCGCCTCCGAAGGCGGCGGCATTGCGCTGTACCCAAGCGAGCGCCGCGACCAAGTCCAACATACCGACGGCGCCAGAATCTCCAAACTCTCCGTCGTCGCCGAGATACAGATAGCCGAATGCGCTCAAACGATGATTGACGGTAACGACGACACAATCGCCGAAGCGTGCCAGCATTTCGCCGTCCATGCCGGGCGAGTTGCTCGAACCGCCGTAGAACCCGCCGCCATGAAATCGCACGATCACGGGCCGCTTGCCGTTGTGATCCAAGGTCGGTGTCCAGAGATTCAATCGTAGACAGTCTTCGCCCATTCCTCCGGGCTGCATGTCGTTGAAGATCAGATCCGCATACGTGCGACGGCGGTCGGCCGGAATCTGCGGGCAGATGTTTCCATAGTCGAGCGCATCCCGAACGCCGCGCCAAGGCGAAACAGGTTGTGGCGCACGGAACCGATTGGCGCCACCGGTATCGGCACCGTAGGGAATTCCCTTGAACACCGCGATGCCACCCGAGGTCAGCCCGCGCAACTTACCTTCGGCAGTCTCGACCACGGGGAGCAGCGCCGCTTCGGTCGCGGCGACGGACCGACTGGGGCTCCAATCACGCGCTCGGGCACTCATGTCATGCTCCTCATCGCTGCCTACCGCATAAGGTTGGCGATGTCTGTCCGACCGGTCAACGCACGCTGATGTAACATGCGGGCCTAGCAAGCTGAGGGGAAGCAGCATGCGAATCGACTTGGATCAAATCGACCTCATTGCGGCAGACGTGGATGCGACCGTCGAGTTCTATCGCGCGCTCGGCATCGAGATTCCGGAATCGGCAATCTGGCGGACGGCGAGCGGCACACACCACGTCGACTTCACCATGCCGAGCGGTCTGATCGTGCATTTCGACAGCGAGGCGCTGGCACGCGCCTACGATCGCGGTTGGCGGCCACCGAGCGGGAAAGGCACGCGCGCCGTGCTCAATTTCAAGGTCGCATCCCGCACCGACGTCGATGCATTGCACGACCAAATGTGCAATCGTGGCAGCCCGAGTACGCAGCCGCCTTTCGATGCGTTCTGGGGCGCGCGCTACGCCATCATCGAGGATCCGGACGGTAACCACGTCGGTATCATGAGCCCCTCCGACGCTGCGCATCGCACGGCTCCGCCCGCGCTCTGAAGTCGCGCGTGACGGAGACAAGATGGGATGGCCCAGGGCTCGACGCGTGGGATGCGTGGCGTCCCGAGCGTGTCGCCGAGCTTCTCGCCGGCACGACGGTGCCCTGGTGCGTGGTCGGCGGCTGGGCCATCGATCTCTACTTGGGCCGCGAGACACGCACACACGAGGATCTCGAGATCGCCATTCCGCGGCATGGATTCTCGACGCTGCGCACGCATCTCGCTGGCTATCGTCTGCACGAAGTGAACGACGGTTCCGTACGTGCGCTCGCCGACGACGAATCACCGTCAGCGGATGCGCACCAGAACTGGGTGCTGGACGTCGACGCCGATGCCTGGCGCATGGACGTGATGCTGGAGCCCAGCGACGCCGATACGTGGCGATTCCGCCGCGACCCACACGTGCAAGCGCCCCGCGCGCGGATGGTCGGCTATCGAGATCGCATTCCCTACCTACGACCGGAGGGTGTGCTGCTGTTCAAGGCAAAGGCAGTGCGTGAAAAGGACGAGCGAGATTTCGCTGCATGTCTCGCGGTACTCGACGACAACTCGCGCGGTTGGCTGGCCGCGGCGCTCGCGCGCGTCCATCATGGTCATCATTGGATCGAACAGCTGCGGAACGGCTGATGGAAGACCCTACGACCGACGCCCATCGTCGTCATATGCATCTGCCATTCGGCGCCAGGCGATGAGTGAACCACTCGCGGATTTTCTCGGCTCGATCGGTGCCGCGGCATCGAGCCAGGTGCACTGGGGAAGACTCGGCCTACGGTTTCAAGTGGCTACATACTTGCGCCGCGCGCCACTACCACCCGATGAACTCATCACGTCTGTCCGAGCGATCGTGCGTGTCGGCGAGCGCTTGGTGGCGCTCGAGAACCCAGACGGTACGCACCTGCTCCCGGGTGGCCGCCTCGAGGCCGGCGAGACGCATCTCGGTGCGCTGCATCGCGAAATCGAAGAAGAAACCGGGCTGATACCGACTTGGACGTCCGACGTCATCGGCTTTCTGCACTTCCATCACATGACACCCCGCCCTCCGAATTACCCCTATCCCTACCCAGACATGTTCCATCTCGTGTTCGTGGCGGACGCGAGCGGTGAACCGCGCTCCGGTGACGTCGACGGCTACGAGGAGCGCGCTTTCCTGGTGTCGCGCGCGGAGGCGCTCGC
>QJXZ01000232.1 GCA_003248125.1 Gammaproteobacteria bacterium | reverse complement strand
TCGGCACGTGCGCGCGCAGCATTTCGGTGTCGGTGAATCCCGGGCAAATGCAAGCGGTGTGAATCTCGCGACCGGCGAGGTCCTGGCAGGTTGCACGCATCATGCCCACCAAGGCGTGTTTGGTCGTGACGTAGCTGAATGACCCCGGCACGGCTTTCTCGGACAGCGTCGAGCCAACGTACAAGACCGACGAGCCCGGACGCATGTAGGGGATCGCGAAGTAGTTGAGCGTGTTCGGCGCGATCAGGTTCACTTCGATGACTTCGCGCAAGCTGTTGCTAGGCGTCTCGACCGCGCTGTCGTTGGCCAGCTTCGATGCGTTGTGCACCAACACGATGTGCTCGGCCTCCTGGCATAGCGAGCCGAGCTGCGCCGAGACGTTGTCCAGGAAGCGGGGTACCGACAGGTCGCAGTTGATGTGCGTGACAGCCGGATGAGGGCAGCGCCGTCGCGACAAATTCACCATCGTGTAGCCGTCGTCGGCGAACCGCCTCACCGTCGCGAGCCCGATACCCGAACTCGCCCCGGTGATGATGAGTAGCTTCATGGTTTCTCCCAGCGGCTCGAGGCCCATTGCCCCGGACCGGACGACACTTTCACCGTGAGTGATTCGATCGGCTGTCGGGCGAGATCGGCATCGGCGGCCAGCCGTGCGGTGAACCAGCGCGCGAACTCTTCGACGGTCGCGTTGCGGATCGGCAAGGTCAGTATGTCGCGTGCCAAGAACGGAATGCGTTCGGCTCCGAAGTGAACGGTGACATAGCCGTCTGGACCACGCGCGATCTCCAGGTGGGGTGACTGCTCTGGCATCAGCACGCGCTCGTCGAGTTCGTTGCACAGCGCCATCAACTTGTCCTTCACTAGGTTGTAGTCGAACGCGAGTCCGTTCTCACCGATCAGCGTGTCGAGCGAACAGCTGACGTCGAAGTTGTGACCGTGCAAATTCTCGCGCTCGGTGGCGGAGAAGATGGTGAAGTGGGCTGCCGAGAAGTGCAGGTAGTCCTTGGTGATCTCGATGGTCGTGCGGTGCGTCGACTTCATCGCGCCATCGTACCGACGGGTAGGTGCCTTGAACAGCGCGCTCAGGTGCGCGCGCCTGGTTCTGTGTTGATGGCGGGGTTGCTGCGCTACGTTCAGCCGCGGGGCTGCGGCTGCGCTGCAACCACGCGTGTGAATGTCGTAACGGCGTGTGCGACCACGGCGCGGGCACGATTGCGGTCACGGGCACGCAGCGCCGCAACGAAACCGGCGTGCGGCAGCGAGGTTTCATCGTAGCGTGCAGTGACGTAAGCGGCGGCCGTGCGACTACCGAATGCGCCGGCACTTCCAGTTGCGCGCTCGAGCGCAGTGCTGACACCGTTCAACATGAGCTCGATGAACGGCGACCGTGCCAGCGCGAAGAACGCGCGGTGGAAGGCGCGATCCGCTTCGATGACGGCGGCAACGTCGCCGCGCGCCACGGCAATGGCGATTGGATCGATCGCCGTGCCGAGGGCGTCCAAGTCGGCGTCTGCAGCGCGCGCGACCACGAGATCGACGGCGCTCGTGTACAGCATGTGGAGCGCATCGGCAGCGGCAGTGGCGTGCCCTCCCAGCGCCATCAGTGGTTCGATCAGTTCGAGCGCGCCATGCTGGCGGTAGTCGAGCACCACGTAGGGTCGGCCTTGATGCCGGGCGACCAGACCCGAGCGTTCGAGGTCGCGCAGGGCCTCGCGCACGGTGGTGCGGTTGGCGGCGAAGCCGCTTGCCAGTTCGCGCTCGGCCGGCAGCTGCGCGCCCGCGGGCAGCGCACCGCTCAAGATTTGGCGACGCAGCTCGGCAGTGATGGACGCCGGCAGGGAGGTGCGCACAATGGGCCGCAGGTGCATGCTCGATCCGAGAGGTCCGCTGGTCCAACCAGTCTGACCGTGACCTCGAGGCCAATCAAGGCGCGAGCACGTCCGTGAGCGCCGCCAAGCTTTCGAAGCGCCAGTCCGGCCGGCTCGCGCTGTCGGGGGTCGCACCGCCGGTGCGGCCGCCGCGACGGTCGATCCACACCGTCTTCAAGCCCATCGCGTGCGCGGGTGCGATGTCGTGAAAGCGGCTCTGGGCGACATGCAAGATGCGCGATTTGTCCATGCCGATCCGACGGATGGCCTCTTCGAACGGTCTTGGATCCGGCTTGTACGCGCCTACCTGCTCGGCCGTCACGACGTGGTCGAAGTTGATACTCAATTCTGCCTGGGTGAGATCGAACAGATCGTCGTCGACGTTGGAGACGACGATCAGTTGAAAGCGGCTACCAAGGCGCTTCAGCGCTGGGATGGTGTCGGGGAATGGTCGCCAGTCCGCGATCGAGTCCGGAAACGCGAGGCGCTGATCGGCCGTGGGCGTGAAGCCGAGCCGTTCGCCGAGCGCGTCGAGCACGCTGATCATGACTTCGCGGTAAGGACGGTAGTCCCCCGCCTGCAAGCGTGACTCGGCGGCGCCGTAGAACTCGAGGATGAAATCGTCGATGACGTGCGCGTCGTTGCGCTCGATGATCGGGCGCAGGTGGGCTAGCAATCCACTCTCCCAATCGATGAGCGTGCCGTAGCAATCGAACGTCAGCGCATCGTATGCGGACGGATTCAACTTCTGTGCCATGTAATGAGGATCTCCCCTTGTTCTTGCTGTTGGTGTTGCTGTGCGCGAATCAATCGGTCTGGATGCGGTCGGTCACCAAGCCATAGAAACTCGATTCCGCGGCATTGGCGAAATACCACCCCAAATGCTGGCGGCATTCCTCGCAGGTCGCGTGCCGCCACTTGAAGCCGGGGAACCAAGTGTCCGCTGCGACCGGCTCGCCCGATAGTGCACAGCCGAGTGCATCTGCATAGCAACCGATGTGGAATCGGAATCCGTATGGATTGACGAAGTCGTGCTCATGGCTGCCCCCCACTTCGATCCGTTGGTCGATGTGGCTGACCACGTGCGAGCACACAGCGCAATAGACATATCCCTTCTTCGGATGCGTTTCATCGTCGAGCAGTGCCTCGAGCTTCGGATCCAGGGTGCCTTGACGCGGCTTGTCGACGACGTCGATCATGCGCCGACCGTTGGCTCGAGCGTGCAAACGGAGTATCGCATTGGAATCCTTCGCCTCTATCTATGCACGCGCCGCCAAACGCAAGGGCGGCGATGACGCGCTCAACGCGTTATTACCAAAACCGAAAACAGCTACGCAACTGAAGCGCGTGCCGAACGACCGATATCTGTCGGAAATGACGGCGTGCGTGTTCCGGTCGGGCTTCGTCTGGAAGATCATCGAGAACAAATGGCCGGGCTTCGAGGAAGTCTTCCACGATTTCGATACCATGCACTGTGCCATGCTCTCCGATGAGGATCTCGAGCAGTTGTCGGTGGACAAACGCATCGTCCGCAATGCGAGGAAGATTGCCTCAGTGCGCCACAATGCGCAGTTCGTGCGCGAGGTTGCGCGCGAGCACGGCAGCTTCGGCAAGTATCTGGCCGATTGGCCGGAGGATGACGTCGTCGGCCTCTGGAACGAGCTCAAACGGCGTGGTGACCGATTAGGGGGTGCCACCAGCGGCTTCTTCCTGCGTTTTGTTGGCAAAGACACGTTCATGTTATCGCCCGACGTGGTGAAAGCCCTGGTGCGTCAGGGCGTCGTCGACAAGGCACCGAGTGGCAAGAAGGCGCTGGCGGCAGTGCAGCAGGCATTCAATGATTGGCGCGAGGAGAGCGGCCGGCCGCTGTGTCAGATCTCACGCGTGCTCGCGGCGTCGGTGGGCTGACGCGAGTGACGGTCGATTCCGACAACGATCTGCGTGGGCTGATGGCCGTCGGCAGGATCGTGCGCGCCGTGTTCGAAGCGATGAAAGCGGCGGCCCGGCCGGGAATGACCACTGCGGAACTGGACGCCGTCGGCACGCGAGCGCTCGCCGCACGCGGTGCGCGGTCTGCTCCGCAGCTCATGTACGACTTCCCCGGGGCGACGTGTATCAGCGTCAACGAAGAAGCAGCGCATGGCATCCCTGGGGCACGGGTCTTGGCCGCGGGCGACATGATCAACATCGATGTCTCTGCGGAGTGCGATGGCTACGTGGCGGATATGGGTGAATCGTTCGTATTGCCGCCCGTCGCGCCGGAGAGGGCGCACATCTGCCGGGCAGTGAAAGCCGCAGTACGGCAAGCGACGCGGCGTATTCGGGCGGGTTGTCCGTTGAACGTCATCGGCGAAACCGTATCGCGTGTCGCGGTGCGCCACGGATACGGCATCATCGAAAACCTCGCCAGCCACGGCGTGGGCCGCAGCTTGCACGAGGATCCGAGCTACGTGCCGCTCGACAATCCGAAAGAACGGCGCCGACTTCGCGACGGCACTGTGCTCACGATCGAGCCGTTCTTTACCACGGGGCGGACTTGGGTGGAGGAAGGTGACGATGGCTGGACACTGCTGGTGGCACCGGGCGCGCTGGTTGCGCAGTTCGAGCAAACCGTGATCGTGCGCGGCGATCGTGCGATTGTCGTGACCTGAGATATCGCGATCTGAAGCAGCTAACAAAGGGGGCCTGGACGCCATGATTCGTCGATCGATGATATTGATCGCGCTGTTGTTCGGCAGTGCGGGATCGCATGCGCTGTTGGAAGGCGTGTCGACGGTCGCGAGATCGTCACGCAAGTGCATCACGCCCCGCGCATGGAACGCATCACGGCATCGCTCATCGGTATGGAGGTGACGGTCATCATGCGCACCGACCGCAACCTCGCATGGCAGTTGATTCCGCTGATGGGCGTCTATGGCGAATCCGATCTGAGCGCAATGGACACGCCCGAGAACATCCGCATTCTGAGCCGTGAGCCTACTGGCAGAACGCCGATGGTGTGCACGTGCGCACGGAGTTTCCATACATCGGCCGCGACGGCACGGAAAAGCGCGTAGAGCTCGAGTTGCGCGACGTCGAACTCGGTCCACAACCGGCCTATTTGTTCGAATTGCCCGAGGGTTACTCGAAGATCGATCTGGACATCGTCAGCCTGTTACCGATCTGAAGATACCAACCTGCTCAGCCGGCCATCAGCTCCTTCATGGAGACGTTGGGGTCGGCGATGCGCTTCGGGTCCAGATGCCTCTTCGCCGCCACCATTTGTCGGCAGGCCATGAACTCTTTTGGGCTGTTGACGGCGTCGACCGCAACAAGCACCCCGTTCTTCAGGTAGAAAGTCGCGAATTGATTGGTGGCTGGGTCACCGCGCACCACCGCGCTATCGCCGTCCGACGAAAACCCGACCATCTGTAATTTGAGCTCGTATTGGTCGGACCAGAACCACGGAATAGCGGCGTACGTCGCGTCGCCACCCAACATGTTGGCGGCGGCGACGCGGGCCTGATCGGTCGCATTCGGCACGCTTTCGAGGCGCAGCCTGCGGCCCAGCAGCGCATTTGGATGGTTGGTGCAATCGCCTGCCGCGAATATGTCTGAATCCGACGTGCGGCAGTGGTCATCGACCACGACGCCGTTGTCACACTCGAGACCTGCGGCAGCAGCAATCTCGACGTTCGGGATGATGCCGATGCCGACGACGACAACGTCGGCCGGCACGGGGTCACGGCCTTCGACCATGACCTGTTCCACGCGCTTCGAACCCGTGAACCCCGTGACCTTGGCGCTGGTCACGATCGCGACGCCGCGCCCGGTGTGCAGTTGATCGTAGAACGCGCTCATCGCCTCGGTGGTGACGCGCTTCAAGATGCGGTCTTCCATCTCGAGCACTGTCACCTCGATGCCATTCTTCACGGCAACCGACGCCACTTCGAGCCCGATGTAGCCGCCGCCAACGATGGCGAGGCGTTTGCCCGGTGTGAGCTCGGCGCGGATGGCATCGACGTCGGCGATCGAGCGCAGGTAGTGAATGCCGGGCAGATCACTGCCGGGGATGCCGAGTTTTCGTGCCCGGCCGCCGGTTGCGAGCAGCAGCTTGTCGTAGCTGATGGTCTCGCCCGCGTCGGTGGTCACGGTGTGCGCCTTGGCGTCGATTGCGCTGACGCGTGTGCCGAGCTTCAGCGTCACGTTGCGGTCGGTGTAGAACTTCTCCGGTCGCAAGTAGACCCTGTCTAGCCCCTGTTCACCGGCCAGGTATTGCTTCGACAGCGGCGGCCGTTGATAGGGCACATGCGGTTCGTCGCCGATCAGCACGATGTCGCCTTCGTATTTTTCCTGTCTCAGGCTCGCCACGGCCTGCCCCGCAGCATGACCGGCGCCGACGATCACGATTCGATTCACTATGGCTTCTCCGCTGTCCGAGCGCGCATTCTAGCGGGCCGCACCGTCCCGCCAACCCTTGCAAACACGCGTGCTACCATCGGCCGATTCGCGGCGGAGCGGCCAATGGCGGATTTCTTGACGCTGCAGGAAATGGCGGTTAAGGCGCGTACCAACCTGTCGCGCAATCACTGGGATTACTTGATCGGTGCGGCCGAGACCGAGACCACGATGAAGCGCAATCGCGCGAGTCTCGACGCGCTGTCGTTCCGCCCGCGGGTGCTGAACGACGTCTCGGAGGTGCGTGCTGCGACCGAGTTCATGGGCCACGCGTTGCGCTTACCGATCCTGTTGCCTCCCATCGGCTCCATTCAGGTATTCGAGGCCGGTGGCGGCGCATCCGTTGCGGAGGCAGCGGACACGTTCGGCGCGATGATGATGTTGAGCTCCGCCTGTGCGCCGGGCTTCGAGGAAGTCGCGAAGGTCGGCACGGCACCGAAGGTCTATCAGCTCTATCTGGTCGGTGACCAATCTTGGATGGACGACATCATTGCGCGCGCCATCGAAGCGGGTTTCGTCGGTTTCTGTTTGACCGTCGATACTGCCGTGTACAGCCGCCGCGAGCGCGACTTGTTGAAACGCTACATTCCCGCGTCCGGGCGCCAGGCCGGTGTCGCCGATTTCGGATACCAAGCAAAAATGACGTGGGACACGGTCGCTCACATCAAGCAGAAGTTCCGGATTCCGCTGTGGCTGAAAGGCATCAACACCGCAGACGACGCGCGCCGCGCGGTCGAAGCGGGCGTCGATGTGGTGTACGTCTCCAATCACGGCGGCCGCCAGCTCGATCACGGCCGCGGTGGCATGGAAGCGTTGCCGGAAGTGATTGCCGCCGTAGAACGACGTGTGCCAGTGGTCGTCGATGGCGGTTTCATACGCGGCACCGACGTCATCAAAGGTTTGTGTGCGGGCGCCGATCTGGTGGGCATGGGTCGATTCGAAGCGCTCGCCATGGCGGCCGGTGGCGCATCTGCACTGGTCCATGCGCTCGGCATCTTGGAGCACGAGATTCGCGCCAGCATGGCACTGTTGGGCGCACCGACCTTGGCCGATCTCCATCCGGGCCTCGTGCAGCCATCACCGCTGCTCGAGCCCGTGCACGTGTTGTCGGCGTTTCCACTGTTGACCCAGGATTATTGAAGTGGATCTCGCGAACGTCTCGTTCGTGTGTCGTGACGGATATGAACCCGGACCATTGCTTTAGAAAATTGCGATCGGGTTGACCGGCGAACCGGTGCCGCCGCGAATGCGCAGCGGCGACATCGTCAGCAGAAAGTCGCTGCGACCGAGCCGTTTGCAGGTTTCCACGAGCGGTTCGAGGGCAGGGATGTCGAGCAGCACCAACCCCATGGCGGCGAGCGTGATGGCGTGGAAGTAGATGGCGTAGCGCTGCCCGTAAGGATTCGGAAAGGCATCGACACAGTCGCCCGAGTAGACTGCGATCTCGCGTTCGTGCATCCAGCGAATCGCGTCGGGCATGATGCCGACGCGCTCGCCGAGATTTTCTGGTCCCTCGTGTAGTTCGCGCTTTTGCAAGCCGGTGTAGACGAAGATGGCATCGCCCGTCTCGACGCGCACTCGCTGCCGTTGCTCGGCGGCATCGAGATCTGCAGCGTAGACGCCCTCATCGGGCGATAGCCAGTCGGCGCCGCGCACTGCAGCGATGTCGAGCAATACGCCGCGCGTGAACATGCCGTCCTTCTGCGCCAGGATGTCGCAGTGCGTGAGCCCCGTCGGTTGGGCAACCGTCGCCGCGTCGCGGCGGTTGTAGACATCCTCGCCACGGTAAACGTGTGCGATGGCGTCGAGATGCGTGAGTGCGAAGCCGTGCATGTCGAGCGTGATCGCGTCCACCGCGCCGATCGGATAGTGGTTCTGGTAACACATGGTGTGGCGGACGGGGGATGGATTGTTGGCGGATTGCAGCGTATCGAGATCGCGTCCGATCGACATGGCGAGCCCTTCCCTCACCAGCGCTGCCGCGGCGATTCGCTTTGCCGGCGTGATGAAATTCAGCGTGCCGAGTTCGTCGTCGGCGCCCCAACGACCGGCGTTGTCGACCGCGACGAACAACTGATCGAGTTCGGCTTCGCTAGGAAATTGGCGTGCTTTGCCCATTGCAGACTCCTTAGATGCGAACCACCTTGTGCTCGCGGCCGGACTCGTAAAGCGCGTGCACGAGGCGCAGCGTCGCGAGATTGTCGCTGCCATTGGTTGCCGGTTGACCACCCGTCGCAATGGCTTCGAGCAGCGAGGCCATGGGACCAATGAAGGCGTCCGGAATCCAGCGCGTCAGCACCGGGTAGGGCAGCCAGCCATCGGTTGGTAGCACGGCCGAATTGACCGCGAGCGTGTCCGCCCGGCCGCGCGGATAGTCGTACATGAGACCGATCGTGCCCTTGATGCTGCCGCGAGTGCCGTCGATGCGGAACTCGGCGCGCGGATCGCCGGTGGTGTTCTTGTGACAGCTGCGCAGAAATGCGCGCGTCTCACCATCGAACTCGAGCACGCTCACCGTACGGGTTTCGCCTTTCTCGGTTTGGCCCGGTGCGCTTGCCTGATTGCCATACACCCATCGTGGCTCGCCGAGCACGCAGCGCACCGTATCGAGGGGATGAATGGTGAATTGCTGCAGATCGAGTTGCGGCAGATCTGCCACCCAAGCCCAGTTCTGCCACGGCGTGAAGACGTGAAAGTCCCAACTCATCTCGTAGGGCTCGCCGATCCAGCCTTCGCTCACCATGGCGCGCGTGGCGGCGATGCTCTCGGCAAAGCGCAACTGTTGATTGACGGCGAGCAAGCGGTTGCGGTGTGCGGCGTAGTCGACCAGTTGCTTGGCCTGCGCGAAATCGTACGAGAGCGGCTTTTGACACAAGAGATGCTTGCCGGCGTCGAGCAATTCTCGCGCGATGTCGAATTGCGCCCACGGAAATACCGCGATGTCGACCACCGGCGCCTGCGCGTCGGCGGCGAGTTCGTCGAGGCTTCGATAGACGCGACCGACGCCGTGGCGTTCGGCGACCCTGTGCGCCTTGTTCGTGTCGATATCGAAAATCCCCGCGATCGATAGCCCGTGCGCGGCATAGGCGGGCAGATGTGCGACGTCGACGATTTCGCCCGCACCGACGAGGGCGATGGGTTGCTTGTGGGCGTCGTCGACGGCGATGTTGGCGGCCGCGCGAATGGGCGCGAATGGGTCGCGCATTGTCTCCCCTCCCTCCCAAGTAACATGTTAAGTTTGCCATCTGGGGGCGATATGTGAACAGAAATGGCCGTGATCCGGTCTTCTGACATGTCAGCGGGAGGACTCGGGGCATGACCTCGGAACTCGAGGGCCGGGTCGCCTTGATCACCGGCGGCGCCGGCGGCATCGGTCAGGCGATCGGTCGTCGATTCGTTGCGGCCGGCGCGACCGTTGCGCTCGCCGACATCGACGTCGATGGCGCCGCCGCTGCGGCCAAGGCGCTGACGGATGGCGGCGCAGCCGCGGCGGGATTCGGTGGCGACGTGAGCCGAGTCGCCGACGTCGAAGCCTTGGTCGCGAGCGTGGTCGATCGATTCGGTCGCATCGACGTGCTGGTCAACAACGCAGGTTTCATGGGCCGCACGGCACCGTTGTGGGAACTCTCCGACCAGGATTGGCAGCGTGTGCTCGACGTCGATCTGACCAGCGTTTTTCTCGTCAGCCGCGCGGTCATCCCGCACATGCGGCGCGCGCAGCGCGGGTCGATCGTCAGCATCGCCTCGATCGCAGGCAAGGAGGGCACACCGCAACTCATTCCTTACTCGGTCGCAAAGGCCGGCATCATCGCCTTCACCAAGGCGCTCGGTAAGGAAGTAATCCTCGAGGGCATTCGCGTCAACTGTGTAGCGCCTGCCGTGGTCGAGACGCGGTTGCTCGAGCAGCTGCCTAGCGAGGCCGTGCAGGCGATGCTGAGCAAGGCACCGATGGGCCGCTTCGGCACCGCGGACGAGGTCGCGGCGGTGGTGCATTTTCTGGTGTCGGACGCAGCGAGCTTCATCACGGCTCAGTGCATCGACGCGAGCGGCGGTCGGGCAACCTATTGATCGAACAATCCGGCGGTATCGCACCACCGGTGCAGAGGAAGGGGGGAAGTCACTCATGAAACGCAGCACCGATCGAATTCTCACTACTCACACCGGCAGCTTGCCGCGCCCGGATTCGCTGATCGAGCTCATGTTCGCGAAGGAAGAGCACCGGCCGGTCGACGAAGCCGAGCTGGCGGCAAGCGTACGGCGCAGCGTGGGCGAGGTCGTTGCCCACCAGGCGGAGATCGGCATCGACGTGGTGAGCGATGGCGAGATGAGCAAGCCGAGCTACGCAACGTACGTGACCGAGCGCCTAACGGGATTTGGTGGCCAGTCCGAGCGTCCGAAGCTGAGCGACATCCTCGAGTACCCGAATGTCGCGAGCCATTACTTCAACGATCCGGGCGTGCAGCGACTCAACATGAATCGTCCCGCCTGCAACGGACCGGTGGCGCCGAAGCAAACGGGCGCGCTCGAGTCCGACCTCGACAATTTCAAACGCGCACTCGACGGCGCGGCAGTCGAGGAGGCGTTCATGACCGCGGCGTCACCCGGTGTGGTGTCGATGTTTCTCGGCAATACCTACTATCCGACCGAGGAAGAGTTCCTCTGGGCGGTGGCCGATGCCATGAAGCCGGAGTACGAAGCGATCGTGGCAGCGGGCTTCTTACTGCAGCTCGATTGCCCGGATCTCGCCATGACACGCCATCGCGAGTTCGCGGACCGACCGGTTGAGGAATTTCGCGACTATGCGCGGCAACACATCGAGGTGTTGAACGCCGCCATTCGTGACATTCCGCCCGAGCGTGTGCGCGTTCACCTCTGCTGGGGCAACTATCCGGGGCCGCATCATCGCGACGTGCCGCTGGCGCAGATCGTCGATCTCGTCCTCACTGTACGGGCACAGGCGATATTGTTCGAGGCTGCGAATTCTCGTCACGAGCACGAGTGGAAAGTGTTCGAAACGGTCAAGGTACCGGAAGACAAGATCTTGATCCCTGGCGTCATCGAGTCGATGTCGAATCGCATCGAGCATCCAGAATTGGTCGCGCAGCGCATCGTTCGCTTTGCCAATACCGTCGGGCGCGAAAACGTCATTGCCGGCAGCGACTGCGGCTTCGGCACGTTCGTCGGTGTCGACTTGGTGGACCCGGGCATCGCGTGGGCTAAGCTCGGATCTCTCGTCGAAGGTGCACGACTCGCGTCGAACGAACTTTGGGATCGCTAGGGGCGCGGCGTAGGTAGGATGTTGCCGAGTTTGCGCGTCATGGATTCGGCGTGCACGGGGCGTTCACCCCAAGCGAAATCCCGCTCCGGAGGATCGACCAACTGGAAGTGGTCATCGTTGTCGCGACCGCGCGCGAGGATTGCCATGTCGCGGTTTCTTCCGCTCTGCACCACATCCGGCGAGACGTAGCGAACGGCGAGGCCGATGCGCGGTAGGTCGGTCGAGTTGGGACCAGAGCCGTGCACAATACCGACGTGGTGAAGCGAGAACTCACCGCGTTCGAGCACCAAGTCTACGGCTGCCGCCTCGTCGATCTCGACGGCTATCTCCTGGCCGCGCGAAAGCATATTCGTCTCGGCATACGTTTCACGCTGCGGAAGTAGCGTGCCGGAATGCGTACCTGGAACGACGCGCAGACAACCGTTCTCGATGGTGCTCGGCGTGAGCGCGATCCAAGCCGTGACGACGTTTGGCGGATTGAGCCCCCAATAGGTGGCGTCTTGATGCCACGAAACCCACGCACGATCGTGTGGAAACTTCGGGAACCACTGCGAACTCCAGACGAGAATGTCGGGCCCAATGGCAATCTCGACGGCGTCCAGCACGTGCGGGTGCACGACCGCGTCGTACACCCAGCGCAGAAACAAGTGCGTTTCCAAGAAGTGCGAGATACGGTCCCTCGGCAACCGCGCCAAGAGATGATCCTGCTCGCCTTGCCAATACGCGATGAACTTCGACTCGAGATGCCGTGCTTCGTCAGCCGTGAACGCCCGATAGGGCGCCAAGTAGCCATCGTGTCGGTACCGCTCACGCGCGGCCTCGGGCGTACCGAAAGGGTGCTCCATCGTCATTCTTTGAGCCGGGTGCGCAGCAGCACGACGCGGTACGGATCCCAGGTCGATGCGTTCCAGACGATGTCGACCCCGCCGGGCGCCGGTGTGATCCACTCTTCGATGATGTTTGCCGCGTAGAAGAATCCGTACTCGTCGGCGCTGTAGTGTGGCGAGTCGAGGTGCGGTGCGCATGTCGGCGCCACACACTGCGAATGATGCAGTGCGCCGCCCGGCGCATACTGCTCGATTGCACCGCGCGCAGGGTCGCCGCCAACGATGACGTCCTGGGGCGGGGACCACGGTCCCCATGGGTTGTCTGCGCTGCGCATGCGCACGGCGCCGTTGCCAACGTCGACGCTTACACACTCGGGCCCCGTGAATACTTCGAGTACACCGCATTTGGCGAGTGTCGCGGTCGGCAATCGGGACATGCCGCCGCCATAGAACATCACCCACTTCTTGAGCGGCGCAACCCACGCAACACTCAGCTGGTTGACCACGTCGTGAGGTTCGATGGTCTGCACGCCCGCCACAGACGAGTCGAGATCGAGCGGCACGGCCGCGCGCTGGTCGGTACTGAACGTCGGTATGTCATCGCGGCTGCCAGTGAAGTATTGCGGCTGCCAAACGTAGCCTTCGCCCTCGGGCATGTCGACGTAGGCGAAGTAGAGCGCCATGTTGCGGCCGCGTGCGCCGACACCAATGAAGCTCGGCCGGCTCCAGAGGAATACGCGACGCCGATCGCCGCTGCCGCTCGCGGGCCGATAGTCCTGTTCCGCGCGGGGGCGCTCGGTTGCGAAATCCTGCACGGTACGTGCCGCGACGTTGACGAACTTGCTGGTCAGCCAGTAGCGCGTATCGACATAGCGGCGCGGATCTTGTTTGTCACGCAGCCCGATCAGCACCTGTAGTGCCGTGGTGGTCAACAGGTGCGACACCGGATCCGCGCCAATGCTGCTCGTTTCATCGACGCACAGTCCGGACTGGGGTACGGACTTGCCGGCATCGTCTTGCATCGTATCGTTGCTGCAGCCTGGTGCGCCGTCGCGACAAGCGAGTGTCAACCCCGACCACTCGGTGTAGGGTCGGCCCATGAATCCCAGTGTCGTGTCGCAGGTGAGCCCCTCGCCGCAGTCGTCATCGACGCGACAGCCGCGCGGCTTGCCGATGTTGAAGAGCCCGAACTCGCGCTCGCCGTTGCTGAATCCGCCGATCGGGGTCTGGCCGAGCGCCATCGGATGGCCAGGATTGATCGCGGCCACTTCGCTGGTGCCCGAATTCTGCCCAAGCTTGATCAGCGGAATGTTCTGACGCGTGATGCGGCGTGCGTCGGACCATTCGGCAGAGTCGACGGCGCCGAACGCGTCGTCGTAGTCGCCGC
>QJXZ01000239.1 GCA_003248125.1 Gammaproteobacteria bacterium | reverse complement strand
TTCCATGACCAGCAAGCAGGCCGGCTTCAGTCGGCGCACAAAGTGCCGTACCGCAAACGGCCAGTCGATTGGGAGGTAGCGATGGCACACGCAATCGCCGAGGCGTTCGCGGGCAATAGCGGCGCCGGTGGGCGTTACCGTGGTCAACACAATGCGACCGCCCGGTGCGTGAGTGGCGAGGCGGCGCACCAGCACGGCGGCAGCGTTCACTTCGCCGACCGAGGCCGCATGCAGCCAAATCCCGCTGGCGGAATTGGCGCGTCGCACGAAACCGAGGCGTTCGCGCAAATAGCGCAGGTCCCGGTAGCGTAGCGCGGTCCACAGCGTGTAGCCGACGAAGACCGGCGCGAGCAGCCACACGAGTAGGCGATAGCGGTACATGCGTCGAACGTTCCGGCGATTATCTTTCGAGGCGCGCGCAGCATCGCCGATTTGGCGCGCCCTGCCAACCGGATGGGTGGATGGGCGGCATGGTTGCCGCCCGAGAAGGCTCAACGGGCGGAAGTCGTCAGCGGCGCGAGGACGCGATTGACAAGATTGATATCGTCTTCGTTCAGGTCGCCGACCGCGGCTTGCAGGCGCAGTTGCTGAAGAATCGTGTTGTATCGGGCCGCCGAAAGCTCGCGGCGCGTCGAGAAAACCTGCTGCTGCGCGTTGAGCACGTCGATGTTGATGCGTACGCCGACGTCGTAGCCTAGCTTGTTAGAAGCAAGCGCCGACTCGCTCGACGTGAGTGCCTGCTCGAGTGCGGTCACCTGGTTCGTGCCGCTAATGACGTTGAGGAAACTCTGTTCGACGGCGAGCGCCTGCTGGCGTCGCACGGCCGCCAGATCGGCGCGGGCTTTGTCGAGCAACGCCGCCGATTCGCGCGTGCGCGATGTGATCGCGCCGCCCGCATAGAGTGGCATATTCAGTTGAACGCCGACCGTGCCGAGCGTCAGGCGGCTTCCGATTGGTGTGAGCACCGTCCCGCTTTGGTCGATGCCGCTGTAGGACGCGACAAAATCGATGGTTGGGTAGTTGCCTGCACGATTACGATCCACTTCCAGCGACTGCAGCTCGACCACTGCCTCCTGCGCCAGCACGGTATAGCTTTGCTTCTGGCCGAGGTCGACCCAGGTTGGGAGTTCGTCAGGTTTGAGAGGCGCGAGCGTGGTCTTCTCGCCCAGCGGTTGAAGCGCGTCGTAAGTCTTGCCGGTGAGTTGCTGCAGCACGCGCTTGGCGATCTCGAGCGTGTTTTGTGAGGTGATCTCTTGGGCTTGCGCGAGATCGTAGCGCGCTTGCGCCTCATGGGTGTCGGTGATCGTCGCCGCGCCGACTTCGAAGCTTCGTTTCGCTTGCGCAAGCTGTTCCGCAATGGCCGCCTTCTGTGCACGTATGAGCGTGAGCCCATCCTGCGCGGCCAGCACATCGAAGTACGCTTGAGAGACCCGCAAAATCAAGTCCTGGCGCGCCGCCGCAAAAGCGGCACCCGCTTGGCGTACCTGAAACTCGGCCTGGCTGTACTGAACGAAGTTCTGCTTGCGGTAAAGCGGCTGCACCAATGCCAGCGTGTAGGAGTTGGTGTCGAAGTCGCGCTTGTCGTTGATCGGCGTCGGTGCGGTATCGAGATCTGCATCGAGTTTCGAGCGGCTCGCGCCGGCCGATAGCGTAACCGACGGCAGCACCAGCGCCCGGCCTTGGGTGATTTTCTCCTGCGCGGCGGCGTGCGCAGCGCGCGCGGCGGCGAACTGGGCATCGTAGCCGGCGGCGTCGTGGTATACCTCCATCAAGTTGGCCGCATGTCCGGTGATCGCCGACAGAGCAGCCGCGAAGAGCAGCGCGGTGCGTAGGGCGCGCCTGGCAAGAATCGAATTCATATTTTTTCTCCAGCGAACGTTTCTGCCGACGTCATTGTTGTCGAAGCGCGACCGCGTTGGGCGGTGGCGTTACGCGGTACCACGCGGCGTAAAGTGCTGGCACGAACAGCAGCGTCAACACCGTCGCGATCATCAACCCGCCCATGATGGCCATCGCCATGGGCCCCCAGAGTTCGCTGCGGGTGAGCGGGATCATAGCGAGCACCGCCGCGGCGGCTGTAAGCATAATCGGCCGGAAGCGGCGCACAGCGGATTCGCGAATCGCAGTCCACGGCGGCTGTCCGGCATCAATGTCCTGGCGAATCTGGTCAACCAGAATGACCGAGTTTCGCATGATCATGCCGAAGAGCGCGATGATGCCGAGCTGCGCCACGAAACCCATGGGTGCGCTAAAAGCGAGTAGCGCGGCAACCACGCCGATCATGCCAAGCGGCGCGGTAAGCACAACCATCATCGTCTTGGAGAAGCTTTGCAGCTGCAGCATCAATAGCGTCAGCACCGCAACGATCATGATCGGGAAGAGCGCCTGTATCGGTTTTTCGTTGATGCGGCTCTCGTGCCACGCACCGCCGGTGTCGATGTGGTAGCCCGGCGGCAATTTGGCCTTGATCGGCTCGAGCTTCGGTAGCAGCGCATTGGTCACGTCCGGTGGTTGTACCCCGTCGGCCACGTCGGCGCGCACCGTGATGGTTGGCAGTCGATCGCGCCGCCAAGTGCGCGCTTCCTCGAGCGTGACATCGACGCGGGCCACTTGGGAAATCGGCACAAACCGGCCGGCCGGTGTATAGACATTGACGTCCTCGACCGCGGCGGCGAGGTTGCGGTCTTCGGCGCGGGCGCGCGCAATGACGTTGATAGTCTTGTCGCCCTCGCGAAACTCGGTGATCGGCACGCC
>QJXZ01000288.1 GCA_003248125.1 Gammaproteobacteria bacterium | reverse complement strand
ATGGCTCGCCGCCGATTGGATCCATGCTGCGCCAGTATCTGACGCGCTGGGGCTTGGATTGGACGCACCCATCGCAAGCCGTGGAGATGCAACGGTTGACTGAAGAGGTCTGCGAGTACCGCGCATCGACGAACGGTACCTAGGAACGGTCTACCGCTACGGCTTTCTCGCATGCCGGGGTGGGCCGGGCACTGGCGACGACTTCGACCGTGGCATCGCACAGTTCGACCATGTGCGTCGTGCAATGCAGGTCTACACCGAAGACCACTGCGCTTTCGGCGAACCGACGTTCGTGCCCGCTGGCGATGATTCCGCCGAAGGCGACGGCTTCTTGTTGGCAACCGCCTACGACGAGCGCAGCGATCGCGGTCACTTGGCGGTGTTCGATGCGTCAGGGCCCGAAAGAGGTCCGATCGCAACCGTGCAGCTCGCGCATCGCATACCGGCCGGATTCCACGGTATCTGGCGACCGGGCTGATCGGGCTTCCTTGTCGACGGCTAGCGCTCGCCGATCGAAGCGCGCACCGCGCGGAACGTTCGCAGCCAGGGGTCGACCGCACCGAGACTCGCAGGCAAGTTGCCGCGCGCGGCATCGGCCATTGGCTGTGTGGCGTAGCTGCCGTACACCACCACGAACCACGGCTCGCCGTTGCGGCGACTCTCGAAGCCGGCGATCGGTGTGCCCGCAGGTTGGCGATCGACGAACGCTTGCCATTGCGCACGATTCGATGTGCCGAAGAGTTGCAGCGTGAAGTTCCCCTCGGGCTGATCGAAGATCCACTCGACGTCGAAGGGTCCGGTTGCAACGGCCGGCGCCACCGCCGGCGGTGGAACCGCCTTTGTCACTGGTGTGGGCGGTGACTCGACGATTGCCGGCGCCGGCGACGCAACTACAACTCGCTCGGGTCGCGCTTGCACCGATTTCGATTCGACCATCGGCACCGGATCCGGTGTGTCCGCCGCAACGCCGACTGCTTGCGGCTGCTGCGCATCGATGGGCACCGACGGTTGCGCGGCGACCGCATCGACATCCGGCCCTGCACCGTCAACCGGCAGCGAGCGTGCCGATCTCGGCCGGTAGCGTGAGCGCTTGCGCCGCCGTGGGCGATTCTTCCGCACCCGCCACTTCGGGCTCGGGCGCAGTTTGATAGCCAGACCAAACCAACCAAACACCGAGCAGCACCGTGAGCAAGACCAAGGCCAGTGCGCGGTGCATCGGCGGCAGCCAGCGGTCGCGATCGCGGACGCCGATCTCACCACGTTGAATCGCAGCAGCAACCTCGTTGATCCGGCCAGGTAAGCCACTCGACAGTTCGTAGATCAATTTCAAGTTCGCGATGGTGAACGGCGGGCGCTGGCCGCCGCCAGCCTCTTGCGCGCGAAACGCGAGGTAGCCGCGCGTGTCCTCCTCGGTGAACGGCAAGAGACGAATCTCGTGCCACGCGCGGGCCGTGCTCATGCGCTTGGTGGCTTTGTCGAGCGCGGTAATGAAGTACGACTCCGCGAAAAACACCACACGCAAAGCGTCTTCGCTCGTGGCGTCCACCAGGTGCAGCAACTGCTCGAGTGCGCGCAAATCCAACAGGTGCGCATCGTCCACCAATACCAAGCAATGCCGACGCGCCTCGCATTGCTCTTCCGCGTGCACCGTAATGAGCTGCGCGAGCAGTTGCGGATTGGCATTCGCCGGCGACGCGATGCCAAACCCCTGCAACAGCGCGTTCAGTACCTCGCGGGTGTCGCTGGTCAGATTGGCATTGATGCGAGCAGCCTTCACACCCGGGTCGAGCCGGGCCGACAGTGCGCGATACAAACTCGACTTGCCGACGCCGCGCTCACCCGTGACCGCCAAGAGCCGACGCGACCAGCGGCTCAGATGGCGTAGATCCTCGAGCTGCTTGGCGCGGTGCGCACCGCCGAAAAAGTTGGTCGACGGACCCTCGAATGGAGATGTGGCGGTAACGGGCTCGTCCGCGAGCGACAGCTCAGCCATTACAAAGCCCCTGCCCTGCTGCCAGTGTCTCGCGCACGAGGGCCATGTTGGCCGAATCGGTGATCGCTACTTCGCCCAAGCGACGCACGAGCACCAAGTTCAGGTGCCCGTTCCGTACCTTCTTGTCGCGCCCCATCACATCGAGCATGTCGTCGGGCGCAAGGCGATTCATTGGCGGCACGATCGGCAGTCCATAGTCGGCCACGAGTCGCTTGATGCGCCGTGCCGTGTCGGCGTCGAGCCACTCGAGGCGCGCCGATAAGTCCGCGGCCATCACCATACCGAGCGCGACTCCCTCACCGTGCAGCAGTTCGAACTCGGTCAGGACTTCGATGGCATGGCCGAACGTGTGGCCGAAATTGAGGATCGCACGCTCGCCGGTTTCGCGCTCGTCGGCTGCAACCACGGCAGCCTTGATGGCGCACGATCGCGTGATGATGTGCCGCAGCGCTGGTTCGTCGCGGGCGAGAATGGCGGCACGCTCATCGATGAGAAACTGGAACAACGCCGGGTCTTTGATGACGCCGTACTTGATGACTTCGGCAACACCAGCCCGGAACTCGCGATCAGGCAAAGTACGCAGCGTATCGGTATCGGCCAACACCAGGTTCGGCTGATGGAATGCTCCGATCATGTTCTTCCCGCGCGGATGATTGACCGCAGTCTTACCGCCCACGGAGCTGTCCACCTGCGCGAGTAGCGTGGTGGGCACCTGCACGAACGCGACGCCGCGCTGATACGTGGCGGCAACGAATCCCGCAATATCGCCGACCACGCCGCCTCCCAACGCGATCACCGTCGTGGTGCGCGGATGCCCGTGCGCCAGCAGCGAGTCGAGAACCGACTCGTAGGTGGCGAGCGTCTTGTAGCCCTCGCCATCGGGAATGACGCAAACATCGGCGCGCACCTCACCGAGCGCGCGTTCGAGCGCATCGAGATACAGCGGCGCGACCGTCTCGTTGGTGACCACCATGACGCGGTTACCCGGCAAGGCGCTGCGCAAGCTCGAGTTGTCGGCCATGGCCCCCGCCCCGATCAAGATCGGATAACTACGCTCGCCCAAAGCCACGTCGATTCGATCAAGCATCGAATTTCCCGTCTGCCCGCAGCCGTTCCGCAATTTCCTTCGCCAACGCCTTGGCCGACCGACGGTCACCTTGAAAGCGGTAGTCCGCGATGCTTTCGTACAACGGTCCGCGCTCCCGGATCAATCGCTCGAGCGTCGCGCGCGCGTTGCCGCCGCGCAACAACGGCCGTTTGCGATCGTTCCGCGTGCGGTCCACCAGTCGTTCGATCGGCGTCTCTAGGAACACCACGATGCCACGCTCGGCGAGCGCGCGGCGATTTTCCTCGCGTAGCACCGCGCCACCGCCCGTCGCTATCACCACGCCTTTGCGAGCAGTCAGCTCTTCGATCACGTGCACTTCCCTGTCTCTGAAGCCCTGCTCGCCTTCCACGTCGAATATCCAAGCCACGTCGGCGCCGGCACGCGCTTCGATTTCCTGATCGGCATCGAAGAACTCGAGCTCGAGCTCGGCGGCGAGGTGACGACCAACAGTCGTCTTGCCGACCGCCATCAGGCCGACCAAGAAGACGTTCTGATTCTTCGACGACATGCTACAAACGAAGACGGCGCCATGCGGCGCCGTCAGTCTATCGGTGTACCCCGGCAATGCCCAGCATGCCGGGACTGATGCATCACCGCGCGGTCAGCGACTCCTGCACGATGCGCGGTGTGATGAAGATCAGCAGCTCCTGTTTGTCGGACCGCTCCAAATTGCGGCGGAACAAGCGGCCAAGGTACGGGATATCACCCAAGAACGGCGTTTTGGTCACCGCCTCCGCATACTCGTCTTTGAAGATACCACCGAGCACGATGGTCTGGCCGTTGTCGACCAGCACCTGAGTCGTGATCTCGTTGGTGTCGATGCTCGGCACGTTGTTGAACACTTCGCCGACGGTATCCTGGTTGACCTTCAGATCCATGATGATGCGGTCGTCGGGGGTGATCTGCGGTGTCACCTCGAGCGACAGCACGGCTTCCTTGAACGAGGTCGAAGTCGCACCGGAGGACGACGCTTCCTGATACGGAATCTCGGTACCCGACTGGATCATCGCCTTCTTCTTGTCGGCGGTGATGACCTTCGGCCGCGCCACCACCTCGGCGCGCCCATCGCTCGCGAGCGCCGACAGCTCGAGATCGACCAGCCAGTTGGCGCCAGCAAAACCGATGCCGAAGGTGGTGGCGTTGGCATTGGCGACACCGAGATCCACTACCAGATCGTCGGGCGAAGTGATCTCGCCGGATCCATTCACGACCACGTTTTGCAGCTCGGACAACGTGGTCAGACTGCCGCCAACTTTGGTTGCGAACGTGTTGTTGTCGTCGACTCGATAGCCGCCACCGCCCCAGCGAATGCCGAGCTCTTCGGACGCGTTGGTGCTGGCCGTGACGATACGTGCTTCGATCAGTACTTGCCGGACCGGGATGTCGAGTTGCGCGATCACGCGCCGGAACTCCTCGAGGCGATCTGCCGTGTCGGTGATGATGATCGAGTTGGTGCGTTCGTCCACGATCGCGCTGCCGCGCTCGGACAACATCGACTTGGACTTGCCGTCGTTGGTGTCGAACAGCTTGAACATCTCGGTGGCGTTGGCGTAGCGAACCTGTACGAATTCACTGCGCAGTGGCGCGAGTTCCGAAATCTGCTTTTGGTTCTCGAGCTCGAGCTTCTCGCGCGCCGCAATCTCGGCGGCCGGCGCAACCAACATGACGTTGCCGGTCTGGCGCTTGTCGAGCCCCTTGGTCTTCAAGATGAGCTCGAGCGCCTGATCCCACGGCACGTTCTTGAGGCGCAGCGTAATGCGCCCCGAGACCGTGTCGCTAGCCACCAAGTTCAGGTCGGTGAAGTCGGCGATCAGTTGCAGCACCGAGCGGACTTCGATGTCCTGGAAGTTGAGTGATAGCTTCTCGCCCTTGAATCTGAAGATGTCATCGCGCGCCGCGAGTTCTTCTTCGGTAACCGGGTTCACTTCGACCGACAATGTCTGATCTGCCTGATAGGCGAGATAGTCGTAGTTGCCCGTCGCCGCGATTGTGAAGGTCACGTGCGGGCCAGTTTGCACGGCATCGACGATTTGCACGGGTGTGGCAAAGTCGGTGACATCCAACCTTCTGCGCAGATCGCTCGGCAGATCGGTATTGCGCACCAGCACCTTGATCTTGCCGGATTCGCTGGTGACGTCGACCGGCACCTTCGGATCGGACAGCGTGATGATCACGCGCCCTTCACCGGATGCGCCGCGGCGGAAGTCGACGCTGTTGATACGTGAGGATCCCGCTGCCGCGGCGCTGCGCGCCATGTCGGCATCGGCGTGTCGTTGCGGTGATGGCAGACCTTGCGAACTGTCGGCACCGACCAGCACGTAGAGGGTGTTGCCTTCGATCCGTGTCTCGTAGGCGACCAGTCGCGTGAGGTTGACGATGACTCGCGTGCGATCCTTCGCTTCGATCACGGTCACTTCACGTGCGTTGCCTATACCTAGGCTGTGGTACTTCGAATCAAGCGAGCTGGTCACGCCCTTCAGATCCAGGGCGATACGGGCGGGTGACTCGATGGTGTAGCCCTCCGGTGTCGGCGGCGTCGTGTCGAACTTCATGCGGATCTCGGTTTTGTCGCCAGGCAGCGACGAAAACTCGATACCTTGCATGGTCGCCGCATTCGCCACACCCGCCAGCAACAACGCTGCAGCAGCAATGAGCCACCGCGATTGCCCCTGAGCCGGCGTCGAACTCACGCGCGTTCGAAATCTCATGCTCTCATCCCTCATGACTGTCCGCCTCCTAGGCTCACGGTGCGCTCGCGTTCCACCCAGCCACCGGTGCCATCGGCCACGATTTCGATCATCTCGATCGCGGTTTCGTCGATTGCCACGATGCGTCCGTGATCCGTACCCATGTAGTCGCCCGGTTTCACCCGGTGCACGCCGCCGCGTACGTCGCGCACCAAACCGTAGAAGGCCGAGCCCTGCGACAGGGTACCAACCATTGCGAGCTGCGACATATTGAATTGTTCGAGATATTGCTTGATCCGGTCGAAGTCTGGTTTCACGTCCGGCGACTTCTTCGAGGGGTCGACCGGCTTGACCTCCACGGGTGGCTCGAACGGACTGCGCAGGTCGCCAGCACTGTAGGCAAAAGCCTGATAGGGCTGAAATTCGGGGAGCGGCTCGATGCGGCCTTTCGGCTTGGCGTCGATCTCGTCCATGAATTGCTTGATGTCGGCGAATTCGTCTCCTGCGCCGCAACCGGCCAGCAGCCAGACGCCGAGGAGAACGAGCAGCGCTTTGGCGATCTGCATCACTTGTCCTCGTCCTGATAACGATACGTCTTGGCGAGAATCGTCATGTTGAGGTCGGTCGGCGCCGTATCCGGCTTGATCGTGAAGTCATGCAGCGTGACGATTCGCGACAGATTGGCGACACCCGATACGAATGCGCCAATGTCGTGGTAGTCGCCGCTCACTGTGATGGTGATCGGCAGCTCCACATAGAACTCGGCTTTACGCTCGGGCTGAAGGTCGATGCTTTGGATAGTGAGCTCGTTGTCGAGCGCCGTGAGCGTGATGTCTTCGATCAGCCCCGGGACTTCGGTGTCGCTCGGCAATTGTCGCAACAATGCACCGAACGTTGCTTCCATTTCTTCTTTCTGCTGACGGTACTGCGGCAGATTGGCGGCTTGAAACGCCTTCGATTCGTACTCGCTGCGCAGACTCGATTCCTGTTTTTCGGCGGTCTCGAGCACGTTCTGCTTGTCGGTCAAGTACGCGAAGTAGCCAGCCACGACGACAACCACGAACAGCAATGCCAAGATGATGGCTTTGACCGCCGCCGGCCACGAGCCGATGTTGTTGACGTCGAGTTCGTTGATGTCCAGCGAGCGCAGTTGCTCGAGCGTGTCTTGCAGTGCCATCTGCTAGCCCTCGTCCTCGGCGCCGTCCTGTCTCGGACTGGTCTGCATCACCGTCAGCTGGAATGTGCTCGATTGGCCGCCCAGCTTGGAGTTTTCCTTGATGCCCTTCAGATTCGGATCGGCAAACCAATCGGAGGCGTCGAGGTTGCGCATCAGGGACGAGATACGGTTGTTGGATTCCGCAATCCCCTCGATGGAAATCACTCTTTGGTCCATCTTCGCGGAGTTGAAGTAGACGCCCTTGGCGAGCGTGCGCACCAGTTCGTCGAATATGCGGACGATGACCGGCCGATTACCCTGCAGATCCTGAATGACCCGCATGCGAGCGAGCAGCTGATCGCGTTTCTGCCGTAGGTCGGCGATTTCGGCGATCTGCTGATCGAGAACCGTGATTTTGTCCTTGATGAATTGATTCCGTGCGTTCTGCCGGTCGACCGACCCGTCCAGATACCAGCCGGCTCCGAACACGAGCAATCCGCCCAACAACAGCGAGCCAACCGCCCGCGTCAGAAACTCGTTCTTGCGCCGCTCGCGTTCCCATTCGCGCCACGGCAGTAGGTTGATGTGAGCCATCAGTCGAAGCTCCTCATCGCCAGACCACATGCAATCATCATCGCCGGCGCGTCGTTGGCGAGCGCATCGGCGTCAACCTTGGAGGCGAGCGACATGTCGACGAACGGGTTGGCGATGACGGTCGGCGTGCCGAGCTTGTTCTCGATCATGCCTGCCAGCCCTTCGATCGATGCGGTACCGCCCGCCAGCACGATGTAGTCCACGTCGTCGTATTGGCTCGACGAGAAGAAGAATTGCAGCGAACGGGTAACCTGCTGCAGCACCGCTTCCTTGAAGGGTTGCAGCACCTCCTGCTCGTAATCGTCCGGCAAGCCGCCTTGTTTTTTGGCGAGACCCGCCTCTTCGAACGACAAGCTGTAGCGGCGCTGGATTTCCTCGGTGAGCTGCTTGCCACCGAACAGCTGTTCGCGCGTGTAGATCGAGCGGTCTTCGGCCAGCACCGAGAGGGTGGTCATGGTCGCGCCGATGTCGATGATGGCTACCACGAGATCGTCGGCATTTTCGCCGAGCTGCCTTTTGATCAGCTCGAACGCGCGCTTCATGGCGTGTGCCTCGATGTCGACCACGCGTGCCTTGAGACCACCAAGGTCGAGGGCGGCTTCACGCAGCTCGACGTTCTCTTTGCGGCAGGCCGCGAGCAGCACTTCGACCTGCTCGGCGCTGCGCGGTGATACGCCTTGCACTTCGAAATCGATGGCGACTTCGTCCAAGGGATAAGGAATGTATTGATCGGCTTCGACCGTGATCTGGTTCTCGAGCTCGTCGTCGGACAGCGCGGCATCCATCTCGATGGTCTTGGTGATGACGGCCGATCCAGCCACCGCAACGGCCGCGAGCTTGGAACTCGCCTTCGCTCGGCCGGTCAACCGTTTGATTGCTTCACCAACACCTTCGACATCACTTATATTCTTTTCGACCACGGCGTTGGGCGGCAGCGGTTCGACGCCATACGCCTCGACACGGTACCGACCGTTGGTCTTGGATAATTCGAGCAGCTTGACCGAGGTCGAGCTGATGTCGAGCCCCAGAAGGATGTCGGACTTCTTAGTGAACAGGCCAAACACGGTGATTTTTCCTTACTGGCGCGGGCACTTACGTCCTTTTCATGCGATTCGACATTAAATACCAGTCTCACCGTCAGAGCAATGCGTCCGAGATGACAATAGCATTTGGCCGATCACCCCTAACGTTCCCTGTCGGGTCGCCCTTCGGCGGCCGCTCGACGTAGCACCCGAAGACGTGCAATGACCGCCCAGCCGCGTCCGAACCTGGTGACCATTATGTGGGTGCTCTGGACCGGTGTATGTGGCGCAGTGCTCACTCTCGCGGGCGTTTTTCTCTATTTGAATCCGCAACTTCCGGATGCCGAGAGCTATCGCCACGTACGTCTCGAAACACCTTTGCGCGTGTTCTCGGCAGACGGTGCCTTGATGGCCGAGTACGGCGAGCGGCGCACCATCCCGGTGTCCTTGGCGGACGTACCGCCGCTCTTCATTCGAGCGATCCTCGACACTGAAGACAAGCGCTTCTACGAGCACGGTGGCGTCGACCTCATCACGCTCATGAATTCGGCCTTCGAGCTGGTCATGAACTTCGGCGAGATCACCCGCGGCGGGTCGACCATCACGATGCAGCTACCCCGTAACCTGGGCACGTTCTCGCTCGACCAAGTGTTCATCCGCAAATTCAAAGAGATCCTCCTTGCGCTGAAGATCGAGCGCCAGCTCAGCAAGGATCAGATTCTCGAGCTCTACATCAACGTCGTACCGTTCGGGAAGCGTGCATATGGCGCGCAAGCGGCGGCGTTTACCTACTACGGCAAGCCGCTCTCGGAACTGAATCTCGCCCAGATGGCGATGCTGGCCGGCATCCCGCAGGCGCCGACCGCCGGCAATCCGATCAACGGCCCTGAACGTGCGCTCAAGCGGCGCAACGTCGTCTTGGCGCGCATGCGCGAGCAGAACTCGATCACCGAAGGGGACTATCAAGCAGCGGTATCGGCACCGATTAGCGCGCGCGTACATGAGCGCGAGCTCGACGTTCCGGCCCCGCACGCAGCAGAGTGGGTTCGTCAGATCCTGATCTCTCGCCTTGGTACCGAGGTCTACACCGGCGGCTTCGAGGCAACGACGACCATCGATGCCCGACTACAGGGCGCCGCCAATCTCGCCCTGCGTGAGGGCCTGTTGCGTTATGACCGGCGCCACGGCTACCGCGGCCCCGTCGCGCATCTCGAACTCGGTGATGAAGCGTTGGCGGATACCGTCGAGCTCGCCTCGTCACTCACTCAATTTCCGTTGTATCCGGGTATGGAGCCGGCGCTCGTCATCGCGGTTGGCGATACCGCATTTACCGCGCTCAAAAATGACAATGTGCAGGTCGAGATACCGTTCGAGCTCATGCGCTGGGCGCGCCGATACGTCGATGTCGATACCCGCGGCCCGACACCCACGAAGCCGGCCGACGTGGTAGCGGTTGGAGATATCGTCAACCTGCGCGAAGTTGCCGAGGGATGGGCGCTCGCTCAGAGTCCTGCCATCCAAGGTGCACT
>QJXZ01000110.1 GCA_003248125.1 Gammaproteobacteria bacterium | reverse complement strand
ATCCGACCCTCGCGAAGCGTGCGTCGACGAATGCTTGAAACGAGGGTCGCAGGTGCGGACGTCTCGCTCGCAGCACATCTCGAAAGCCCGCCGAGCGCTCGAACTCCTCGTCGAATTGCGTAAGCCATGTTCCCCACATCTCGTCGTCGATCATTCCCCTCTCATGTTGATAGTGGTGGGTATGAAAGAGGTCGACCAGTTGCTTGCCGGCAATCGAGAATCGAAAGCGCTCGACTGGATCGTCGAATGATCCGAGCCCATGTTCGGTACCCCGTAGCCAAGTCGAAGCGAATTCAACATCGCCCGACAACCGCATGTCGAATCGCGTCTCTGCATCCTGCGTTGCTTGCCACGAATTCGATCTCAGGGCCCGCGTATTCTGACGCAGCTGCACCGTCAGAAACACCAGCGTGACCACCACGGCGAGCGAACCGACGAACTCACCGAGATTTCCGAGCACTTCGGTCGTATAAACCAAGTCCATGATGCCCTCCCGCATTCGAATCCGCCGAAGGTTCTCACAGCCGCCCATTCCAGCGATACTCTCTGCGGGAAGAGGAGAAAATCATCTTGGCGCGTTCGCACCAGTACCGTACCGGTCTGATTCACTATGCAAAAGATTTTGCCTATCGCGGCTACACGTTGTTCTCTGGTGGCAGGCCAGCCTGTACGTACTTGGTGGACATGGAAGGCCGATTCGTGCATCGCTGGTCGCATCCACGTGGCATCAGTTACGCCAAGCTGCTGCCGAACGGTCACGTGCTGTGTCGCGCGCCATCGTCACCGGAGGTGCAGGGGCTGCGTAGCTTGAATGGCCAGTCACCGAGCGTCTTCGAGCTCGACTGGGACGGCAACTTGGTCTGGGAATACAACGACGAGTGGTTGCACCACGATCAGCATCGGCTCGACAACGGCAACACGCTATTGATCGCTTGGCGATGGATCAGTGAAGCGCTCACCGCGGATGTCCGTGGCGGTATCTCGAAGCCGGAGGATCCACCCCGCATGCTCGCCGATGTCGTGCTGGAAGTGGATGCCCGTGGCGAGGTGGTGCGCGAATGGCGATCGTGGGAACACTTGAAAGTGGACGAGGACGTGATATGTCCCATGGATCATCGTCTCGAGTGGACGCACGCGAACTCGATCGACGTCACCCCCGAAGGTGATTGGCTCCTGAGCTTTCGGCGCACGCACACGGTTGTAGCCGTCGACCCCGTGACCGGCGCGTTCCGCTGGAAGTGGGGGCGCGGTGTGGTTTCCCACCAGCACGATGCAAAGATTCTGCCGAACGGCAATTTGCTGCTGTTCGACAATGGTGTGCATCGCTTCGGCGAGTCGGATTTTTCTCGTGTGCTGGAAGTGGATCGCGAACGTAGCGAGATTGTCTGGAGCTACGCCGACGAGCCACCGTTCCATTTCTACAGCGTAATGGCCGGCTCCGCCGATCGATTGCCGAACGGCAACACGCTCGTTTGCCACGCATCGGTAGGGCGCTTCTTCGAAGTGACGTCGGGGAAAGAGATCGTTTGGGAGTACGTGAATCCATTCTACGTAGCCAATCCAAGGCTCGGCGGTCAGATCAACATCGTGTTCAAGGTGCACCGTTACGGCGCGGACGATCCCGCACTCGCTGGCCGCGACCTCGATCCCGCACGTTGGGCGAATCTCAACCGGTTATACGGGCAGCAGTAGGCCGTCGCGGCTTAAGACCTCATCGACGAATCGCTCGCCCATGCGCCGATAGCCGGCAGGGTTTGGATGCAGGTCGTCCGGTAGGTCGCCGGCATCCGCTTCGCCAAACAACGTGAGACCGCTGGCGTAGTGGAGGTGCACATCTCCCGCGGCACGGCGGGCGTCGATCACCGAGGCAATGATCTCGCGCACTCTCGTCAGGGTGAGGCAGCCGCTTTGAATCTCCTCGTGACCGGTGACGGTGACGAATTTGCCATTCGCATTCGGCACCGTGGGCCCCGGTCGCTGCTCGGCGCTCGGGCAGAAGATGGGAGAAATGACCACGATCGGCGTGTGTGGCTTGCGCTCGCGAATCGTATCCAGGAAGCCGTGCAGCGCGGGCGTGAACGTTCGTTCGCGCATGGAATCCATGTTGATGACGTTGATGCCGGTCTTCAGTGTCACGAGATCTGCGTCCGCGTCGCGGATGGTACGTGCCACGAACTGATCGAGATGACACTGACCGGCGAATCCGAGACTGGTGAGATGTAAATTCCCGAGCCGCGCAGCGACTGCGGGCCACGTGCCGGTGGGTTGGGTCGCCTCCATGCAGTGGCTGATCGAGCTGCCGTAGTGTAGCCAACGGCGTGACTCAGGCGCGTCGATTGGTGCGATGTCGTCGCCCTCGATGTCGAGGGCTCGTAGCTCCACGAAGGCGTTGTGCGGCAGCCACAGCTCGCATCGTTTCGTGCCCGCGCCGAGATCGCCGAACTCGATGCGATAGGGCTCGCCACGTATCAAATTGAATTTGGTCGGATCGGCGCGGTCCAGCTCGATCACGTTACCTGCATTGCTGGTGCGCGTTAGCACCTCGCCGTCCACGATCAAGTCGAAGGCGACCGGTCGAGGTGCAGCTGGCGGTGTCGTCATACGCGTGGTCAGCGCCTCGAGTGCAATCGAGGTTGCCTTCGTAGTGAACGCAAGCCGTACACCCGAAGGCATGCGCACCATCACGTCCATCGGCTGCGGTACCTGCGGACGTGTCCAGGCCGGTAGGCGGCGCGGGCTAATGCCCTGCGGCCGCCGATCGAAGTCGAGTGCGCCGTGGAAGGCAACTGCCCCGGCGAGCAAGTCGTCCGGCGTGAGTCGCATCAGATACCGAGATCGAGGAGGTTGTAGTCCGCGAGCGCGTCCTGCGCGGCCGGCGTCCAGTGGTAGTCGTTCATGCAGTCGGCAAACGGTGCGTAACGATGAGGTGTTTCGTCGGGAAACCGCTGCTGGCGCGCATCGATCGCGTAGGCGATCGCCTCCGAGCGCTTGCGAATACGCTCTTCATCGTAGACCGCAATCTCGTTGTGCACGCCGCCGCTGGTTACGCCCAGCACCGATGCACGCCGGTGAAAGCCGAAGTTGATGGTGACGCGAACATCACTACTCGTATTGGCGAATGAGCCGTGCACGGCTTGCCGATTGCAGATGGCGACGTCACCGGGATTACAGATGAGTGGCACCGCCTCCGGTAGGCGATCCGAGCCGGCACGCTCGACCATCGCCTTGATGTCGACCTTGCCTTGCCGATGCGAACCCGGCACGACCCACAAACCGTTGGCGGCGTTGCAACCATAGAGCTGCGCCATGAAGTTGAATCCGTGTGTGCCCTCGTCGAGGGCGGGCGAATCCCAGTGCGTCCAGCCATCTTGGTGCCACGCTACCGAGCCCCCGAGCCGCGGCTGCTTGATCCACACCGCTTCGTTGAACGGCGTGAAGTCGTCGCCGTTGATGGCCGCGGCGACGGCGAGCAACTGGGGGTGCCCGTACAGGCGCAGGCAGGCCGGCGAGAATTGCAGCGAACCGAGCACGAGTTGCACGACATACTCCGGGGCATCGTCAGCAGGCTTGGGCTCGACCATCTTCGCGGGATGACGGCCGTGATTGCGGTCAGTGCCGCCAATCGGGTCGGCCAGCGGTTTCACCCACACGACATTCAATCCCTTGCGGCCGGCGCCGAGCGCGGGTCGGCCGAAACGATCTTTGGCGGCTCCACGTTCGACCGGCATGCGCTCCAACAGCTCGGCCACGTCGCGTTCGATGTCGGCGAGCTCGTCCTCGGCGATGACGTTCTCGAAAACGTAGAAGCCGCAGCGGGAATATGCGTCGAGAATGGCCGCATCGAGTGTTCCGTGGGCGTCGAATCTAATGGGGCCGCGGTTGCCGAGCGCGCGTGCACGGGCCTCGCCTTCGGCGCGGTAACGAACCATCGCGGCCTCGTGCACCCCGTAGTCCACCGCAGATGATTTCGCAAGCGGCAATGCCGTCATGGTGGTGGCTCCCGTCGTCTAGCCTCGCCGCATCTTGGATGCTCGACCGCGGGCTGGCAAGCTGCGCACTCGGAAGGAGAAGTGCCGATGGAATTCGACGTGGCGCCCGCGTGACGATCTTCAAAACGCTCATCAGCTTGGATTCCGCGGGCACCGATCGCTTCGTTGCACCGGCCTCGCCGGACCGCGGCGAGCGCATCTATGGTGGCCAGTTTCTCGCCCAAGGGCTCGCCGCGTGTCAGGCCACGGTTGACGGCGATCGCACCGTGCATTCGCTGCATGCCTATTTCGTGCGGATGGGTGACCCGGCGTTGCCGGTGGAATACCACGTCGAGCGATTGCGCGATGGCCGGTCGTTCTCGCAGCGTGCCGTGCGGGCCCTGCAGGAGGGGCGTGAGCTGTTGCATCTGCTGAGCGCGTTCCACGTCGCTGAGCCGGGCGCCGAGTACACCCATGCGACGATGCCCGCCGTGCCGCGCGCCGATGACGTGACGTACACGTACGCACAGTTTACGGAGCAGACCTCGGGTGCGCCCTGGCCGGGCGCGGCACGACCGATGGACATACGTTATGTCAATCCGCCGTTGTCGCCGCGAGGCGTGCCGATAACCGAAGATCAACGGCTGTGGATGCGCATCAGCGAACCGCTCGGCGATTCTCGGCACGTGCACGATGCGGGCCTTGCGTACTTGTCGGATTCCACGCTCGTCGATCACATCGTGCTACCGCACGGCGAGCGATGGCAGGACCCGCAGTTCGCCGGTGCGAGCCTCGATCATGCCATGTGGTTTCATCGGCCCGCGCGGGCCGATGCGTGGCTGCTGTTCGATCAAAGCCCGGAATCGACGAGCGGCGCACGTGGCCTCGCCTCCGGACGCTTCTTCGATGCGGAAGGCCGACTCATTGCCACCTGTCTACAAGAAGGACTGATCCGATGGCGATGAGCGCCACGCGGCTGCGTTCGGCGGCGTGGTTGCCGTGGCTGCTCGTGGTGTTCACCACGTCGTTGGTGGGATGCGGTGGTGGTGGTGGCAATGGCGCTGCCCCGAACCCGCCACCGGCACCGCCTCCGCCAGTGCTCGGCACCGGACCTGCGGCCTGCGTGAATGGTCGTGCCGACGGCTACGCCTGCGGCGGACTGCGGTTGCGCAAGCACGTCGGGCTTGCTGCACTCGGTGCGACAGCCGCGAACGATGTATGGGGCTGGGTCGATCCCGGCGACGGCACCGAGTACGCCATCGTCGGTCTCAGCAACGGCACCGGTTTCGTGCGCCTGGCCGATCCAGACAATCCGGCCGTCGTCGGCCGGCTGCCCACCGCGACGGTGAGTTCCGCTTGGCGTGACGTCAAGGTTGCGCAGAACCATGCGTACATCGTCGCCGACAACGTCGGCAACCACGGCATGCAGGTGTTTGATCTGACACGCTTGCGCGGCGCTGGCCCCAACGTCGTGTTCGCGGCCGATGTCGACTATGGGGACTTTGGCAGCGCACACAACATCGCCATCAACGAGGCGAGCAACTTCGCCTATGCGGTGGGATCCGATACGTGCGGTGGCGGTCTGCACATGATCGACATCGGCATCGCCAACAATCCCACTTTTGCCGGATGTCATGGCACGGATGGCGATACGCACGACGCACAATGCGTCGACTACACGGGACCCGATGCGGATCACGTCGGTAAGGAGATCTGCTTCAACTCCAACGAAAACCATGTGGTGATCGTCGATGTCACGAACAAGGGGGCGCCCGTCACGTTGGCGTCGTTCGTGTATCCGAATCTGGGTTTCGTGCACCAGAATTGGTTGACCGAAGACCAGCGGTTCATGTTCCTCGGCGATGAGCTCGACGAGCAGCAGCGAGGATTCAATACGCGCACGCTCGTATTCGACGTTCAGAACCTCGATGCGCCCGTATTTCTCTATGGCCATTCCGGTCCGACGCCTGCTGTCGACCACAACATGTACGTACGCGGCAAACTGCTTTATCAGGCCAACTACACCGCCGGATTGCGGGTGCTCGAGTTCGGCAATCTCGGCACCGATACACTCACAGAGGTTGCGTACTTCGATACGCGTCCGGAAGACGATTCGGCCTCGTTCAACGGCGCGTGGAGCGTGTACCCGTTCTTCCCGAGCGGAGTCGTGGCAATATCCGATATTCAACGTGGCTTGTTCTTGGTGTCGCCGTAGCGATGCGCATCGTCAGTTGGAACGTCAATGGACTGCGCGCGTGTGCCAAGAAGGGTTTTGGCAGATTCCTGGCGCAATCGAAGGCGGACGTGGTTGGCATCCAGGAGGTGCGCGCGTCTGAACAGCAGCTCGATCCGCGTGTGCGGCGTCCCAAAGGGTGGCACACGGCATTCGTGGCCGCATCACGTCCCGGCTATAGCGGTGTCGCGATCTATTCACGCGACCCGCCGAGTCGAGTGGAGACGGCGCTCGGTTTACCCACATTCGATGAAGAGGGGCGCTTCATCGTGGCGCACTTCGGGCGTCTTGCAATCGCGTCGGTCTATTTCCCGAAGGGTAGTGGCAAGGAGCGCGACAACAGTCGCGTGCCCTACAAGCTCGACTTCTACCGTTGCGTATTCGATCGGGTCCAGCATCTGCGCCGGCGCGGCCCGGTGTTCGTGATGGGCGACTTCAATACCGCCCACCAAGCCATCGACCTCGCACGACCGGACACCAATCAAAAGTCGAGCGGCTTCCTGCCCGAAGAGCGTGCCGAAATGACGCGCTGGCTCGAGGCTGGCTGGGTGGATACCTTCCGTGCACGGCACCCGAACGAGCCGGATCACTACACCTGGTGGCGGCAATGGGGCGGTGCGCGCGAAGACAACGTCGGTTGGCGCATCGATTACGTGCTCGCCTCGGCGTCCGCCGCCAAGCGTGTACGCAACGCGTTCATCTGGCCACACGTGCAAGGTTCGGATCACTGCCCCGTTGGCGTCGACATCGACTGAAAGATTCCCTTCGCGCAACAACTCGCGCACCTTGGCTATCATGCCGCGCTCAAATCTGTTCCAGGATCAGGAGAAGTCGTGTTCGAGAATCTGTTTTCGGTGAAAGGCAAAGTGGCTGTGGTCACGGGCGGATCGCGTGGCATCGGTGAGATGATAGCTGCCGGCTACTTGGCGCATGGTGCCAAGGTGTACATCAGCGCGCGCAAAGCCGATGCCTGCAACGCGACCGCGGCAAGACTCGCCGACATTCATGGCGGTGAGTGCATATCGTTGCCCGCAAACTTGGCCGAGATGACTGGCGTCGAGTCGCTTGCCAAGGCGCTTTCCGAGCGCGAGTCCAAGCTCCATATCTTGGTCAACAACGCCGGTGTTTCATGGGGCGAGCCGATCGAGACATTTCCCGAAAACGGTTGGGACAAGGTGATGGACACCAACGTCAAGGGTGTGTTTTTCCTCACCCAGAAACTGTTGCCGCTGCTCGAGAGCGCTGCGACGACGGATGAACCTGCACGGGTGATCAATGTCGGCTCGATCGATGGCATCAAGACGCCGGTCTTCGACAACTTCTCGTATGGCCCATCGAAAGCGGCGGTGCACCACCTCACCAAGGTGCTCGCGGCGCATCTCGTCAAGCGCAACATCATCGTCAACGGCATTGCACCCGGACCGTTTCCGACCTACATGCTGAGTACTGGCGTGGGTGGTCGCGGCGATGTCGACGCAGTCGATTGGAATGCTGTGGGTAGAGGCAATCCACGCGGTCGCGTCGGTACGCCGGAAGACATCGCAGGACTCGCCATTTTCCTCGCCTCACGCGCCAGCGGCTTCACGGTGGGCGACGTGATCACGTGTGACGGTGGATCGGTGGCGGCATCGTGAGCGCGGTGCAGACGCTCACTAGGTAGCCCCTAGATTGGGACGCGCTTAGACGGGACCCAGCGGCGTGGTCTGATACCATCGCGCGTGGAGGGGAATCTTCGATGGCGACTGCGACGAACGACGCGCCAGTGGTATCCATGCGCCGATTGGCGCTCACGGCGCTCGCCGGTACCAGCATCGAGTGGTACGACTTCTTCCTGTACGGCACGGCAGCAGCGATCGTATTCCCGACACTCTTCTTCTCGTCGAACATGCCGCCACTCGTTGCGTTGCTCGCATCGTTCAGCACCTTTGCCGTCGGATTCCTGGCGAGGCCGATCGGCGGCGTGATCTTCGGCCACTTCGGCGATCGTGTCGGGCGCAAGAAAGCGCTCGTCACGGCGCTGCTGATGATGGGCGGCGCAACCACGCTGATCGGCTGTCTGCCGACTTACGAAACGATCGGATGGTTCGCGCCGATCGTGCTCATCGTGCTGCGGTTCGTGCAAGGGCTCGCGATCGGTGGGCAGTGGGGTGGTGCAATGCTGCTGGTCACCGAGAATGCACCCGCCGACAAGCGCGGCTTTTATGGCGCTTTCGCGCAAGCGGGCGCGCCGGTGGGCGTCATCTTGGCCAATCTCGCGTTTCTGCTGGTCAGCACCACGCTATCCGAGGATTCGTTCATGGCGTGGGGCTGGCGTATTCCGTTCATCGCCAGCATCGCGTTGATCGGCCTCAGCATCTACGTGCAGATTCATCTCGAGGATACGCCGGCATTCAAGAAGCTGGAGGCGTTGAAGCGGCAACACGATCGCGAGGAAGTCGAGGAGCGAGCCGAGGATGAAGGCGTCAGCGCCAGTGTTGCGGAGGCAGAGATCATCGCTGAGCACACGCCGTCGCCTGTGCTCGTCGCCATTCGTCAGTATCCGCGGCAGATTGTGCTCGCGGCTGGTGCCTTTCTGTCCGTACAGGTGACGTTCTACATCCTCATTGCATTCATCATTGCCTACGGCAGCAGCGCCGAGACGCTTGGACTCGCGCGTGACACCATGCTGGCTGCCGTATTGATCGGCTCGGTAGCGCAGATTCCCGCATTGTTCGCCTCGGCTGTCTGGTCGGACCGCTACGGGCGACGTGGCGTCTACATGACAGGTGCGGTCTTGAGCGGATTGTGGGCCTTCGTTCTGTTTCCGCTGGTCGATACTGGTTCGCTGCTGTGGATCGCGGTGG
>QJXZ01000138.1 GCA_003248125.1 Gammaproteobacteria bacterium | reverse complement strand
TTCTAGGCAAGCCGTGCGTAACTTTCACGAGTGTGTGTGACGCACAGCACTCGTGCGTCGTGCGCGCTATGGACCGAGCGTCTCAGCGCGCGTTTATTGCGATCTGCGGTACCGGACGGTCGCTCGCACGACGCTGGAGCTGGCCCCCGTCTTCGTTGCAGACGCGGCGCTCCGGTCCGTAGCTGGGCTCGTCCTGCTGTTCACTGAACACATGGCTGAACAGATTTGCGATCCACAGCTGACCCTCCTGCGTCTTGCGCAGGAAGCGTAGGCCTTCGGAAATGTACGGACGCACTCGCTCGAAGAAGAAAGCCGGGTAGGCAGCGCGAATCTCGCCCGCGTTTCGATAGCCTAAGCGTTCTGCTTCGCCGGTTTCGGAGAATTCATTGAACAGGCGCGCGAGCTTCTGGATGTACTGCGGGTCTGCCATCTGTCCAATGAGGTCGGCAGCGCGGACGAGACCGGCAAAGTCGCCGACGCGTTGATAGAACGCATCCTGAGGCACCGGAAAGCGGGTCATTTCGATGTAGTGGATGAGAAGTCCGGCATCGACCATCGTTTCCGTCGCGAATCGTTCCTTGACGAACAAGCAACTACGGGTGACGTGATAGGGTGCCATGTATGCGTCAGTCGCGCCGGGTGGCGGTACCACGGTATCGCCGAATTCGTTCACCACATAGTGGCCGCCGCGGTCGCCTTTCAACACACCGCGAATGAATCCGATGTCGTGGTAGATCATGGCGAGGATGCTGTGCAGCCAGTCATCCGCAGTGACGTCGCCCTGTGCCATGAGGCGGCCCCAAAGTATGGATTGGCCGACATCGGTGACCATCACCGTGTGGTGCATGTCGTGGTACGCACAGTCCGAGTTGGTCAGCGCCTCGAGCGCCATCCGGCAGTTTTGTTCGAGCACGGCCGCCTTCTGCGGCGGTGCGCCGGGGAAAGCCTTCGCGAACGTGCTCGTGATGCCCGCGACGAAAGCGTCGATGACCGTACGCGTCGGACTGAACATCCGTGGTATTACTTCTTCGAGTTGGGGCCTACGGTCGCAGTCTAGCGAAGGCCCAAAGACGGCAACGTGCGCGGGCGCACATTCGTCGGCCGCGCGGACGCGGCCCGGCTGGTTCGAAGATCGCGTGACGCGGCCCACGAACATGAATATCATGCACGCTAATACTTAATTTAGATTAGTGGAAGTCATGATTAATCTCGACCTTCGCCACCTGCGCACGCTGACCGCGCTTCGCGACACCGGCAGTCTCGTCGACGCTGCAGAGCGCGTCTTTCTCACCCAATCGGCACTGTCGCACCAGATCAAGGATCTCGAGGATCGGTTGGGAGGTTCGTTGTTCGTGCGCAAGACGCGGCCCGTTCGGTTCACGGCCCGCGGCCAACGTCTGCTGTCGCTGGCCGACGAAGTGCTACCGCTACTCCAGCGCGCCGAACGGGATCTCGAGCAACTTGCTGGCGGCGCGGCCGGTAGGCTATTCATGGCGATCGAGTGTCACAGCTGCTTCGAGTGGTTGTTGCCGGCTATCAATCGCTACCGCGAGGCGTGGCCGGAAGTCGAACTCGACATCTCGAGCGGCTTCAACTTCGCACCATTGCCGGCGTTGACGCGCGGCGATCTCGATCTGGTCGTCACCTCCGATCCGGTGCGCGAGCTCGACGTCATCTACCATCCATTGTTTTCCTATGAAGCCCAGCTCGCGCTGGCGCCCGACCACCTGCTCGCCAAGCAGGAGTGGATAGCGCCGGAGGACCTACGCGATGAAGTGCTGATTTGTTATCCGGTGGATCGCGGGCGGCTCGACGTATTCACGGCCTTTCTCGATCCCGCCGGTGTCGAGCCGCGTCAGGTGCGTACCGCGGAGTTGACCGCGATGATGATTCAGCTGGTCGCGAGCAAGCGAGGAGTTACCTGCCTGCCAAATTGGGCGCTGACCGAGTATCTCGCCAAGGACTACGTGGTCGCGCGCTCGCTCGGCGAAGATGGAGTTTGGCCCACACTTTATGCGGCGATGCGCCCGGACGACGCCGACGCACCGTTCATGCGGGCATTCGTGGAGACGTCCATAGCGACATGCTTCAAGACCCTGGTGGGTGTCGTGCCGGTCATCGACGAGTAGCGCGGCGCCGTAAGTTAAGGTACGAGTACGTCGCGGCGCCAGCCACCATCGACAATCGAGAACCGTTCGCGCGTGTGGATGTCGTCACCTGCCAACTGAAGTCTCTCCACCTCGTGCGCGTCGATGAAATAGCCGATTGCACTCGCAGGAGCATCCGGGTCGGCTGCGAGGGTCGTGTGTACGGTCTCGTACATTGTCTTCAACGTGTCGCGCGACGGTACCACCGTGCTTTGCGGCGCGTGGTGGTGATAGAGCCAATCCATTACCTTGGGAATGCGTGGCCGGTCGCGCCAGCTGGTATGAACGATGGATTGCGGTATTGGCGTAGTGCTGGCCGTGATCCGGTATTGCACACCGCAGCTCGCCAGGTAGGTGAGAACGTTTACGTGGGTTGCGTTGGAGATTTGGTGCTGCTTCGGGCTCGTTGCGTTCATGAACAGGGCAAGTCTGCCTTCGATGTCGCGCAGCACCAACACGCGCGCTTGCGGCAGACCCCGATCGATGGTCGTGAGCACGCAGAGATTCGCCCAGGGGTCGTTGGCGGCGCGTGCGTTTGCACGATCGACACCCAGGCGCCGCAGCGGGTTTTGATCTGCGTCGCTGGTCACCTGCACTTCTCGGATCTGCCGGGCATGCGCTCTCCTAGAACTCGATGTGCGTGCCGGTTTTCGTGCGGTCGGCGAGTTCGGCGGTCGCTTTCGCCTGGTGGCGCTTGGCGATCCGGTAGATCAGTCCGTGTGCATTGGAATCGATCGAGTCACAGATCATGCCGTCGCGATCGACCTCCCTCGCGCGTGCTAACAGACGTTCGAACGTGTAGATGAAGTTGTTGGTGTGGCGAGCTCTGATCGGCGTGCCATAGAAGAGATCGAAGCGCGCCTGCTCGTCGTCGAGTTGGATCTGTAGCTCCAACATTTTGCGTGAGAACACCTCGGGGTCCGATTGCGACAGTTGCGAGAACATGTGGGCCTGCTCGTCGGGCGAGACGCTGCCGCCAGCGTTGGCACTCTGGCTGGAAATGAACAAGAGCCCCATGATTGTGCCTAGCTGGCCGCGCACGTTTTGGGCGATCTTCAAGAACGTCTCTTGGCGGGCGTGGAGTTCGTTCGCTGTCATTTTCTCGGACTGAATGATCGCCTGTTCGGTGGCGCGCTCGACCTCTCGAAGCTGCCTTTGCAACACGTGCGTGTTGTGCTCGAGTTCCTTCTTCTGCAGGAAGTAGCCAATTACGAGCCAGAGAAACGCAAGTGGGGCGAAGGCGCCTTCGAAGAAGCTACCTAGCTGATCCACCCGCAAGCTGAAGAACTTGGTCCAACCGACGACCGAGCCGATGTAGAGGACGCCGAGCACCAGCCACAGGGCCGTCAGTGACAGCCCGAGCCAGATGCGCCAATCCAGGTTGCGTCCGGTCGGGGGCGGCAGCGCCGTTGCCATTTAGACCTTCGGTGGGTTACTCGATTGGCGGCGGTTGCGTCGGCGGCGGTTGCGTCGGCGCCGTGTCGCCTGCCGTGTTGGCGAGCTTGCGACGGATCTCGGCGACGTCGCGTTGAATTTCGCTGATGCGAAAGATGAGGTCCGGCAATTGATCCGAGATGCGCCAGATCAGGTATGCGACACCAATCAGCACCAGGAAACTGAAGAATTCCATCGCGGGGTCCTTGTCGTCGACGACGCTACGTATAACGCGGCACGGAGGGAGAGTCCAGCGACCCGGTGATGCTCTTGCGTTGCGAGATCTCGATCCAGTTGCCGTCTGGATCTAGTGCGAACGAGATGTACGCGACCTCGCCGAGTCGCACGGGCGCTCGTCCTTCTCGGCCACCGAGCGAAAGTATGCGGCGGTGCTCGCCGACGACGTCGAATACTTGTACGGTGATGTAGCGATAGCCGCGACCCTGCATCGGCGCGTCGACATTCGCGTTGGCGTCCTCGACCAGCTTCAGGAGCGATGCCCCGCAACGGAACCTGTGGTCGTTTTCGCTCGCCAGGCCAAGCACCTCGCGGTAGTAATGTGCATGGGCATGCACATCGCGAACGGCAACCTCGAGTTCGAGCTGATCGATGCCCTCGTGGCCGGTTGGCACGAGGGTGACGTGGTTACCATCGGGGTCGGTGAGTGCGCGTGGCGCCTCGATTTGAGGTGTTGCGATTCGCAGATGTCGGTACCCTGACCGAGGCGCGTCCTCCAGCGCTTCGCGGGCGTGGTTGATCTTCAGGATCGAGTCGCCAATTCGATGGCGCAACTGGTGTACACCACGTCCGACCGGTAGCAGCTCGTCGAATGTCACGCCCGCGTCGCTTTGCCAGAACTCGAGCATGGCGTCCCGCTGGTTGGTGTACAAACCGACATCGAGTGCGAGCTTGGCGAGCTTCACCACGTATCGCCTCCGGGATGGGTCGTCGACAGCATCGCGCCACAGTGTAGTCGAACCGAACACCATGAGTCGGTGAAATCGAGAAGGACAACACCGAGGGGCGGCAACGACACTGATCGTGCGTCGGCCGCGAGCGCGCTGGCAGCGTGGCTGATGCCAGGGTTGTGCGCGACGATGGCCAGATTGGAACACGATGCTGGTGTTTCGCGGACCACGTCGACGATCGTCTCTAGACTGGCGTCATAGAGCCGCCGATCGAGCTCGAGTGAGACTGCCATCGGATCGAATCGACTGATTGCCAGCGATGCGGTGGCACGGGCACGGGCAGCATCGCTCGATATCACCCGTTCTGGGCGATGAGGGTGCGTTGCGAGCCAGCGTGCGAGTCGCGCCACGTGTTCGCTGCCAATAGCGCTCAGCGGCCGGTCGAAATCACGTTCGCCGACGCGTTGCGCAGAGGCATCGGCGTGGCGGACGAGCCAAAGCTTCACGGCGTACGCGGCTCCACATTGAGTCCGCCGCGCACCAAGGTCACTTCTGCGTCGCTCGCCGCGTGACGATGCTTGGCGAGCGTTTGATAGCGGTCGGATCGGTACCACGCGAGTGCTTGCGCCTCGGTCGGAAAGCTCAAGATCACGCTCCGATCAGTCCGATCGTCACCTTCCAGGACGACGCTGTCGTCGTCCACCGCTAGTATCGTGCCGCCAAATTCGTGGAATACTTCGGCGAAGCCTGCTTCGTACTCGGCGTATTGGGTGCGGTCGTGAATGCGCAAGCGAGCGACGAGATACACGGTCACCGTGGACTCCTTGGCCGAGGATCGAACCCGAGTCTATCATCGCCGCTCCGCCACGGAGATCTGGCATGGGATTGAGAGGCGACGCAGCGGTCGTCGGCATTGCAGAACTGAAACACGAACGCAAGTACACGGGTCCGCGCAAGTTCACGATCGAGCAATGGGCCGATCTTGCGCACATGGCGCTTGCCGATGCGGGGCTCACCATTGCCGACGTCAACGGGCTGATTTGCTCCGACGTACGAGAGACGGGCATGTTCGCGCCGGCAACCGTCGTCGAGTATCTCGGCCGGCCAGTGAATTTTGCAGAGCGCATCGATCTCGGTGGTGCGAGCGCCATTGGGATGATTTGGCGTGCTGCCGCCGCCATCGAACTCGGCGCCTGCGACGTCGTGTTGTGCGCGCTGCCTTCGCTACCGATTCCAAGCAACCCGCATCCACGCACCGTCGACCCGCGTCGCTACTTTGGTGCCAGCAGCATCGAGTGGGGATCACCGCAGGCAGAGTTCGACGTTCCATACGGCAACCTGGCACAGAACTGCGGTTACGCGATGATCGCGCAACGGTACGCCGCCGAGCACGAATACGACTCGCGCGCCATGGCGAAACTGGTGGCGCAGCAGAGGGTCAATGGCGCTCGAAATCCGAATGCGGCCTTCTTCGGACAGCCGGTCACCGAGGCTGAAGTGCTCGCATCGAAGCTGATAGCCGATCCGCTGCGCATGTTGGAGATCGTGATGCCAGTCGCGGGTGGCGGCGCGGTGGTCGTTGCCAGCCGCGAGGTGGCAAAGCGTTGTCGCCACCGGCCGGCTTGGGTGGCTGGGTTCGGCGAGCACCTCACCATCAAGACCCCCACCTATGCTGCCGATTTGCTCGAAACCCCTGTGGGGCCGGCGTCGAAGCAGGCGTTTGCGATGGCCCGCGTTCGTCCCAGCGATGTGGATGTCGCCGAGATATACGACTGCTACACGATCACTGTGCTCTTAACGATCGAAGATGCCGGTTTCTGTGGTAAAGGCGAGGGGATGCGATTCATTCGCGAGCACGATCTAACGATCGATGGTGACTTCCCGCTCAACACGCATGGCGGACAGCTTGGCATGGGGCAGGCGGGATTGGCCGGCGGCATGACGCAAGCCGTCGAGGCCGTGCGACAGATCATGGGCCGTGCGGGGGATCGTCAACTCGAGCGCTGTGATTTGGCCTACGTCTCGGGCACCGGCGGCGTCATGAGCGAGCAATCAGCGCTCATTCTGCAGGGGGAATGATGGACCTGAGCAAGCCGTTACCGACGCCGACACCGACGAGCGCGCCGTTCTGGGACGGGCTAAACGATGGCGTGGTGCGACTACAACGCTGCAATGCATGTGGCGGCTGGATCTTCTATCCGCGCAGTCGGTGTTCGCATTGCCTATCCGACGATATCGAGTGGCACGAAGTCTCGGGCGCGGCCACGTTGCACACCTTTACGATTGCCCGTCAGCCGACCGCGCCGCAATTTGCCGACGAAGTACCGCAGATCCTCGCCGTCGTCGAACTCGAGGAAGGCGTGCGGATGACCTCTACGTTGGTTCGTGTAACGGAAAAGGCGATCGAAATTGGAATGCAGCTCGAACCATACTTCGATCGTGTCGCCGACGGTGTCACGCTGCTCCGGTTTGCTCCGCGCTGATAGCGCGTCGTCGGGCTGCGCGGCGCTCGAGCCGCTCGCGGAGCCGCGCATGGCGTAGTGGCGTCAGCGGATAGGACCATATGAGCTTGAACGCGAGCCCGTAGAAAACGATCGGTCCAAGACAGTAGACCAGTCGCAACGACAGCACACCGATATTGGAACTCGCAGTGAGCCCCCCGGCCGGATCGAAGCCGAGCAGGCCGACGATATTGAGCGAGATGCCCGTACCGAAGGCGATCGCGATCTTCTCGGAGAAGCCGAGGATCGCGAAGTACGTGCCAGCTCGCCGTCCGCCGGAACGCGCGGAGTCGACGTCGACCACGTCGGCAAGCATCGCAACGGGTAGGAACTGCAGCCCGCCGAAGCAAAATCCCTTGATGATGAAGAGTATGAAGAATGGCAGGTAGTCGCCGTAGCCGAGCAGCAGATTGGCGCCGGACACCGTGGCGACGAGGATCAATGTGCCCATGAACGCCAGGTGCTTGCCGAGGGTGCGTCCAAGCCAAAGCCAGAACGGAATGGCCGCGAGACCGGCAATGAAATAGAAGAAATACGCGGCGCCGATCGTGGGAATACCAACGATATCGCGGATGAAAAACAGCGATACAGCGTTGCGGAACGATTCGCCGAACTGCACTAACAATGCAATCAGCAACACGCGCTTCATCGGACCATTTCGCCACAGGTGCCGCAGTCCCTCCTTGAGGGGCACTCGCTCCCGCAGCGCAGGCGGCGGCTCTTTCACCATCGTGACGACGATGATGGTTGCAATTGGCAGCATGCCGATTACCACCCATGCGAGACCGGTGAGCACGGGGCCGGTCAAAGTCGAACGTGCAACCGGCGTTTTATCGAGGATGGCACCCGTGAACGCCCCGGACGCTTCTTTCCACAGCGCGCGGAATACGTCGCCGACACCGACGCCGTGATCGGCCATGAGCTCGACGATCATCGGCACTGCGGCCGCAACCATCAGTCCCGTCAGATAGTAGAACTCGCGCGCCGCGGTGACGCGGCTGCGCTCATGGTAGTCACCGGAGAGCTCCGCCCCCCACGCCCTATGCGGCAGTGCAATCATGGTGCTGCCGACGAAGAAGAGCGTGAGCCACACCAGGAAATACGCGAGGCCGATGCCCTCAGGTGGTATGAAGAGGTAATAGATGCCGACCATCATCATCGGGGTGCCGAGCACGAGCCATGGCTTGCGGCGACCGAAGCGTGTACGCCATCGGTCGGATAGCTCGCCCATGAGTGGGTCTGTCACTACATCCGTAAGGCGGGCGAGCATGAGGATCGTGCCGACCGCAGCGAGCGAGAGCCCGAGGCCACCGGAATAGTGCGCGGGAATCCAGATGGCGAGTGGATAGCCGATCACGGCCAACGGCAAACCGAGCGCGCCGTGGGCGTAGATCGTCGTCCGCGCCAGCGCTGCCGCGGACGCTCCCGGTGGGCCAGGATTGCTCACCAGATAGCGAGAAACTCTTCGAAGGCCTTCATCTGTCCGCCTGCGGCCGAAGACGGCACGATGATGGGTGTCTTGATGCCGGCTTCGAACCATGCCTCGATGCCGTCTCGCACTTGCTTGGCGGTGCCGAACAGAGTGGTGTCTGCGAGCCACCGATCGGACAAGCATTCGGGGACGCGGTCGAACTGCTTCGCCGCGATCGCTTTCTCCACGGCTTCCATTTCGTCGACGTAGCCCGCTTCCTTCCAGTAGTTTCGATAGTTCGGCAGCATGGCGTAACTGGTCAGCGTGCGACGATTGACTGCCTTGGCCGCCTCGATATCGTCGCTCACGCAGGTGGGAATCATGTCGCCGATGAAAAACTCGTCGTTCGTGCGCGCCGATGCCGACAGCACTGCAAGCGAGTCACGCATGTGCGAACGCGCGCCGTTCGCGAACACCATGCCGCCGCCGATCTCCTCGGCCAGCCGGATCATCTTGGTGCGCAAGGTGGCAAGCACGATGCGAGGCAGGTCGCCGACGCGCGGTACGGCGCGCAGATCGGCCACGAACTTGCGCATGTCGGTGAGCGGCTTGCCTTGTTTGACGCCGAGCCGGTCCATCGCGGGCGCGTGACTGACGCCGATGCCAAAGTCGAAGCGGCCGTTCGACACTTCGTTGATGAAGGCGGCTGTCTGAGCAAAGTCTTGCACGTGGCGCGTGTAGATCGGCGTGATGCTGGTACCGAAGCGAATCTGGTTGGTGGCGAACGCAAGGGCTTCGCAAAGGGCCAAGTTGTCGCCGAGGCTCGGACAGTAGATGCCCGGAAAGCCGCGTTTCTCGAGTTGGGTTGCGAGTTCGATGGTTGCTGTGCGGCGGCCGGGTACGGCGGCCAGGCTGATGGCGGGCATTCTGGTCGTCATGGGCCTCCCCTCGTTGGCGTTGTTTCGACTGCGCCCACGAAAGAGCGGGCTCACTTGGCGAGAGGTTGACCGAATCGAGGGGCGCCAGCAAGGTGGGGCGATGAAACGATTGCTCTTCGCCGTGGTGCTTCTGGCCGTTGCGTCATGCGGCGGTGGCGGTGGCACGGGCGGGGCGCAGCAACCGCTCCCTCCACCACCGCAGGGGATGCCCTTCGGACTCGATACGCGGCCCGCGGTCGCGGCGGTCAACCTGCCTACTCAGGCGCCACAGCCAGGCACGTTTTCGCTCGATGTTGCGTTTCCGAATCTTTCGTTCAGCGCGGCGATCTACGTTTCGGGGGTCCCGGGTGACGCTCGGCTGGTGGTGATGGAGCAGGGCGGCCGACTGTGGGCATTTGCGCCATCGGCGATAGCGACCAACGCGCAACGGCGACTCGTTCTCGATCTCTCGGGGCAGGTACAGTTCAGCGGCGAGCAAGGCCTGTTGGGTCTCGCCTTCGATCCGGACTTCGCGACCAATCGATTCATCTACGTCCATTACTCGAGGAGCGGCTCGGGCACCTCGCGAATTGCTCGTTTTACGTGGGATTCGGGCGCGGACATCGTCAGCCTCGCGAGCGAGAAGACCATTCTCGAATTGCCGCAGCCAGCAGCCAATCACAACGGTGGCGCGCTCGCGTTCGGCGGTGACGGGCTCCTGTACGTTGCTTTCGGAGATGGCGGCGGCGGCGGTGACACCTATGGCAACGGCCAAAACCTGGCGACGTGGCACGGCTCGATTCTCAGGATCGACGTGCATCCCTCGAACCCGGCCGATGCCTACGACGTGCCGCCGACCAATCCTTTCATCGGTCGCGCTGGTGCGCTCCCCGAGATCTGGGCGTTCGGACTGCGCAATCCTTTCCGATTTTCCTTCGATCGCCAGAACGGCAATCTGTGGCTCGGCGACGTCGGCCAAAACGCCCGCGAAGAGATCGACATCGTGACGAGCGGCGGCAACTACGGCTGGAGTCGCTTCGAAGGCACATTGTTGTTCAACAGTGGCGTCGCGCTTGCGAGCGGCACGTCTCACACGCCGCCCGTTCTCGACTACCCGCGTACCGACGGTGCGGCGGTGATCGGTGGCTATGTATACCGAGGTAGCCGATTGGCCTCGTTGTTCGGCCGCTACCTATACGCGGATTACATATCGGGCAACGTCTGGGCGCTGACCTGGAACGGTGCGCAGGTGATCGGCAACCAACTGCTCGACGTGGCATCGAACCCCACTTCGTTCGGCGAGACGAATGCTGGCGAGCTCTACTTGGCGACACAGAGCGGCACCATCTACGAACTCAGCGAATCAGGTGGCGGCGGCGCGCTACCGTCCACCTTGTCGGCCACGGGATTGTTTTCGGATCTCGCCAATCTGGCACCCGTCTCCGGCCTCATCGAGTACGACATTAACCATCCATTCTGGTCCGACGGCGCCTTGAAACGACGTTGGCTCCGGGTGCCGGCGGGCCAGCGCATCACGTTTAGTCCTGCAGGTGATTGGGTGTTTCCGGTTGGCACGGTGTTCGTCAAGCATTTCGAGATGGAGATGACCGAGGGCAACCCCGCCTCCGCGCGGCGGTTGGAGACGCGCGTGCTGGTGCGCGGGTCGAACGAGTGGTTTGGCTTCACCTACCGCTGGAATGGCCAGGAAACCGATGCCGATCTGCTCGCTGCCCGCGAAACCGAGATCCTCACCATCCAAGTTCCGGGTGTGGGTGCGCGCCAGCAACAGTACGACTATCCGAGCCGCACCGACTGCCTGCAGTGCCATACCGCTGGTGCGGGCTTTGCCCTCGGCGTGCGTACACGGCAGGTCAATCGCGACTTCGCATTTCCGCTGGCCACCGACAACCAGCTGCGGACGTACAACCATATTGCGTTGTTCAGCACCGATATTTCTCCGGTCGACCAATACCAGTCTTTCACTGCGCCCGACGATGCCGGGGCGAGCCTTACAGCGAGGGCGCGTACCTACCTCGACGTGAACTGCGCGCAATGCCATCGCCCCGGCGGTAGCACTGGCGTGGATATCGACTTGCGCTTCGATACATCGACGAATGCCATGAACGCCGTCGGTGCAGCACCGCAAGCCGGTGATCTCGGCATTGCCAATGCAAGAATCATTGCGGCCGGCAGCAAGGAAACCAGCGTGCTCTGGCAACGTGTGCGGGCGCTCGACGGCAATCGCATGCCGCCGATCGCGAGTCACTTGGTCGATCAGACCGCGGTGGATGTTCTCGGTGCTTGGATCGATGCCCTGTAGGCACCAGTGGCGGCAAGGCTGTTAGAACCATCGATGCCGTGATAGGCGCCGGGCCCCGAGTGCGCGGTGCTGCGCGAGTCGTTGCCGACTTCTGAATGGCAGCACGAGAGCGACACCGACGAGGAATCCGCCGACGTGCGCCCAGAACGCAACACCGCCGCCCGGGCCGCCGCCGGTCAGCGCCGGCAAGCCACTGAGCAGTTGCAACAAGAACCAGTATCCGAGCATGAAGATCGCCGGTACCGCGACGGTGGTCATGTAGAAGCCCAAGAAGATGAATGTGTGGATGTGTGCACGTGGATAAAGCAACGCATAGGCGCCCATGACGCCACCGATGGCACCAGAGGCACCAACCATCGGAACGGTGCTCGAGGTATCGGTGAGCATCTGCGCGGCGGCGGCGCCGAGGCCGCACATCAGGTAGAAAACCGTGAACCGCACTGGACCCATGGCATCTTCGACGTTGTCGCCGAAGATCCATAAAAACCACATGTTGCCCACGATGTGTAGCCAGCTGCCGTGCATGAACATCGACGACAAGATCGTGAAATAGCCGCCCCCACCATCGAGCACGCACACCAGTTCGCGGGTCAACTGAAAACTGGCACCTGGGGGTGCCGTGCCGAGCACTTCGCCTGGCACCAGTCCGAATCGGCAGATCGATGTGGCGAGCGCTTGTTCGGTGCCGAGCCCCTGCACGACCACCCACGCGACGACGTTGACGGCGATGATCGCGACCGTCGCGATCGGTGCGTGCGCGCGGGGATTTTCGTCGCGAAGTGGGAACATGGGTCTTGAGGTTGCGTTGCCTACGAAGCTAACGTGCCAAGCATGGCGACGCTACTACAAATGCTCAAGGTCACGCATCACGCGGCAGACGCGGTGCTGTTCGACGGTATCGACCTCACGATTGCCGACGGCGACCGTATCGGTCTTGTGGGCCACAATGGCAGTGGCAAGTCGACGCTGTTGGATATCGCGTGCGGCGATCGTGCCGCCGATATTGGCGAGGTCACCCGCGCGCGTGCGGCACGCATTGGTCGCGTAGAGCAGTTCCTGCCGACCTCCGTAGCCGAGCTGTCCCTGGTCGATGCGGTCATCCAGCAGAAGACAGACTCGTTGATTCCGCGATGGCAAGCCGAAGCGTTGCTCGGCGAGCTTGGGTTTCACGGAGCGGAGCTCGAGACTTCGGCCGGTGTGCTGTCCGGCGGGCAGCAAAATCGGTTGATGTTCGCCCGCGCGGTTGCGCGTGAGCCCGATCTGCTATTGCTCGACGAGCCGACCAACCACCTCGATCTCGCCACTCTACAGATATTCGAACGGTATCTCGGATCTTATCGTGGCGCTTTCCTGTTGGTGTCGCATGACCGCGCATTTCTGGATGCGGTGACGCGATCGACCGCGATTCTTCGCGACGCGCGGCTCTATCGGTTCGATTTACCCTACTCGCAGGCGGCCGACGCGTTGGCGCAGCATGATGAAGCAGCGGCACGGGCGCGCGCCGCCGAAGACCGCAAGATTGGTTCTTTGAAGATGAGCGCGAAACGCCTTGCGACCTGGGGAAAGATCTATGACAACGAAGCGTTGTCGAAGCGTGCCAAGAGCATGGAGAAGCGTATCGAGCGATTAGAGTCGGAGCGAACGTTCGTCACGCGTGGCTCACCGCTCGAGCTCGAGGTGGAGCTCGACCGCAGTCGCAGTAAGGAGGTGGTACGTGCAGAGCAACTCGAGGTCACACCCGGCGGCGAACCCGGCGCGCCTCTGTTCGCGATCGACCTCCTTTTGATCAGGCCCGGAGAGCGCCTCGCGCTGCTCGGCCACAACGGCGCCGGTAAGTCGTCCTTCATTCGCATGCTCACCCGAGCATGTCGCGGCGAAACCGTGCCGGGCGTTCGTGTCTCCGAGCAGACGCGCATGGGCTACTACGATCAAGAGCTGGACGAGACGAGTTCCGATGCGAGCATGGCCGCGTTCCTCATCGAGCGCTCGCCCCTTCCCGACGATCAAGTGCGCAATCGATTGATCGGCGCCGGCTTTCCCTACCGAGATCATGGCAAATCCATGCGGATATTGTCGGGCGGTGAACGGGCGCGCGTGCTATTCGTGGCCTTGTCGCTGCAGCGGCCGAACTTTCTGGTGCTCGACGAGCCGACCAACCACATCGACATGCAAGGGCGAATCGAGCTCGAGCAGGAGTTGGTGGCAAGCGGTGCGGCGGTATTGATCACGTCGCACGACCGGCAATTCCTCGATACGGTGGCCCAGCGTTTTTTGTGGGTGCGTGACGGACGGCTGATCGAGATCGGCGATCCGTACGAATTCTACAACGCCGCGCCGGAGTCACCGCCGACAGCTGTCGATGGCGCGTCCCGGCCGCCTACGAAGGCCGATGACGTGCTGACTCGGATTGTCGAGCTCGAAGCGTTGCTCGCCGCGGATCGAGCGCGCAAGGAGAAGTTCCAGAAGCCCAACCTGCAAGCGGCGTGGACGGCAGAGCTTGAGAGGCTCTACGGGCGGTTGGAGTGAACGAGTGACTGCCAATCGATCTCGCCGGTGCCGACTTCGCACCAACGTTCGGCGAGCGATGCACGTAGCCGATCGAATACGCCGACGAGCGGGCCACGCACGGTCGCATCGGCCATTCGACCGGCTGTACACGTCAGGGCCGCTCTAACCGTCCAATCGCCGCCGCCCCACGGTTGATCGCCATCGAGCGCCGCGTCGATGGGCAGCCAACTCGTCATGTACAGCGCGGCATGGGTGCAGCTCCGTGCCAGCGCCTGGTCGAATTCGCGGATAGATGCGAACACGCCGGCACTGACGAGCCGCGTGCGAACGCGTTCACGAAGTGCTGCAAAGCATGCGGGCGGCAATGGGCAACGGATGAACCATTGCGCCAGATCGAACAATGCATGCCGGGCCGCGCCATATTCGAAGTCGACGAGCCATGCGCTGCCCGACTCGAACAGCACGTTGCTCGGGGCGGGATCACCTTGAGTGAGCGCGATCGGCGGCGTAAGCGGGACGTCGCAGCAGGTCAGCATTGCCGCGCGTTCCTCGTCATCCAGCACCACGCCGAATTGCAGCAGGCGTCGCTCGACCGCCGGCAGGCGTTTCTCGAGTTCGTCGCGCTCGCGACGCGCAGTGCCTTCCTCCAGATCCATCGGCGTTGTGGCGACTACCAGCTCGGCGATCGCATCGCCGAGCGCATTCATCACTTGCGCTGACGGGTAGGTCGCCAGGGCCCCAAACATATCCATACGCTGCAGGGATTCGAGCACGATCGCACGGCGGGCCGCGTCGATGGCGACCAGCGGCGCGACGCAAGTGACGTTGCGGGCAGCGAGCTGCCGGTAGCTCTCGATCTCACGGCGAGCGAATTCATCGTCGTGGTCGAACCACTTGACGATCAGGATACGGCGATCCGTGCGCACCAGGCATCGTCTGGCCCGTATCCCGACAAGGGGTTCCCCGAAATCGACGATGCGCTCTGGACCGAGGCGCGCCGCGAGCCAGCCGTCGAGGTTCACGCCGAGGCTGCCTCGACCACTAGATCGAATGCAGATCGTCCCAATCGACCCATCGGCGCTCACCATTCGTTTTCAGCATCGTGCGCCGAATGAGCGGGTAGTGCACAGTATCCGTCGCCTTGTGCTCGCCTGCGACTAGGTAGACGAGATCCTCCACAAATGGATTGTTCATCCCGTGCGGTAGCGACGGTGCGGAGAAGCCCATGAAATCACCGGCACGGACCTCGAACTCCTCGTCACCGATACGAGCGATTCCTCGGCCGGCGAGGATGTACACAAACTCCTCGGTACCGTCGTGGTAGTGGAATTGCGTGCTGTCCCGGCCCTGCTCCACGCGTACGAGATGCACGCCGAGTCGAGTGAGGCCCGTGAGCTCCGACAGCGTGCGAGTCATGCGAATCGCGTTGTCGTTGAACTGGTGCTGGTGCCTGATCTCGATTAGCCGTTCGATGTCCTCGGCACGCAATAGGGATGGTTTGGCCATTCGAGTCTCCTCAGCGATTGCGCGCCGCGATGATGTCGTCTAGTACCGAAATCAGCATGTCGTTCTGCTGGCTGTCGCCGATCGTGATCCGCAGTTTGTCGCGCAGGCGAGGCGCGTCGAAGTGGCGAACGAGAATGCCATTGGTCTTGAGTTGCGTACGCAGCTCGGCGGCTGGCCCCGCGGCTTCGGGCACGGTGACTAGCAAGAAATTGGTCTGCGACGGGGGTGTCGCGAATCCGCGCGCGGCGAGGGCGGTCGATAGACGCTGTCGCTCGCTGCGTACCCGCTCCCAGGTAGTGCGTGCATACTCTGTGTCGGAGTACGCCGCAGTTGCGAGCGACTGCGCGACGGCATCGGTGTTGTAGCTGTCGCGGGTCTTGGTCAGCATGGGCTCGATCAGATTCCGGGCACCGATGGCAAATCCGAATCGGAGTCCAGCGAGGGAGTAGCCTTTGCTGAGGGTGCGCAACAGCACCACGTTGTCGAACTCGCGCGTGAGGCCCACCGTATGGTGGTGGAGATTCGGGTCGACGAAGTCGACGTACGCTTCGTCGATGAGCAGCACGCCACGGAATTCTGCGGCAATACGCGCGAGCTGCTCGGTGGCGGTCAGATGTCCGGTTGGCGCATGCGGATTGACCAGACAGAGGAGCTTCACGTTCGATGTATTGAAGTACGCGGCGATGTCGTCCGCCATCGACCAATCGTCACGTAACGGTACGGTCACCTCACGGCAACCCTGAATCGCGGCTAGCACGGGATAGAGTGAGTAGCTCGGCTCGGTCGTTCCGTACACATCACCGGCGTCGAGGTACGTCGTGAATGCGAGTCGCAACAGCTCGTCGCCGCCGTTGGTCGCTAAAACTTGATCGCGCTCGACACCGTGCTTTTCGCACACCAAGTCGCGAAACGCATCGGCGGTGGGTTGTGGATAGCGGCGTAGGGAAGCGACATCGAACTCGCGCAGCGCGCGTTGCACTTGCGGCGACGGCGGGTAAGGATTCTCGTTGGTATTCAGTTTGATCGTACGCGAATCCTGGGGCTGTTCCCCCCAGGTATAACCGCGCATGGTGCGTAGACCCGGTCGTTCGTAGGTCATCGTGAACGGGTGTCGGTGGGGACAGCCGGCACGGAGACTTCCCCGGGTCCGAGCAGATGCGCAACCCATACGGTGCTGGTGTTGGTCGCAAGCGCGATCTTGGCAGTCATCGTGAGCGGCACGGAAAGCAACATGCCGACCGGCCCTAGTACCCAACCCCAGAACACCAGAGAAAGAAACACTACCAACGTCGAGAGGCCGAGTCCCTTGCCCATGAACCGAGGCTCGACAGCGCTGCCCATCACCATGTTCACCACGACATAACCGACCGCGACAAGCGCGGCGTCGAACGGGCCGAGCTGGACGATTGCGAGCAGCACGGCAGGAATTGCGGCGATGATCGAGCCGATGTTTGGCACATAGTTCAGCATGAACGCTATCAGTCCCCAGAGAATCGCGAAGTCGACACCAAGGATAGCGAGCCAGACGCTGACCAACAGGCCGGTTGCCGCACTCACGGTGGTCTTGATTCCCATGTACCGGTTGACGTTGTCGGCAAACTGGACGAACGACGACAGATCGCGGTCGGGATCGTCGAACATGCGGCGCAGTTTGGCCGGAAAACTGGATGCCTCGGCGAGGATGAAAATCACGGTCAGCAGGATGAGAAAGCCGTTCGACAGCACGCCGCCGAGTCCACGGAGTGTCGTGCCGACCATCTGCAGCGCCATCGCAGGATCGAAGGTGTCGGTCAGGAGTTCGCCGTTCACCTCGATGCCGAGTCGCTGCACGAATGCGATGGCGCCAAGGGTTAGCTCCCCGAGCCGCTCCTGGTAGAACGGCAGCGACTCTAGGAACTCGGCAACGGACTGCCGAATGAGCAGGCCGATTCCGAACAACACGAGAACGATCAGCGCCATCACCAACGTGATTGCGAGCGCGACGGGACAGCGCCGGGCCTCGAGCCAATGCACGGGCGTAGCGGCGACGGTGGCGATGAAGGCTGCGAGCAGGAAGGGCACCATGATTGCTTCCGCTGCCTTGATGCCAGCCACCACCACGACGAAAGCGGCGGTGACCAGGAGCGCTCGGCTCGCGGGGTGTCCGATGGGTAGTTCGCTCATTGTGTGAACGGACGCTTGTGCTCGAGGCTCGGCAGCGCGCGCCGAGCTTCGCGCACTTTTGCCGGATCGAGATCGGCCATTGCCAAGCCTTCGCCGTCTGAACATTCGGCGATTACGCAGCCCCACGGATCCACGATGAGCGAATGTCCAAAGGAAACACGCGTCTTCCAGTGCGGTCCCCACTGGGCCGGTGCGATCACGTAGGCCTGGCACTCGATCGCACGTGCGCGGAGCAGCACGTGCCAGTGGTCTTTGCCGGTGGACGCCGTGAAAGCCGATGGTACAGCGAGAGCGATCGCCCCTCGTTCAACCAGAGCCTGGTATAGCGCGGGAAAGCGAACGTCGTAGCACACGCTCAACCCGAGCAGCCCAAATGGAATCTCGGTGACCACGGCTGCATCACCGGGCGCTGTGGAGGCCGACTCGGCGAGCCGGGTACCATCGGCGAGATCGACGTCGAACAAATGAATCTTGCGGTATAGCGCGGCGATTTCGCCGTGCGGGGTGAGATGCACGGCCGTGTTGTGTGCGCGGCCATCGCTTGCCTGCTCGTGAAATCCGCCGAGCAGTAGGTGGACACCGGCATCTTGGGCGAGCCGGATACATCGATCGAGGATCGGCCCGCCATCGGGCAACGGTTCGAGAATGGCCCGCTTTTCCACATCGGGTCCGATGAATGCGAATGCTTCCGGCAACCCGACGAACGCGGCACCGCGGTCGGCGGCGCGCTTCACCCAATGCTCGGCGGCCGCTAGGTTGGCGCTGACATCGGGCGTGGTGCGCATCTGCACGACGGCGGTGAGCATAGGCAACTCCGATCTGGCGTTACGGGACAGTGTAAGTCAGCTTGGCATCGACCTCACCAGAAGTGCGGCGGCGACGAAGGCGGCTAGCTTGCGGCTGTCTGGAACGTGTGTGTCGAGTTTGCGAGCTCAGGTCTCGGGCTGTGTGCAGACCACGGCTTGACCCAAGAATTCTTCGATCGCCGGCAGATTGAAGGCGTCGTTCTCGGACACGAAGCTGATAGACGTGCCGGTCGCGCCGGCCCGCCCAGTGCGACCGATGCGGTGCACATAGTCCTCCGGGTCCTCTGGCAAGTCGAAATTGATGACGTGACTGACATCCTCGACGTGGATGCCGCGACCGGCGACATCGGTTGCAACCAATACCTGAATCTTGCCGCGCTTGAATCTGTCAAGGGTTGCCAATCGTTTGCGCTGCGGCACTTCGCCGGACAGCATTTCGCAAGAGACGTCGTGCTTGCGTAGATACTCATGTAGGTTACGCGTCGAGTCACGTCGATTGGCAAAGACCATCACTCTCGTCAGATGTTGCTTGGCCACGAGCTCTGCGAGTAGACGCGCTTTGTCGGTGGCCGCCACGGTCCAGAATTTCTGTTCCACGGTTTCGGTCGCGACGTTTTCGGGTTCGATGGCGACGTGGACTGGTTCGAGTGTCCAGGACTGCGCAAGGCGCATGACGTCGTCGTTGAACGTGGCGCTGAAGAACAGCGTTTGGCGACTACGTTTATGCGGTGTCTTATAGACGATACGGCGTACGTCCGGAATGAAGCCCATGTCGAGCATCCGGTCGGCTTCGTCGATCACCAATACTTCGACTTTGGAGAGATCGATGACGCGGCGGTTGATGAAGTCGAGCAGCCGCCCCGGCGTGGCGACCAGGATGTCTACCGGGCCGGATGTCAGTTGCTCGCGCTGCTTGTTGAAGTCCATGCCGCCGACCACGCTCACGATGTGCGTATCGAGATACTTGGCGAGGTCGCGACCGTCGTGCTCGATCTGAATGGCGAGTTCGCGGGTTGGTGCCAAAACCAGCGCGCGCGGGGTTCCGGGCGCATTCTCCTTGACCGACGGATACTCCCATTGGCGAGTCAGGATGGTGATCAAAAATGCTGCGGTCTTGCCGGTGCCGGTTTGCGCCTGGCCGGTAACGTCGTAGTCGGAAAGACTGTAGGGCAACACTTCGCTCTGAATCGGCGTGCAGTAGTGGAAGCCGAGATCGGCGATTGCGCGCATGAGGTGCAGCGGTAGCGCAAAGTCGTGGAAGCGATCGCGACCCGGCTCCTCCGGCACCTGGAACTGCTCGACAGACCATGGTTGGTCGCTCATGCCGCGCCTCGCCGCTCGAGAAAATGATCGATGCTCGCGAGTTCGACGCAGAGCGTGAAGACTTCGGCGGCGGCTTCCACGTCTCGCAAGCTTGGAAAGGTCGGCGCGATGCGAATGTTGCGATCCAATGGGTCCTTGCCGTAGGGGAATGTCGCGCCGGCCGCAGTCATCGTTACCCCTGCCGATTTGGCGAGCGCGACCACGCGGCGGGCGAGCCCAGGGAGTGTGTCGAACGAGATGAAGTAACCGCCCTGAGGCCGCGTCCAAGTGGCGATGTCGAGTCCGGCGAGTCCTGTCTCGAGGCGTTCGAGCACGGCGTCGAACTTGGGTCTGATCAATGCCGCATGGGCGCGCATGTGCAATTCGATGCGGCCCTCCAGGAAGCGCGCATGGCGCAGCTGATTGACTTTGTCAGGACCGATTTCCTGGACCGACAAGAACCGTTCCAGGCGGTCCAACACATCCGGCGCCGCAGCCACGAATCCGACGCCGGCACCAGCGTACGTGATTTTCGAAGTCGAGCAGAACTGCACTATTTGTAAGCTCGTGCCAGCCTCCTCGGCGGCGTCCGAGATGCTCGCGAGCATCGGTGGCGGAAACTCCAGATCATGGACAGCATAGGCGTTGTCCCAGCAGATCAGGAAGTTTGGACCTGCAACGCGCGGCAACGCGGCGATTCGACGCACCACTTCCGGGGAATAGATGCACCCTGTCGGGTTGGAGTACTTCGGCACGCACCACATGCCCTTGATGTTCGCATCGGCGGCAACCAGCGCTTCTGCCGCGTTCATGTCGGGGCCGGCATCGGTCATCGGTACGTTGATCATCTCTATGCCGAACGACTGACAGATCGTGAAGTGGCGATCATAGCCGGGAGTCGGGCATAAGAACTTCACCGGCGCGTTGGTCGCGCGCCATCGACAATCATCGCCCCAGAGTCCGAAGTGGAGCGCCGCGTCGATGGTTTGATACATGAGGGTCAAGCTGGAGTTGCCAGCCGCCATCACCGTGGCGGGGTCGACGCCGAGCAGTGCGGCGCCGAGCGCCCTAGCCTCGGGGATACCGCGCAGGCCGCCATAGTTGCGGACGTCGGTGCCGTCGCGCGCTCGAAAGTCACCGTGTAGCGCAGTTTCCAGGCCATTCGAGAGTTCAAGCTGATCGGTGGCCGGCTTGCCACGCGTGAGGTCGAGCTTGAGACCTTGGGCGCGCAACTGGTCGAGACGCGCCGACAATGTTCGGGCACGATCGCGCAGTGCGTCCGTCGATTGCGCTACGAGTGCCGTCACAGCGTGATGCCCTCGAGTTCGGGTAAGCCCAGCATGAGGTTCAGGTTCTGCACCGCCGCGCCCGATGCCCCCTTACCGAGGTTGTCGTATCGCGTTACTACCAATGCTTGATGGTCGTTGCCGAACACCATGACGTCGATCCGATTCGTGTCGTTCGCGCCGGTCGGGTCGAGATAACCGCCATCGAGCACCTCGGTCGCGCCGAGTGGCAGCACATCGATACATGGCTCCTCGGCGTAGCGACGCGCAAGAAGCTCGTGAATTTCGGTAGCACCGGCATCGACGCTCAATGTTCGACGATCCAGCGGCACGTGCACGAGCATGCCCTTGTAGTAGTGACCCACTGCCGGTGAGAAGATCGGCGGTGCCCCGAGACCCGCGTAGCATGTCATTTCTGGCACGTGTTTGTGCTTGAGATCGAGGCCGTAGCTCATCGTTGGTCGCGGCCCGGGCAGCGACTCGTAGCGTTCGATCATCGCGCGGCCGCCGCCGGAGTATCCCGAAATGGCATGCACCGACAGCGCTGCTTCAGCTGCCACGAACCCTGCGTCGATCAGCGGCTTGATGGTCAAGATGAATCCGGTTGGATAGCAGCCGGGGTTTGAAACTCGCGCGGCGGCTCGAATCGCGTCACGCTGTGAAAGCGAAAGCTCCGGCAGGCCATAGACCCATTGTGCTGCGACGCGATGCGCGGTGCTGGCGTCGAGAACCTTGGTTGCGGGATTCTCGATCAGTGCGACCGCCTCGCGCGCGGCAGCGTCGGGCAGACAAAGCACCACGGCGTCGGCGCTATTCAAGAGTCGCGCCCGCTCTGTGACGTCTTTGCGCAGCCCATCGTCGATCACCATGAGTTCGATATCGCCCCGGCCACTCAAGCGGGCAGCGATCTCGAGACCGGTGGTGCCGGCCTGGCCATCGATGAAGACGCGGTGCACGACGAAGCCCAGCGCGAAAAAACCGCGTATGTTAAGCACGAATCGTGCGCCGAGAAAGCGTTTCTCGTGCGCTCAGGCGGTGTTCAGTCGGCGTATGGTGCCGCGCAGAGCGCCCCACGCGACCGCGAGCAATGTGAGCGGCAGCAGAACGGTTTCGACCAGGTAGACCACGATCAGATTGACCACGTGCCCGATCGCTGACTCCACCCGTTGCTTGAGTTCCGCTAGCCGCTCGTCGAGATCGACTGCAGCGCGCGCATCGTCGAGGAGATCGCCGAAACGCTCTAGCGCACCACGCGGCGAGGAAGTCGTCGGCGGCCGCGGCGCATCCGCAGTCTGCTCGACGATTGCTGAAGTCTCGCTCAGAAATGCGACCGATGCTTGTTCCCGTTCGACCAGGAATGCACTGGCAATGGCGCTGGTGGTCAACGCCACGATCGCGACCATGAAGCGGAGTAAGGCGAGCGCGACGGCGATCTTCAGCATGCCGTTGGCAAATGGCTTTGCAGGGACGAATCGCAGCGTCAATGCGAGTATCACGGCGATGGTCAGCACCGCGTTGGCGAACGGCGTTGCGAACATTTCGGCGAGCAGTATCTGTGCACCGAGCGACGTGGCTGCCAGTAGCGTTAGCCAGGAAAACTGCTCGATCAGATCGTTCAACGGGTCGAGGATTTCACCTGCCGTCACTACGATCCCGACGCCGGCCGGTTGAAAGGCGAGCTCGGTACCCTGCGCGACCGAGATGACGCCATTCAACGTGCGCGCGACCGCAAACGAGACGAGCGCGCGCTCGAAAGCTTGTTGTGTTTGCGATTGCGCAGTGGAATCGATGACCCCCAGCCACGCCGGCACCAGCAGTACGACGAGGGCGATGGCGACGATCGTCTTCGGCACGGGCCCGCTCACGGGCACCCGTCAGCGTCCCAGCAAGCGGCGTTGCTCGACGAACAGGGTTTCCAGTTTCTCGAGTATGACGTTCTGTATGTTGGTTCGGTCTAGCTCCGATCGGTCGGCGAGCTCACGGAGGCGGACTCGGTGCAGGTGTAGCACGGGCCACGATTGCTCGAACGCCCTGAGATCGCCTTTTGCGAGCACCGGCAAGAACGGATCGTCCGCGGGGCGACCCTTGATGATGGTGCGGATGGCAGCTTCAAAGGGAATACGCCGCGCGCCGAGCGAGCGGTCTTTGTTGACGTTGGCCAGATAGAGACCGGGCTTGTCGATCAACTCGCCAGGAATGATGTATAGGCCTGTCATGGCCACTGCTTCCGGCATGATGCCGTTGAAGGTGTCGTGGAACGCAGTGGGGTCGGGGAGTATCACCATTTTTCGGTCGTACTCGACCGGGAAGTAGATGTGGTAGGTGCTGTACAGCTGCTCAACCGATGGTGAGTACACGCACAGGGTAGTCTCGAATTGCATGACGAACTCTTTCGCGATGTCCCGGTCGATGCCGGCGCCGATGTCCCAGGCGAGATCCGGGTTCTCAGGAAGCGTCTTGGTTGCCATCGCCCTCTCCCGAGCGGGGAGCTACCTGCGTGCGAGTCCCGGCCATTGTACGCGACCCCGCGGCGTCGTCGGCCACCGGGCGCGGCCGCCACGGAAAGAAGGGGCTCGTGGTGGCGACATAGCGCGCGTATTCGGGTCGGCGCTTGGTCAAGCCGCGTTCGATGACGTCATTCGAGATGTACACGAACACGAGGGTCATGACGATCGGTCCGATGAGCGCCCACCAAGTGGGCCCGGAGAACGCGAACAATCCGAGGCCCCACCACTGCAACGCGTCGCCGAAGTAATTCGGGTGCCGGCTGAATCGCCACAGGCCTTCGTCCATGACCGCGTCGGTGCCGGCTGTTCGCGCACGAAACCGCGTCAACTGAAGGTCTGCTGCGAACTCACAAACGAATCCCGCGGCCCAGATCAAGGCGCCGATGCCATTGATCACGAAGAAATCTCGCGGTCGGTAGAACGTCGCCACCAGCGGCGTTGCCACGATCAGCGCGATTGCGGCTTGGAAGAGATAGATTCGGTAGTAGGTTTTGAGCCACCAGTTCTCGCCGCCGTGCATACGCCAAAGCGCGTAGCGCCTGTCTTCGCCCTGTCCGACGTTACGCATCGCGAGGTGAAAGGTCAGGCGGAGCCCCCAGATGGTGACGAGCAATACGCCGCCCAGCATCTTCGGCTCGATTCGATCGTGGACGACGAACAACAGTCCCCATCCCATGGCCACGAATAGCGTGCCCCAGAAGATGTCGATGATGCTGGCATCACGAATCGCAACGCTGACCATCCACAGCAGCGTGACGATCGACAGAGTCGTGCCGAAAGCCACGCCGTACAGCAGCGTCAGGTCCATCGCGTCGTGCTCGTCATTTCGGTAGACAGCGCTGCAGCCAGCGCGAGATGTCGCGGATTTCGTCCAAGCACACGGCATGACCCATTGGGTATTCGTGCCACTCTACCGCGTAGCTCAAATTCTGCAGAGCGTCACGCGACGCAACGGCGCGCGCAATGGGGATCATGGGATCACCGATCCCGTGAGCCATGAAAATGGGCGTCTCCGCATTGTCGAGCGTGATTTCGTCAATGATGTGCTCGGCATCGTGTAGATACGTCGACAACGCCATGATCCCGGCAAGTGGCCGGCGATGTCGCAGTCCGAGGTGCAGCGCAATCACGCCGCCTTGGGAGAATCCGGCCAGCACGATGCGTCGCGAATCGATGCCACGGTCCACCTCCTGCGTCACTAGATCGGCAATCAAGCTGGCCGAACAGCGAATGTCTTCTGCGCCTGCCAATGGCGCGCGCGGGTCGATGTCGTACCACGCCCGCATCTCCATACCGCCATTGATGGTCACAGGGCGAATCGGCGCATTGGGAAAGACGAAGCGAATCGCGCGTTGCTCGAGGTCGAGTTCGGGCACAATCGCTTCGAAATCGTGACCATCCGCACCGAGGCCGTGCAGCCAAATTATCGAGGCATCGGGGTCGGGCCCGCTCTCCAGCTGAATGGTCTCGAGTGACATCGATTCGTGGTGTGCGAGATCGCGACAGTTGACCAGGAGCCGGTCGGGATCGCAAGTGGCGCCATCGCCAAGTGCGGTAAGGTAGATTGTCGTCGCCGTTTGCGGCACCAAACCATCGATAGTCGAGGTGAACCCTTGGACTCGATTCCCGACCGTCCGGTGAGTCGTGATTTGAAGCAGTTGGCGCCGGCGCTGCGCTTTCTGCGCCCCTATCTGCCGCAGGTGCTCGGCGCGTCCCTCGCGCTCATCGTCACTGCGTCGGTAACACTCTCCATCGGCCAAGGCATTCGGTACCTGGTCGATGACGGCTTCGTTGCCGGCTCCCCGGAGCTGCTGACGGAGACGGTGGGCGTGTTTGCCTTGTTGATCGGGTTGCTGACGCTCGGCACGTATGCGCGCTTCTATTTGGTGTCCTGGATTGGCGAACGCGTGAGTGCCGATCTGCGCCGCGCCGTGTTCCGTCGCCTAGTCGATCTTCACCCAGGATTCTTCGAAACCAATCTGCCGACCGAGATTCAATCGCGCATAACGACGGATACCACCCTATTGCAGGCCGTCATCGGTTCATCCGTGTCCGTCGCGCTGAGAAACGTGCTGATGCTCATAGGCGGCGTTGGGTTGCTGGTGCACAGCAATCCGCGGTTGTCGCTGATCGTGCTCGGGTGCGCACCTGTGGTGGTTGCTCCCATCGTGCTGTTCGGCCGCCGAGTACGCGGCTTGTCGCGCTCCAGCCAGGACACGTTGGCTCGTGTGGGTAGCTACGTTGGCGAGGTGCTGCGTCACATCAAGGTCGTGCAGGCATTCAACCACCAGGCCCACGATGTCGCCGCCTTCGACGAACGCGTCGAAGTAGCGTTCGACGTCGCCGCGCAACGAATCCGACAACGTGCCTGGTTGATTGCGTGTGTCATGTTGCTCGTTTTCAGCGCCATCGCGTTGTTGATTTGGTCGGGTGGACAGGACGTGCTCGCGGGACGAGCGACGGTCGGCGAGCTCGCGGCGTTCATCTTCTATGCCGTCATCGTGGCCGGCGCGGTCGGTGCGTTATCGGAGGTGGTTAGCGACCTGCAACGGGCGGCGGGCGCAACGGAACGTCTGGTCGAACTGCTGGAATCCGAAAGTCCCCTGGTTGAAGTGGCGACGGGGCCGACGAATTGGCCCGTGCGGCCGGCGGCGTTGACGTTCGAAGGTGTGTCGTTCATCTATCCGACGAGGCCCGGCGTCGAGGTATTGAAGGATGTTTCGTTCGCGGTTGCGCCGGGCGAAACGGTTGCGCTAGTTGGCCCGTCTGGCGCGGGCAAGTCGACTCTGTTCGACTTGATTCTGCGCTTTTACGACCCGGAGCGTGGGCGCATCTGTCTCGACGGTATCGATCTCAGGCAGTGCGGTCTGCACGAATTGCGCGCGCAGGTAGCGTTCGTGCCTCAGGACCCGGTGCTGTTCTCAGGTCCGATCGCCGACAACGTGCGTTATGGCGTACTGGATGCAGACGACGAGGCGGTCGGCGATGCGCTGCGCGCTGCCCACGCACAGACGTTCGTGAGCGCGCTACCCAACGGAGCTGGCACGCAGGTTGGCGAAGATGGCGTCGGACTCTCTGGCGGGCAAAGGCAACGCCTGGCGATCGCAAGAGCGTTGCTGCGGCGACCCCGCCTACTGCTGATGGACGAAGCCACCAGCGCACTCGATGCGCAGAGCGAGGAAGAAATTCGTCGTACGCTACGCGGACTGCATGGTAGGTGCAGTGTGATCATCATTGCGCACCGCCTGTCCACTGTGGTCGAAGCAGACCGCATTGTGGTGATCGATGGCGGAAGGGTAGTCGGCGAAGGCAGTCACGAGACATTGCTCGAGGGCAACCCGCTGTACCGTGAATTCGCCGAAATCCAATTTGCTTCCGACAGTGGCGCGATTGTGCACTAACGCGGTGCAATGCTGGAAAAACGCGGTAAAACGTTGATCGAGAGGCGATCACGGTACGACAGTTCCCTTGAGCCGCAAAAGGGGTACACTAAACCGCAATGAGAACAACGACGTAGGAGGGCTGGTGGGGCCGCTGCAGGGTATCCGAGTCATCGAGCTTGCCGGAATCGGCCCAGGGCCGTTCTGCGGGATGATGCTCTCCGACATGGGTGCCGAAGTCGTTCGCATCGATCGTCTGAGTCGTAGCACCAACCGCCCGAAGGACGTGCTCGCCCGCAACCGGCGCTCAATCGCGGTCGACCTCAAGCATCCGAAAGGCATCGATACGGTGCTGCGGTTGGTTGCCTCCGCCGATGGTTTGTTCGAAGGATTCCGTCCAGGCGTCACCGAGCGCTTGGGTCTGGGTCCGGATGTCTGTCTCGAACGCAATCCAAAGCTCGTCTATGGCCGTATGACCGGCTGGGGCCAGGAAGGTCCTCTAGCGCATGCGGCTGGTCATGACATCAACTACATTGCCTTGACTGGAGCGCTGCATGCCATTGGCCGTCCTGGCGAGCGTCCGGTGCCACCGCTCAACTTGGTGGGTGATTTCGGTGGTGGCGGCATGTTGCTCGCGTTTGGAATGGTGTGCGGGTTTCTCGAAGCCCAACGAACTGGCAAAGGTCAGGTGATAGACGCTGCAATGGTGGATGGTGCCGCAGCGCTCATGGCCATGTTCTACACCTTCGGTGCCGCCGGTGGCTTCACCGACAAGCGCGGCACGAACCTGCTCGATGGCGGCGCGCACTTCTACGACACCTACGAGACCGGCGACGGACGCTACATTTGTGTCGGTTCGATCGAGCCGCAGTTCTATGCGTTGTTGGTCGAGAAAGCCGGACTCGATACCAAAGAGTTTGCCGCGCAGATGGATGCGAAACGTTGGCCCGCTTACAAGGAGACTCTGACGCGGGTTTTCAAGCAAAAGACACAGGCACAATGGTGCGAGATCATGGAGGGCACCGACGTTTGCTTTGCGCCAGTGCTGTCCGTATTCGAGGCACCCTCTCATCCGCACAATCGGGCGCGCGGCACCTTCGTCGAGGTCGATGGCGTCGTCCAACCGGCACCGGCGCCACGCTTTTCGCGCACGCGGCCGGAGATTGCCCATGGTGCACGTCGGCCTGGAGAAGACACCGAAAGCGTGTTGGTCGACTACGGCTTCTCGAACGACGAGGTCCGATCGCTACGGAGTGAAGGTGTAATACCCGCCGCGTGATCGGGGCAACACGAACACACGAGGTGAAAGATGAGCGTTGAGTTACTGGATACCCCTAGGTTCCATGGGTTCCGGGTCCGGCGCCAAATCGACGGCAAGACTTACCAGGAGTATTTCTCGCTCAAGCAGAGTGGCAAGCGGATTACTGGTTCGAAGCGGACCGCAATCAAGCGCCGCGCTGAGGCTCGGGATGCTCAGCTCGCCGCGCAGCAGCAAGGCGCCCGGGAACGCGCGGCGCGCGAGGTGCATGTCGACACGAAGGGCCGAGTACGCGGCATCCTGTTTCGAATGAAGACGGAGAAGAGCGGCACCAAAACGCCGGTGTTTCAGATCGGCATCATGTCCACACTCGAGAACAAGATCGTGAACACCACCGTCTCGATCAATTTGCATGGGCTGAACGATGCATGGAAGCGGGCCGTGGATTTCTATGCTAAGCACAAGAAGATCGGGAAGAACTCCAAGTCCTACGCGGCATTGCTCAAGGCACGACCGAGCCAAGCCGACTTGAGGTCGTTGACTCGGCGGCGCTGATCGACTCAACCGATGTCATACCGAGTAGCGTACGAGCGGTCGATTGCCGACCCGGCAGGGTTCTGGACTGAACAAGCGCGTGCGATCGACTGGATCGAATTCCCGCCTACCACGCTCGATCGCGATTCGCGAGGTGATTACCGCTGGTTTCGGGGCGGCAAGCTCAACACCTGTGCGCTCGCGTTGGATAGGCATGTGGATTCGGGCCGCAGCGACGACGTAGCCCTCATCTACGATTCCCCGGTCACGCGGACCGTCAGCCGTTTCACCTTCCGCGAGTTGCGCGATCGCGTGGCGAAGGTCGCAGGCGGCCTGGTTGAACTCGGAGTGCAGAAGGGCGACCGAGTCGTCATCTACATGCCGATGGTTCCGGAAGCGGCAATCGCGATGCTCGCGTGTGCGCGCATCGGCGCGGTGCACTCGGTGGTGTTCGGTGGCTTCGCGGCGCGCGAGCTCGCGATCCGAATCGACGATGCCGCGCCAAAGGTAGTGCTTTCGGCTACCTGCGGTATCGAGTTCAGCAATGTCGTTGCTTACCAGCCGTTGCTCGAAGAGGCGTTGCGCCTCAGTCGACATAGCGTGAATCACTGTGTGATTCTCGAGCGACCACAGTGTCGGGCGGTGCTGCGTGAAGGACGAGACCTCGACTGGGTGACGTGGGAAACGGCTTCGTCAGCGGTCGACCCCGTGCCGGTCGATGCCAACGATCCGCTGTATGTGCTGTATACGTCCGGCACCACCGGCAAACCCAAAGGTGTCGTGCGTGATAACGGTGGGCATGCGGTCGCTCTCAACTACAGCATGAAGGCGATCTACGGCGTCGATGCGGGTGACGTATTTTGGGCGGCATCCGACGTCGGGTGGGTAGTCGGCCACTCCTACATCGTGTACGGGCCACTGATCCGCGGTTGCACGTCGATACTCTACGAGGGCAAACCGGTGCGAACACCGGATGCTGGAGCCTTCTGGCGCGTGATCGCGGAACACCGCGTAAAGACTTTCTTCGTGGCACCGACGGCGTTTCGTGCCATCAAAAAGGAGGACCCCGAAGCACGATTGAAGTCGAACTACGACGTCTCGTGCTTGAAGTACCTGTTCGTCGCGGGTGAGCGCCTCGATCCTCCTACGTACCATTGGCTCGATCAGATTCTCGATGCGCCGGTGATCGATCATTGGTGGCAGACAGAAACGGGATGGCCGATTTGCGCAAACATGGCCGGCTTTCCTCTGCATGCCATCAAGCCTGGTTCGCCGACGCTGCCAGTACCTGGTTACGCGCTCGCCGTCGTCGACGACGACGGCAAGCCGGTCGATGCCAACGTCGAGGGTAACATTGTCATTGCGGCCCCACTGCCGCCTGGGACGTTTCCGACCATCTGGGGAGATCACGACCGATTCGTCGAGGCATACTGGTCGCGATTTCCCGGGTATTACTTGACCGGCGATGGTGGCTACGTCGACGACGATGGCTATCTATACGTCATGGGTCGCATCGACGACGTGATCAACGTCGCCGGCCATCGCCTTTCGACGGGCGAGATGGAGGAAATCGTCGCCTCGCACCCTGCCGTGGCCGAGTGCGCCGTCGTCGGCATCGAGGATGCCGACAAAGGCCAAGTGCCGCTCGGCTTGTTGCTGCTCAAAGACGGTGTGAACGTCGAACCGGCTGCGCTCGAGAAAGAGCTCGTGCAGATGGTGCGGCAATCGGTGGGTGCGTTCGCCAACTTCAAGCGCGCGGTGGTGGTAAAACGGCTGCCGAAGACGCGCTCCGGGAAGATCTTGCGGCAAGTGTTGCGGAAGATGATCGATGGCAACACCTACAGCGTGCCATCGACCATCGACGATCCCGCCATACTGCCGGAGATAGAGGCAACGCTCCGCGACTGCGGAATCGTCGGTCGATAGCCCGCGCCGCACTGCACCTAGATCTGTGCCCGGCGGAGCCGCATTGAACGGTGACTGAGTCGATTACCATCGAAGAATGCTCGCCTGCGCGTGCGTTCGCAGTGTATCGGGTTATTCCGGAGTTCGAAGCCGGGCCGCAGGAGCTGACCGAGTTCGAGCGGCGGCTCACCGACCCGTCGGCGCTCCTGCTCGTTGCGCGTAGCGCCGATCGCGATGTCGGGTTCAAGATCGGCTACGACCGCTATGGTGACGGCAGCTTCTACAGTTGGCTTGGTGCTGTCCGCCCGGATTGCCGCGGCGCTCGCGTCGCCCAACGCCTCCTCGAAACGCAAGAGGGCATCGTCCGAACGCGGGGCTATCGCAGCATCTACGTGAAGACCCGCAACCGATTTACGGGCATGCGAGCGCTACTAGCGAAGGCGGGTTATCGGGTCGTTGGCGTCGACTTACCGCGTGACGTGCACGACCTCGACGAATTGCGCATCGTGCACGTCAAGTCACTGTGATCGCTTTGGGGCTGCGCGCAACAGAAGCACCGCACTGACGAATACGCCGAGCGAGACGATGATCTCGATGGCGCCCACCAATCGCTCACTGGCGTCTGCGGCCTGCGCCACGCCGTGGGTGAAGTAGAGCAGTGCGATGAGCGATGCCCAGAACGCACCGCGTGCCGAGTCTCGGATCAACACGACCGCTACTACCAGAATGGGGGCGAGCTGAAAGACGAGCACGGCCAGATTGGCTAGAACCCCAGCGATGGGATCGATCAGTAGCCGTTCGGTGCCCATGAGTGCGAACAATGAACCGAGCCACAGCAGCAGCGATGCACGTAGTATTTGGGTGGTCATGGCCGAGCGAGGCGGTCGGCGACTTCGGCGAGCCGGCGGCCGAGTGCAACGGCCAGGTCTCGTTCCTCTGCGGTCAGCTCTGGGTTTGCGTTCAGCCCGCTTACGTGACTTGCGCCATAGGGTGTGCCGCCGCTCGTGGTCGTATTGAGGGTAGCGATGGTGTAGGGAATACCGAGCAGCACCATGCCGTGGTGTAGAAGCGGCAGCATCATGCTGAGTAGCGTCGTTTCTTGACCCCCGTGCAGGCTGCCGGTCGACGTGAAGACCACGGCCGGCTTGCCGACCAACCGGCCTGCGAGCCACAGATCGCCACTACCGTCGATGAACTGCTTGAGCGGTGCCGCCATGTTGCCGAACCGCGTCGGGCTGCCGAGTGCGAGGCCACTACAGTTGGCAAGGTCGTCTTTCGTGCAATACACGGCGCCCTCTGGCGGCACCGGCGGCAGGGTCTTGTCCGTGGCGGCAGCGACCGGTGGCACGGTCCGCAGCCTTGCATCGAACTGGCCGTGCGTGACGATGCCGCGGGCAATGTGCTCGGCGAGTGCAGCGGTGGCGCCCGACCGACTGTAGTAGAGCACCAAGACGTAGTCGCTCACGTCAGAGAATCTCGAGCACCGACTCCGGAGGCCGGCCGATGCGTGCGCGACCGCCGGCCACGACGATTGGCCGCTCGAGGAGGATGGGGTTGTCGTGAATTGCCTGCACCAGCGTTGCCTCGTCGTCGACGTCGTCGAGGCCAAGACGGCTGTATGGGTCCTCCCCCCTTCGCATCACCTCCCGCGCGGTTCGACCGAGTGCCGTGAGTAGGTCGCGTATTTCGGTGGCGGAAGGCGGCGTTTTCAGATAATCGACGACGCGTGGCTCGAGTCCCCGTTCGATCAACAGCTCGAGCGTGCGGCGCGACTTCGAGCAGCGGGGATTGTGGTAGATGACGAGTTCGCCCATCGACGTCTCTATAATGCCGTTGTGAGGACAGCATTGTACTTGGGTGAGGTAGATTGATCAGTCTGCTAGAAGCCAGCTATCGCCGGACCCGTTGGTTCTTTGAACAGATCGTGCGCCAGTTTCGGGAGCATCATCTCACCGAAAGCGCTGCGTCGTTGACCTACACGACGCTGTTCGCGGTCGTTCCGCTGATGACCGTCTCCTACACGATTCTGTCGACGATGCCCGATTTTCAGGGCGTCGGTGAACGGCTTCAGGATTTCTTGTTCCGTAACTTCGTGCCGGAGAGCGGTGCGATCGTGCAAGAGAAACTCGCCGACTTCTCCGCTCAGGCGCGCAGTCTCACGGTTGCAGGCCTGGCCATTCTCGTGGTCTCGGCCTTCATGCTGCTGGTCAGCATCGAAAAGGCATTCAATGCAATCTGGAACGTGGCCGAGCCGCGTCGCGGGCTGCAGCGCTTCCTGGTTTACTGGGGGGTGCTCACTTGCGGGCCGCCACTCGTGGTGGGCGGTGTGCTGATTAGTTCGTACCTGTTTTCTCTGCCGCTAGTGGCCGAAGTCGACACCGTCGGTGTCCGTGAGACGTTGTTGGGATACTTGCCGATTTTGCTTTCCGCGGTCGGGTTCACGGTGGTGTTTGCCGCGGTCCCCAATTGTCACGTGCCGTTTCGGTACGCCTTGTTCGGTGGCTTGCTCACCATGCTGGTCTTCCAAGGTGCGATGAACGTGTTTGCCTGGGGTGTAGCCAACTCCAACATGGAACTCATCTACGGCACGTTCGCGGCGGTACCTCTTTTCCTCGCGTGGCTCTATCTCGTGTGGGTACTGGTACTGTCTGGTGCGATCTTGGTACGAACCTTGTCGCTGCCGCGCGATCCGCTCGATCCGCGGCAGGAGCCACTACTCGTGTTATGCGTGCGCGTGCTCGAAGTGCTGAGGGCGGCGTATCAAGCCGGCCGCACGGTCACCGAAGCGGAGCTCAAAACCCGCGTGGTGATGCGTTTTTCCGACCAGGAACGAATTTTCCGGGTGCTGAACGCCATGGATCTCATCGCTCACGCCGATGATGGAGGGCTGATGCTGGCGCGGGATCTGCGAGGCGTTACATTGCTCGATCTGTACCTGCGGCTCCCGGACGGTGTCGAGTCGGCTGCGCTCGAACGGATCGACGATCTGCCAAGGGTGCTTGCGCCGCTCAAGGCCTTTGCCGCCGCAAACGCCGATACGCTCGGCGCCGACCT
>QJXZ01000222.1 GCA_003248125.1 Gammaproteobacteria bacterium | reverse complement strand
GCTCGCCGACGAGCGCTTCAGGACCGCCAACAGCCGAGTGGTGAACGTCGTCGAACGGCTGCGCATGACCGCCGAGGTGCTTCGTACGCGCAGTAGCGCGGAGTGGCTCGAGCGGCTCGATCGCGAAGGTGTGCCCTGCGCGCCGGTGCTCGATCGTGCCGATGTCATCGGCCATGAGCAAATTCGCGTCAACGAGCTGATCGAGGAGTTCGATCACCCGGTCGCCGGGCGAATGCGACAGCCGCGCCCCGCAGCGCGGTTCGATGCAACGCCAGCGGCGATTCGACGGCCGGCGCCGATGCTCGGTGAGCATACGCGCGAAGTACTTTCCGAGGCGGGCCTATCGGCCAGGGAGATCGATGCATTGTTGGAAGCTCGGGCCGCGCGCGGTCCTTAGGCAGGCGTCGAGCAGCGTCGGGTGCCGCTCGAAGCGTCGACTCTGCTTTGCGCTCGACTCAGGTCGATGCCCGCTTGCTAAGATGACGTTTTTCGCGACGCATCCATGCAGCTCACACAGGGCGTTCACCGCGCTGCGCTGATTCATCCCGCGCGAACGGCACTCGCGTGCCAAGATCGAGAATACACCTGGGCGCAGTTTCGCGATCGAGTGGCTCGGCTCGCGGGCGCGTTTCGCGCGCATGGCATCGGTAGCGGTGATCGCATTGCGATGCTGGCGCACAACTCCGACCGCTACGTCGAGTACTACTTCGCCACCTTGTGGGCCGGGGGCGTGATCCTGCCGCTGAATAGCCGTTGGTCGCCGGCGGAGATCGAAGCCTGTATCCGCGATGCGGAGCCGCGACTCGTCATTGCCGACGAGCAGCATGCGGAGCTAGCGCAAGCCGTTTGCCGGGCGACGGGTGTGGCGACACTCCTGTCGACGGCGGACTGGGAAGGGTACGTGCATGGTTCTGCGCCTGTGCCGGATGCACTTCGCAGCGGCGAAGACTTGGCGGCGCTGTTCTATACCGGCGGCACAACCGGTCGCGCCAAGGGGGTGATGCTGTGTCATCGCAACTTCTTCACCAACTCGATGATGCACATCGCGAATTTGGGATTGGGCGACGAAGACGCGGTGCACTTGCACGTGTCACCGATGTTCCACGTGGCTGGCGGCGCGCGGTTGTTCAGCGTCACTATGGCCGGTGCTACTCACGCCGTGCTGCCGAACTTCGAACCCGAAGCGTTTCTCGCGGCCATTGAGCGTCATCGCGTGACGGTCACCGTGGTCGTGCCGACGGTGCTCAATCGGCTGGTCAATCACGAGCATCTCGATCGCTACGACATCTCGAGCCTGAAGCTGTTGAGCTACGGCGCATCGCCGATGCCGGAGACTCTCCTGCGACGGGCGATGGATCGGCTACCCGGTGTCTCGTTCCTGCAGTCCTATGGCATGACCGAGCTGTCCCCGGTAGCGACGATGTTGATGCCGCGCTATCACACCTTCGAAGGGCCGGACGCCGGCTTCACGCGCTCGGCGGGTCAGCCGGTGTTCAACGCCGACGTCGCAATCAAGGATGCCAACGGTCACGAACTGCCGCCGGGTGTGGTGGGTGAGGTATGTGTACGCGGCCCGATGGTGATGCAGGGCTATTGGCGCGCGCCGGAACTCAGCGCACAAGTTCTCCGCAATGGCTACATGCACACGGGTGACGCCGGTTATCTCGACGAGCGTGGATTCTTGTTCCTCGTCGATCGGGTGAAGGACATGATCATCACCGGCGGCGAGAACGTGTATTCGGTGGAGGTGGAGAACGTGCTCTACCAGCACCCGGCCGTGCACGAGTGCGCCGTCATCGGCATTCCGAGCGATGCGTGGGGTGAAGCGGTGCACGGCATCGTTACCGTCAAGGCCGGTGTCGACGTCACTGGCGATGACTTGATCGCGTTCGTGCGCGAGCGGATCGCGCACTTCAAAGCACCGAAGTCGGTCGAGATACGCAAGCACGAGTTGCCGAAGAGCGGCGCCGGCAAGATCCTGAAGTCCGAGCTCAAGGCGCCGTTTTGGCGCGCCGAGAAGCGCGGCATTCACTGAAACCGTCACTTCTTGCCGCGGAGCAACGACCTTACCCCAGAGCAATGAGCAAGCCCCGGAGCAACACTCGGCTCCGGGGCATGCTTGTTGCTCCGGGCCGAGTTAGCGCCCGTTTAGATGTTCCGGCCCGTGCCTTGCCAGTACGCATCGCGCAGGATGCGCTTATAGAGCTTGCCGGTTTCGTGGCGCGGCATGTCGGCGACGAAGTCGATCGACTTCGGCGCCTTGTAGCCCGCCAAGTGCGCGCGGCAGTGGGTGATCAAGGCTTCCGCGACCGCAGCGCTGGCGCTATGACCCGGCCGCAGCTGAACGGCAGCCTTCACCTCTTCGCCGAACTCGTCGTTCGGAATGCCAAACACGGCCGCGTCCTGCACCGCGGGATGCGTCATCAACACGGCCTCGATTTCGGCCGGATAGATGTTCACGCCCCCCGAGATGATCATGTCGATCTTACGATCGCTCATGAACAGATAACCGTCGTCGTCGAGATAGCCGATGTCGCCAAACGTGAACACGCCGGGTTCGATGTGTGCGGCGGCGGTCTTCTCGGGCTCCTTGTGGTACTGAAAGTCCGTGCCCATTCGGTTCTTGACGTAGATCTGACCGGCCTCACCGACGCCCGCAAGCGTGCCGTCCTCCTTGACGATGCGCACCTCGACCAGCGGCGACGGCTTGCCGACGGTACCGGGTTTGCTCAGCCATTCCTCGGCGCGCACGGTGGTCACGATGCTGCCCTCGGTCGAGCCGTAATACTCGTGCACCACCGGCCCCCACCACTCGATCATTCGTCGTTTCACCTCGGGTGGGCATGGCGCTGCACCGTGCCACACCGCGACCAGGCTCTTGCCGGAGAAGCGCTGCTTGATGTCGTCGTCGAGTCGCAGCAGGCGATGGAACTGGGTCGGCACCAAGTGTGCGTTGGTGACTCGATGCGCGTCGATGAGTGTCAACGTTTCGGCCGGATCGAATCGATGCCGGCTCACCACCGTGGAACCGGCCAGCAACGGCAGCATGCTGAAGGCCCATTGCGCCGAGTGATACACGGGACCGCACAGGAGCGTCGTACCGTCACTCGGGATGCCGAGCATTGCCGACAGCCCGCCGCTCATCATCTGCAGTGCCTCGACGCTTTGCCCGGTAGTATCGCGCGTAGAGCGCACGCCTTTCGGCCGGCCGGTCGTTCCCGACGTATAGAACATGGGCCCACCGAGCGTTTGGGCGTCGGGTTCGATATCAGCGCCCGCGGTCAAGAATGCTTCGTAGTCGTCGAATCCTTCGATGGTGCCGCGCAACGCAATGCAACGCCTCAGTGTGGGCGTTTCCTTCCGATCGATTGCGGCGCGCGCGTTGTCGGCGAACCGAGCGTCCGCGATCAGCAACTTCGCTTCCGCGTTGTCGATGACGTAGGCGAGTTCCTCCGCCGTGAAGTGCCAATTCACCGGCACGTAGATGAGGCCCGTGTGGCCAGCCGCGACCATGATTTCGTAGTACTCGCGACAGTTCCCTGCATACACCGCGATGACATCGCCGGCGTTGAGACCCATCGCGCGCCATGCGTTGATGAGGCGGTTGGCGCGTGTATTGAGCTCGGCAAACGAGGTTTCGCCGTCTTCGTCGATCAGTGCCGGTCGATCTACGCCGATATGGGGTTCGATGAGTTTCGCCATGACTTACTCCGCGAAATGCGCCTTCATACAGGCGTTAGTAAAAAATGGCCGTGCGCGGCCGCGATCGGTTTGGCGCGCTCTTCTTGCCAGATCTCTGCGCGCACGTTCGCTACTCTGCGGCCATGCTTGGTCACCACTGCGCGACCGTAGGTTTCAGCGGCGCGGCCAGAGCGCAAGTAGTCGATGGAGATGTCGATGGTCTTCGGCAGACGTTCACATTGGGTATCGAACAGCAGCTGTACCGTAGCCGTGATCTCGAGGAATGCGCCGATCACGCCGCCGTGCAGCGCCGGTAGCCAGATGTTGCCAATGAGATGCTCGGAAAACGGCAATACGGTGGTCAATTCGTTGCCCTTGCGCTCGGCGGTGATGCCGAGGAACCGCGCGTAGGGGATCGCGGCGAGTAGCGCGGCCATGTCCTGTCCACGGCCCGCATCACGAAGTTCCGAGAGCACCTTCACGGCTTTGGCACGCCGCCGGTGCCGAGCATGAACGTCGCGACCGACGTGGCGATCGGATCGTTGCGCTCGCTGTGGTAGGCGGTCGCACGCACGAAGGCGACGTTTGCGGTCACGCGATAGCACTCCGCATGTGCGAGCAGATCCTTGCCTGGCTCGGCCGGCCGCATGTAGTCGATGCGCAGATCGAGTGTCGCCATGCCACCGCTAGTCTCGTTGTTCGGTCCTGCGCGCACGGCCATGCCGGAGGCGTTGTCGAGCAACGCCGTGAGCACGCCCCCATGAACGACGCCGGTATCGGGATCGCCGACCAGATGATCGGCATAGGGCACGCGGATGATGCATCCGGATTCGTCCCGAGAGACGAGTTCCATGCCGATCGCCGCGGCGTGCGGAATCCGCGCCAGGTGCGCATCGATCTCATCCACATCCACTGTCATGGGGTTGCCACACCGGTGCGGGATAGGTTGCTGGCACGGTGCGAGTAGCCGAAATAGACGAGTAGCCCCACGCCGATCCACACCACGAACCGAATCCAGGTGGCGGCGGGCAGATTGATCATCAGGTACAAGCATGCGAGCACGCCGAGGGTGGTTGTGATCGGTGCGCCAGGGGTTCGGAACGGACGCTCGAACTCGGGATGCGTGTAGCGCAACATGAGCACACCGGCGCAGACGAAAGCGAACGCCGACAGTGTGCCGATGTTGACCAACTGCGCAATCTGCTCGAGCGGTACGAATCCCGCAACCGCGGCCATCACGATGCCGGAAATGACGATCAGCCGGGTCGGCGTGCGTCGTCGCTCGTGGAGCTTTGCCATGTTCTCCGGGATGAGCCGATCCCGGGCCATGGCGAACAACACCCGGGTCTGTGCGTAGTAACACACGAGCATCACCGATGTCAGACCGGCGATGGCACCCACCGCAACCACGACCGCCGCCCACGTATAGCCTGCATGGAGTAGCGCTGCGGCGACCGGCGAGGGCACGTTGAGCGTCGAATAGTGTGCGAGTCCGGTAAGTCCCAGTCCTACGAGCACGTACAGGATGGTGCAGATCACGAGCGATGCGATGATGCCGATTGGCATGTCGCGTTGTGGGTTGCGCGCTTCTTCGGCTGCGGTCGCCACTGCATCGAAGCCGATGTAGGCGAAGAAGATGAGCGCCGCGCCAGACATCACGCCCGCCCAACCGAAGGGCATGAACGGCTGCCAGTTGGCGACATCGATCTTGCGGAATGCCGCAACCAGGAAGATAGCGATGACGGTCACCTTGATGACCACGATGAGCGCGTTGAAGCGCGCACTGCCTTGCACACCGACGGCAAGCAGCGCGCCGAGCGCAACGATGATCAGCACCGCGGGTAGATTGACGAGGCCGCCTTCTGCCGGCGACGCCATGAGTTCCGATGGTATGGCGATGCCGAATCCGGCCAGTGCGTTCGCAACGTAGCCGGCCCAGCCGACCGCGACGGCAGAAACGGCCAGCGCATACTCGAGCAGCAAGTTCCAGCCGACCAGCCAGGCCGGCAGCTCACCGAACGCGGCGTAGCTATAGCCATAGGCACCGCCAGCGCCGCCCATCATCGCGGCAAGCTCGGCGTACGCCAGCGCCGTGAGCGTACATGCGACCGCCGCCACCGCGAACGAGAGGGCCACCGCTGGCCCAGCGTGATTGGCCGCGGTGATGCCAGTGAGCACGAATACACCCGCGCCGATGATGCAGCCAATACCGAGCAGCGTGAGATCCCAAGGGCCCAGCACGGCGTGGAGTTTCGAGCCGCCATGGTCGTGAGCCGCCATCGGCTTGCGCCGGAGTACCGACATGGGTGGACCGCGATGGAGAGAAGCGACGAGTTTAGGGGGCGTCGCCAGCGCTTACCATGGCTGGTTGGCTTGCCCGCACTCTGCGCGTGGGTAATATCGGCAGTTCACTTGTCGTAAGCCGAGGACGTCGCCATGGCCATGCAGCACACGCCACTGCTCATGCACCGCTTGCTCGATCGCGGTGCCCGCGTGGCGCCCAATGAAGAGATCGTCACGGCGACGGCAGACGGTACGCGTCGTCAGACGCTCGAGCAGACGCGTGCACGGGCATGTCAGCTTGCCCACGCGCTTCGGGGTGCGGGCATCGAAGTGGGTGACCGGGTGGGCACGTTCATGTGGAACGGCTCGCGGCACCTCGAGGCGTATCACGCCGCCGCTGGTATGGGTGCTGTGCTGCACACCCTGAATCTGCGGCTGTCCGATACCGACCTCGAATACATCATCAACCACGCGCAGGACCGCATCATCATCGCCGATGCCGACGCGCTGCCTCTGCTCGACAAGCTGAAGGGCCGCATACCGAGCGTCGAGCGCGTCGTGGTTGCGGTGGAGGCCGGTTTCGAGAACTGGCAGACGGAGTTGCCGAACGCCGTCGACTACGAAGAATTCATTCGCGGCAAACCCACGCACTACGACTGGCCCGAGATCGACGAGAACTCGCCGCTCGGTCTGTGCTACACGAGCGGCACGACCGGCAATCCCAAGGGCGTGGAGTACGAGCACCGCGCACAGTACTTGCACACCATGGGACAGGGCCTCACCGACTCGATGAGCTTGTCGGCGACCGACACGTTGTGCGGCATCGTGCCCATGTTCCATGCCATGGGATGGGGCTTGCCGTGGACCGCGTTGATGCTGGGCATGAAGCAGGTGATGCCGAGCCGGTTCATGGACGTCGAGAAGCTCACGTCGCTGATGGCATCGGAGGAAGTGACCATTTCCGCGGGCGTGCCGACGATTTGGCAGGGCGTGAAAGGTGTGATCGACCGAAACCCCGGCAAGTACGACTTATCGAAGTTGTCTAGGGTGACTTGTGGCGGCTCCGCACCGCCGCCGTCGTTGATTCGTTGGTATTGGGACGAGCTCGGCGTCGAGATGATCCAAGGCTGGGGCATGACCGAGACCAGTCCGCTGGCGACCATGTCGCGGCGCGTCGCCAAGCGATCGCACCTGAAGCTGTCCGAGGACGATCGGTTCAAGAACGTTGCCAAAGCCGGCCAAATCATTCCTGGCATCGAGATCGGTATCTTCGACGAGAAGTTCGAACGTCTGCCGCACGACGGCAAGACCGTCGGCGAGATCCTGATCCGTGGGCCGTGGATCTGTTCCGAGTACTACCACAACCCGCAGCCAGATAAGTTCCACGATGGATGGTTGATCACCGGCGACGTGGGGATGATCGACCCGGAGCAGTACCTCATCATCAGCGATCGTTCGAAAGATCTGGTGAAAAGCGGCGGCGAGTGGATCTCGTCGGTCGACCTCGAGAATCACATCGTCGCGTTCCCGGGTGTCGCGCAAGCCTGCGTCGTTGCGCAGCCGCATCCGCGGTGGGACGAACGGCCGGTGGCCTTGGTCATAAAATCGCCGGGGTCGGATGTGACCGCTGAAGCGATCATCCGGCATTGCGCCAGCAAATTCGCGAAATGGCAGTTGCCGGACGAGGTCTTGTTCGTGGAAAGCATCCCGCACACCAGCACCGGAAAGATGGACAAGAAGACGGTGCGCGCGAATCTCGATGCGCAGGGTTACGCGTTGCCGGATCTACGCAACAAAGCGTCCTGACCTTGGATGAACGATAGCGCCGGGCCCGACCCGCGCAGCGTTATGGCGGGCGTGATGACGCCAGTGCTGCTGGGATCGACCGCAGTTATATTCGTCAGCTTCGCGCTGCCCGTGCATACCCGCGCGATGGGCGCAAGCGCGGTCGAGATCGGTGCGTTGTTCGCCATGTTCACCGGTGCGTTGTTGATCGCGCGGCCGCTGGTCGGCATGGCGCTGGATCGATGGGGGCGCAAGCCGTTCTTCGTCGCTGCGTTTGGCGCGCAGTGCATCGCCATGGCGCTGTTCGGCCGGGCGGAGACGATGCTGGACTTCTACCTTGCGCGTGCTGCGCAGGGCATAGGCACTGCAGTGATGCTCGTGACAGCGCGCACGCTGGTCGCCGATTTCGTGGCGAGCGGACGCGGCGAGGCGATGGGGCGGCTATCGCAGGCAGCGGTGCGCGGATCGCTGGTCGGTGCGTTCTGGGGTTTCACTTGGCTGGCCGCGTTGCCCATCGAGCGTGCCTGGCGCGTGGCGTTCGTTGGCTATGCCATTTGCGCCGCAATCGCCATGGTGCATGCCTTGCGACTACGCGAGCCGCAACACGCGGTGCCACGGGATGCGAGCGGCCCGCTGCGATTGACCACCCGCGCATGGCGCGTGCTCGGTTTCGTGTTTTTGACCGGGTTTGCAACGTCAATCGCGGCGCCGCTGTTCCTGGTGTTCCTTGAGGACAAATTCGACCTGCCGATGATGGCCTTTGCGGCCGCGTTCCTGCCGGCGGGCGTGATTCTCGCGTACGTGCCGCGTCACGCGGGGCGCCTATCGGACCGCGTCGGTCGCGCGCCGCTCTTGGTTGGCGGATTGATCGTGGCAGCATGCGCGTTTGCGGTATTGCCTTACGCGCCGTCGCTCTTGCTGGTGGCAGTCGCGTATAGCCTGCATGCGTTCGGATGGGCATTCGCGGAACCGGCCCAATATGCATTGATCGCGGATCAGGCAGGAGATGCCGCTCGTGGCCGGTTCATCGGTTTTGCCGAGGGGTCGATGGGGGCGGGTGCGGCGCTTGGACCGTTGTTCGGTGGCTACGTTTACGAGACATACATGCCGCAGGCGACGTTCGTCACCACCGCGGCGCTGCTGGTTCTAGCCGCCGCCATCGCACCGTTCGTCGTGCGTCGACTTGCGAACGCGTAGAGGCACAGGCAAACTCACTGTCGACCTAAGGGGTGGCCAACTGGCCTGAGACGTCGGACGACCGGCGGACCCTTGAACCTGATCCGGGTCATGCCGGCGTAGGAATAGGTGCCTCATCGAACGCATCCCCCTCCGCACCGACCCGGATCTTCGCCGGGAGAATGGCAATGAGAATTCTCTTCACTGCGCTCGCGGTCAGTGCGTCGTGC
>QJXZ01000106.1 GCA_003248125.1 Gammaproteobacteria bacterium | reverse complement strand
CGACCTCGAAGGTCATGGCATCGCCAACGTGCTGGTCGCGCAAAGCGGTCAGCGCATCGATCCCGTCGCTTGGCTGGCGCGGTGGGCAGAGGAGCCTGCCTCGCCGCAGCTGCGATACCTGACGTTGACCGGGCAGACGCGGGCGGGGGCGATGCTGCGCTTGTCGGTGCGCGTTGCCAAGCTCGCTGTACCGTCGTTGTGCTATCTCGTCACGTTGCGCGACGTGACCGCCGAGCAACGCGAACACCTCGACGTCAAACATGCCTATCTCGTGGTGTCGAGAATCCTCGCGATTGCCGACGATGCCATCGTCAATCTCGATGGCACTCAGCACATCAAGTTCTTCAACGGCAGCGCCGAACGGTTGTTCGGCTACCGGGCCGACGAAGTGTTGGGCAAGCCGGTCGACATGCTGCTGCCAGAGCGGTACCGGCGCACGCACGGCGAGCACGTGCGTACCTTCGAGCAAGGACCGTCGCCGTCGCGCTTGATGGGTGAAAGAGGCGAGATCGTCGGCCTCACGAAAGGCGGCGAGGAGATTCCGCTCGAAGCATCGATCACCAAGGTGTTCATCGATGGTGTGCCCACGTTCAGTGCGCACCTGCGCGACATTCGTGCCCGTAAGGCAGCCGAGCGAGCGCTCAAGGAAAGCGAGCAGCGCTTCCGGACGATCTTCGAGCATGCGCTGGAAGCGATCGCGTTGCTCGATCCACGCGGCCGCGTGGTCGCAATCAACGATGCCGCGCAGCGCATGTTGGGCGCTAGCGTGCAGGCAATCGGCTCGAACCTGTGGGAATTGCCTTGGTGGGGACCTCAGCAATCCAGTGAGGCGCGGCAGCAAGCAGAAGCGCGTCTCAAGGAAACCGTCGAACGTTGTGCAGCCGGCGAGGAGATTCGACTGCGCACCGAGCTCGGTGCGGAGCAACGCGTAGTCGACTTTTCGCTCCGGCCCGTGGTGACCGACGGCCGTGTCACTTCCATGGTGGCGGAGGGGCGCGACATCACCGCGGTGGTCGAGCGATAGCACTCCATGCCGCGGATCACCTATATCGAGGCCAATGGCACTGAACACGTCGTCGACGTAGCGGTCGGCACCAGCGTCATGCAAGGCGCAGTCAACAACCTGATTCCCGGTATCGAGGGCGATTGCGGCGGCCTATGCGCGTGCGCGACGTGTCACGTGTACGTGCCCGACGAGTGGCAGGCTAAGTGCGGCGAGGCTGAGGAACTGGAGGTCAACATCCTCGACTTCGCGTTCGACGTGCGTGCGTCGAGCCGGCTGTCTTGCCAAATCACGGTGAGTGACGATCTCGACGGCTTGGTCGTGCACCTGCCGGCGCGGCAGTACTGAGAAACCGGTGACAGTTACCGATTTCGAGCCGCGCTCCGTTTCAGCGAGCTCGCGCCGAAGCCGGCGAAATCGGTAACTGTCACCGGTTTCTTAGCGCAACCGAATCAACCCCTCCTGCGCCACACTCGCGATCAGCGCGCCGTCGCGCCGATACACGAGCCCACGGTTGAATCCGCGCGCGCCCGATGCGCTCGGGCTGTCCTGCACGAACAGCAGCCAGTCGTCGGCGCGAAAGGGTCGATGGAACCACATGGCGTGATCGAGGCTGGCGCTCTGCAGGTTGGGTTGGGTCCACGAGATGGCGTGGGGGAGGGTCGCGGTATCCAGCAATGTCCAATCCGACAGATAGGCGAGCACACACTGATGCAAGCGCGGATCTTCCGGTAGCGCGTCGCGAGCGCGCATCCAGCAACGTTGCACGGGCTCGCGTTTCTCGGGCGCGAAGAAATCGTACGGATCGATCGGCCGCATCTCGATCGGCCGTTCGCGCGCGAACATCTGTTGAAATTCGGCCGGCATCTTCGCGGCGTACTTCTTGCGCAGCGTGACTTCGTCCTCGAGGTCCTCGGGGGGTGGCACCGCGGGCATCTCGAATTGGTGCGAAAGCCCCTCCTCGACCACCTGAAACGAAATCGCCATGTTGAAGATCGCGCGACCGTGCTGAACCGCGACCACCCGCCGTGTGGTAAAGCTGGCGCCATCGCGAATGCGATCGACCACGTACAAAATCGGCACCCGGGTGTCGCCCGGACGCAGGAAGTAGCCGTGCAACGAGTGCGAATGACGCTCCGGCGTTACGGTCCGCGAGGCGGCCACCAGGGCCTGGCCGAGCACCTGGCCGCCGTACACGCGCTGCCAACCCTCGTCGGGGCTGACGCCGCGGAAGTGGTTGGCATCGATCTCCTCCAAATCGAGGAGCGCGATCAAGTCCTCGAGCGATTTTTCCATCGCGGGCGTTCCGGTGAGGTGGCGCTATTGTAGTGCGGTTAACTAAAATCACGCGCTTTCCCGAACGACGACGCGATGCAGATCAAGGACGCTCCCGGCTGGTTCACACGCGCGCTCTCGGTGCCGTTCGACGACCGCTATGTCGAAGTCGATGGTGCGCGCATTCACTACCTCGCGTGGGATACGGATTCGAGCAAGCCCGGCATCGTGCTGGTGCACGGCAATGGTGCGCACGCCCACTGGTGGACGTTCATTGCGCCGTTCCTGCTCGATCACAACCGAGTGGTGGCACTCGACCTGTCCGGCATGGGCGATTCCGATCCACGCACGGTCTACTCGCCCGAGGTGCAGGCAGCCGAAGTGGCCGCGGTCATGGCAGACGCAGGGTTCGATGCACAGACCATCGTGGTGGGTCACAGCTTCGGCGGATTCATCACGCTCAAGACCGGGCTCTTGTACCGGCAACGGCTGGCGGGTGTGGTGCTGGTGGACTCGGCGGTTCGTCCGCCCGATTTCCAATGGGAG
>QJXZ01000263.1 GCA_003248125.1 Gammaproteobacteria bacterium | reverse complement strand
TGCCAGATCGTGTCACGAAGCGCGGCAACATCGGCCGAGCGCACCAGCCAACCTGTGTCGTGGACGATGTTTGCCGACTCGCCTACATCGGTGACGATGCACGGTCGTTCACAACTCATTGCCTCGGCCACGACCGTGGGGAAGCTCTCCGTGAGCGACGGGCTGACGACGACGTCCGCGGCGGCATAGGTCGCACGCAGGTCGGCGTTCGGTTCAAGCAGGTACAAGCGGTTCGAGTCGACGCCGAGCTGTCTTGCCAACGAGGCGATCTTGCTGACGCCTTGGCCCATGCAAATCAGCCGAATGTCCCGATCATCACTGGCAATTCCGGCAAATGCTTCGAGCAATTGTGCGTGCCCCTTGTGAGGATGGAATCGCGCCACGTGCAGGAGCACGAAGGACGAATCCGCAATTCCCAATGTGCGCCGCAAGTCACGCCCTGCGTCTTCATCGGCGGCGAAGCGTTGCGTGTCGATGCCGTTCGGAATGACCTGATACGCGCCCTCTATGCCCAACCGCCGATGTGCATCGACGCCCGCCTGGGAGTTGACGATGACGCGCGCCGGCGATGGCAACCATCGCAGCATCGTCAAGCAAAATCGTGTGCTCCTGCTCTCGTCTCGGTACGCGAGCGGAACGTGCCGCAAACTCCATGTGACCGGAACATGGCGCATACGGAACACGTTTGCGGCAACGGCCCCGCCATACTGCCAACCGTCGACCAAATCCGGTGGGTGCCGGGAAAGCGCGCCGAGCATCACGCTCGCCCAGGCGTTGAGCCGCGTAGGCACACCCAACCCACGAGCCTCTGCCACGACATCGGGCTCCGCACCGGTGAGGGAAGCAATCTCGACATCGATGCCTCGGTCGCGCAGTCGACCCGCAAGTCTCACGAGGTTGAGTTCCGCGCCGCCGCGACCAAGCGAGTTGATCAAGAACAGCACCCGCATCACATGCCCGCTGCCCTGACCGTTGCATCGGTCATGGCCTCGATGGAGAACTTCTCGATGGCACGGCGGCGACCTGCCGCGCCCAATCGTTCGCGCCGTTCGCGGTCGGCTACCAACGCTGCAAGCGCGGTCGAGAGCTCTTCTGGTACACCCCCCGCTACGATCACGCCTGCGTCGGCCACCACTTCTCGGACCCCGCCTACATCAGTGGCAACACAACAGACGCCGCATGCCATCGCTTCCAGCAGACTGTTGGGGAATCCTTCGAAGTCGGAGATGCAGCATGCTACATCCAGCGCCGCAGTGAGGCGCGGAACATCGCTGCGCTCTCCCAGCCTCCAAACTCGGCTGGCGACTCGAAGCTCCTCAACTCGCCCTTGTATCTCTCGGGAAGTGTCGGTACCGCGGCCGATCAATACCAAGTGCACGTCGTCGTGCAATTGGGCAAACGCGTCCAGGAGTAGATCGTGTCGTTTCTTGCGATCGGTCCTGGCGACGAACCCGATCAGCACGGCGTGAGCGTCGACGCCAAGCTCCTGCCGTACCGCTGCACGAGCACGCGGATCAGGCATCCACGTGTCGCAATCGATGCCGTTGCCGACCACTGCAGTCTTGCGAGGACGAAATCCCCTCCGCCGATAGAATTCGATGCACGCGTCCGCATTGCCAATCATTGCGTCCATCCGCCGTCCAAGTAGTCGTGCCAGATGGAAAACGACGATCGACCGACCCGATCGGGCCAGGTTCGAATCTCGCACGCCGCCGAGCAACCGCACGCTTCTACGTGCGCTTGCAATGCGCGCGAGCAGCATCGCAGCATCGAGAAACGCGTATACAACGTCACCGTCACGAACGAGGGAAGCGAGCCGAAGCATCGCCTGCAGATACCCGATGACGCCGCCACGACCAAGGCCGATGACCGTAACCGCCGAGTCGATTCGGTATGCAGGCACTGGTCTTTCGTCTATGACCGCGATGGAGACCGCAACGCCACGCGCCGCCAGCGAATTGGCTAGCGCCACAACCTGACGCTCGGTGCCGCCCGAACGCAACGAGCCAATCACCAACCACCAGTGAGGTACCGCCTCAGTCACCCAAGCCGCTCATCCAATGCGCCTCGCTATAATAGGCGACGCGCCGACAACGGATACGTCGTTTGCAGCACAACGCATTGACATCACGCGACTACTGGGCACAAAACAAGCCCGGCATGCGTGCGGGTGACGTGCGCTTCGACCCGAACAAACCCATCTTCCGCGCGCACCATCGAATCTTCCGTGCGCTCTTGCCATTCAACCGTCGTGCGACATTCCTCGAAATCGGGGCCCACCCTGGACAATACCTCTGGTACTTCAATGCACATTTCGGCTTCGCAGTCACCGGGATCGAGTACGTCGAGGAATACGCACGGCAGACGGCAAGCAATCTAGAAGCTAGTGGCGTGACCGCCAGCATCGAGCACGCGGATTTATTCCAGTACTGCCGGCGCACTCGGCAGTTCGACGTTGTCGCAAGCTTCGGCTTCGTCGAACACTTCGTCGACATCCAGCCGGCGATCGATGCCCATTGGGCGTTGGTCAAGCCAGGAGGAACGCTGATTGTATCGGTACCCAACCATTCCGGTGTGCTCGGTCGGCTCTTCGCGCGTATCGATCCCCATGCTGCCGCCAGGCACAATCGCATGGATTTGACGACGCTGCAGCATGCCGTAGCGCGTGCCCCGGATGCAGAGGTAGTCACGTGCCGCCACATCGGCAGCGTCGGTTTCTGGAACTCCGGCCTATACACCATGCTGCGCGCCCGATGGCGGCGTGCGTACTGGCTTTGTGCGGCGCCGTTCAAATTCGTCGAGTATCTCGGCCCGCTGCTTCCCGAT
>QJXZ01000076.1 GCA_003248125.1 Gammaproteobacteria bacterium | reverse complement strand
CTTTCGAGCTTGCCAACAAATTGAAGTCGCTTACGCCGTCCGGCCTCGACTACGTCTTCTATTGCAACTCCGGCAGCGAAGCGGCCGATACGTCGCTCAAGATCGCGCGCGCCTATTGGCGTCACAAGGGTGAATCCAGCAAAACGCGTTTGATCGGCCGCGCCAAGGGTTATCACGGCGTCAACTTCGGCGGCTTCACCGTGGGCGGCATCGCGCCGAATCGCAAACTGTTCGGCAATGGACCTGATGCCGACCACCTGCGGCATACGCTGCTGGCCGAGAACCTGTTCGTACGAGGCCAGCCTGAACGAGGTGCCCATCTCGCGGACGAGCTGGAGGAGATCGTTGCGTTGCACGATGCATCGACCATCGCCGCGGTAATCGTCGAGCCCCTGGCCGGCTCCGCGGGTGTGTTGCCGCCTCCCAAGGGCTATCTCGAGCGGCTGCGTTCGATCTGCGACAAGCACCGGATTCTGCTCATCTTCGACGAAGTCATTACCGGCTTTGGCCGGATGGGCGCAATGACCGGCGCCGATGCGTTTGGTGTGGTGCCCGACATCATGAATTTCGCCAAACAAATCACCAATGGTGCGGTGCCAATGGGCGCCGTGGCCGTGCAGAGCGAGATCTATGAGACTTTCATGGCGGCCGGCGGACCAGATCACCTGCTCGAGTTTCCCCACGGATACACCTACTCCGGTCATCCGGTCGCATGCGCGGCCGGCATCGCCGCGCTCGATCTTCTGGTGCGTGAACGGTTGGTCGAGCAAGTGGCCGCCAAAGCACCCGTGTTCGAAGGCAAACTGCATGCGTTGCGCGAGTCGCCGCATGTCACGGATATTCGCAATTTCGGCTTCGCCGGCGCGTTGACGATCGCGGCGCGCGACGGCGATCCCACGCTCAGGCCGTTCGAGATCGCGATGAAGTGCTGGGAAAAGGACGTCTATGTACGTTACGGCGGCGATACGATTCAGCTCGGGCCGGCGTTCGTGATGAGCGAGAGCGAGCTCGATCGGCTGATCGGAACGTTGGCGGAGGCAACGCGAGAAGTCCGCTGATGGACGCCGCGCAACTCGCCCGCCTGCGCGCCAAGTACGGCGGCGCAACCGCCGAAGTGATCGATGACGCGCACTTTCGATCGGTGGCCGCGACGTTGTTCAAGCAGGGTGGCGAGCGCGCCAAACCTTATGCCGGCCTGCCCACGCTCCTCGATCTGCCGTACAGCGAAACCGTCGAGGGGCTGGACATTGCCCTGGTCGGCGTGCCGATGGATCTAGGCGTGACCAACCGTCCGGGCGCACGCTTTGGTCCGCGCGCGCTGCGCGCGATCGAGCGCGTCGGTCCGTACAATCACGCGCTGAAAGTGTTACCGACGCAGCACCACCGCATCGCCGACGTCGGCGATGTGCCGTTCCGTAGTCGCTACAGTCTCGAACAAAGCATCCAGGACATCGAACGGTACTTCACGAACATCGTGGCGGCTGGTGTGCGGCCGCTCGCGGTCGGTGGCGATCACTCGATCAGCTACCCGATCCTCAAGGCGATTGGCCGCGATCGCGCGGTTGGTATGGTTCACATCGATGCGCACTGCGACACCATGGGCGAGATGGACGGCTCGAAGTTCCATCACGGTGGCCCTTTCCGCATGGCGGTGCTCGACGGTGTGCTCGACCCGGAGCGCTGTGTGCAGATCGGCATCCGCGGTGCATCGGAATTCGTCTGGGAATTCTCCTACGATGCCGGCATGACCGTGATCCACGCGGAGGAATTCGCGGTCATGGGTGTCGAACGCAGCATCGCGCGAACCCGTGAGGTGATCGGCGACGGACCGGTGTACGTGACGTTGGACGTCGATGGCATCGATCCAGCTTACGCGCCTGGCACCGGCACGCCGGAAGTGGGCGGTCTCACGCCGCGCGAGGTGCAAGCGTTCTTGCGCGGCCTCGCCGGCCTCGACGTGATCGGCGGCGATGTCGTGGAAGTGGCACCGCAGTACGACCCCGGCTACGTGACGGCACTGGTCGGTGCCCAGATGCTGTTCGAGATCCTCTGCCTGATGGTGCTTTCGCGGTCGCCCAATTCGTAGAAATCGGCCAGACTGCGCGGTTTCGATCAGGTCCCCGGAGGACGAATGACCCGCCCGCTGCACAATGTGGCCCCGCCCGGCTCACTCGAGGCGAAGGACCTCGAGCACCTATTGCACCCGGCCACGAATTTGAAGGTCCACCACGAGAAGGGGCCGACCGTCGCCATGAGGGCTAAGGGTGTGTACCTGTGGGACAACAAAGGTAAGCAGTATTTGGAAGGCATGGCCGGGCTCTGGTGCACGGCACTCGGATACGGCGAGCCGGAGCTCGCGCGGGTCGCCAAAGAGCAGATGGAAGTGCTCTGCTACTCGCAGCTGTTCGCGAGCCGCACCAACGAGCCGTCCGTGCTGTTGGCCGAGAAACTCAAAGGCATGATGCCGTTCGATGCCGGCCGCGTGTTCTACGGGCTGTCGGGCTCGGATGCCAACGACACCCAAGTGAAGCTCATGTGGTACTACCACAACGCGATCGGCAAACCAGAGCGCAAGAAGATCATCGCCCGCAAGCGCGGCTATCACGGTGTCACGGTCGCGGCCGGCAGCCTCACTGGATTGCCCGCATTTCATGCGCACTTCGACTTGCCGATCCCTGGCATCCTGCATACCGATTCACCGCACTACTACCGTGACTCGCTGCCGGGCGAGACCGAGCCGCAGTTCCTCGACCGTATCGTTGCCAATCTCGAAGCGTTGATCGTGAAAGAGGGCCCCGACACGATCGCGGCGTTCATCGCCGAACCGAT
>QJXZ01000120.1 GCA_003248125.1 Gammaproteobacteria bacterium | reverse complement strand
CTAACAAATATTGGACGGAAGGTTTCCGACCATCTCCGCCACTCATCCCTCCCAGTTGCAATTCGTTACTTGTCACGAGCTTACCACGGTGATTTTCGTTCAGTACGGTGATGGGCGGACAGGATCCGCGTTCGCACTCCGTCTATCTTTCGTCGATTGCCTACAGATACAGACGGCTTCCTCCTAGCGCCGAATGTCCAACGACGGTTGTCGTTGCGTCTCGAGACACCCAAGGTGTCTACCTGCCTCTACGAATCGCGATGCCGATGCCAAGCCGTCTGCTCACACAGCTTCGGGAAGCCATTCGACTTCGGCACTACAGCATCCGCACCGAGAAGGCCTACGTCGATTGGGTAAAACGATTCATACGATTTCATGGCATGAAGCACCCGGCGAGCATGGGCCCGGCGGACGTTGCCCGCTTTCTCAGCTGGCTCGCCGTCGAACGAAACGTTGCTGCGTCGACCCAGAACCAGGCATTGAACGCGCTCGTGTTCCTGTACCGGGAGGTGCTCAGAGTCGAGCTGGGCGACCTCAACAGCACGGTCCGCGCCAAGCGACCGAAGCGCCTGCCCGCGGTATTCACGGAACGGGAAGTGATGGACGTGCTTTCTCACCTTGAAGGTGAACACTGGCTCATGGCGGCGCTGCTGTATGGCTCCGGTCTGCGATTGATGGAATGCGTGCGATTGCGGATCAAAGACGTCGACTTCGCTTATCACTGCATCGTGATACGCGACGGTAAGGGTGGCAACGACCGGGTAGTTACGCTGGCCGATGCGCTGGCAGATCACCTGCGCGTGCAGATTGCGCGCGCACACGCCCTTCACGAACGCGATCTGCTAGAGGGGTACGGGAGCGTATCGCTGCCTTACGCACTTGCGCGCAAATACCCCAATGCCGCGCGCGAGCTCGGCTGGCAGTATGTGTTTCCGTCGGTCCATCGGAGTATTGATCCACGCGACGGTGTCGAGCGTCGACACCATGTCGACCCGAGCGGGTTGCAAAAGGTCGTCAGAAAGGCAATCGTCAAAGCAGGCATCGAACGCAGGGCGAGCTGTCACACATTCCGCCATTCGTTCGCGACTCACCTGCTCGCGAGCGGCGCCGACATCCGTACCGTTCAGGAACAGCTGGGTCATCGTGACGTGCGCACCACGCAGATCTACACGCATCTCTTGGAGCGTGGCGCGAGTGGCGTGATCAGTCCGTTGAATCGGTTGCTCGCCATTCCATGGAAGAAAAAATGAGACGGCGCGTACCAGTGGTCGGCGGACGGAGAAAACTCTGCCAGGCGCAGCTCTCCGTTCGGCGGTGCGCTCGGCGGTTACTCCACCGTCACCGACTTGGCGAGATTGCGTGGTTGATCGACGTCGGTGCCTTTCAGCACCGCGGCGTGATAGGCGAGCAGCTGCAGCGGTACCGTATAGATGACGGGGGCCAGCACGTCGTGCACAGCGGGCAGGTGGATGACGGTGACACCGGGTTCGGGCTTGATGCCGGTTGCAGGATCGGCGAACACAATGAGCTCGCCGCCGCGCGCGCGTACCACTTGCAGGTTCGACTGCAGCTTTTCCAACAGATCGTCGTTCGGCGCCACCGCCACCACGGGCATCTGCTCGTCGACCAGCGCGAGCGGGCCGTGTTTCAGTTCGCCCGCGGCGTAGCCTTCGGCGTGAATGTAGGAAATTTCCTTGAGCTTCAGCGCGCCTTCGAGCGCAACCGGGAACAAAGGCCCGCGGCCGAGGAACAACGCGTGCTCGCGGTCGACGAAGCGTTCGGCGAGCTTGGCGATCACATCGTCGAGCGCGAGCGTGTGCTCCACCAAATCGGGCAAGCCGTTGAGCGCTGCTACGAGTTCGGCTTCTTGATCATTGGTGAGACCGCGACGGCGGCCAAGCAAGATTGCGAGCAGCAGGAGATCGACCAACTGCGCGACGAAGGCTTTCGTCGATGCAACGCCGATTTCTGGACCTGCTTCGAGCATTAGGGCCGTGTCGGACTCGCGCACCAGGGAGCTCATCGCCACGTTGCAGATTGCGAGCGTGGCCGAATAGCCGGCCGACTTGGCGATGCGTAGCGCAGCGAGCGTGTCCGCCGTTTCGCCCGATTGTGAGATGGTTACGAACAGGCTGCGCGGCGGCACCGCCACGTCGCGGTAGCGATACTCGCTCGCAATCTCCACCGTGCAGGGAATCTTGGCGATCGACTCGATCCAATACTTCGCGACCGAACCGGTGTAGAAGCTCGAGCCGCAGGCCACGATCGTCACTGCGTCGATGGCGTCGAAGATTTCCTTGGCACGCACGCCGAACGCCGGTTCGAGCACGTGCTTCTTGGTGATGCGGCCTTCGAGCGTTCGCCGCACCACGCCCGGTTGCTCGTGAATCTCCTTCAGCATGTGGTGGCGGTAGTTGCCTTTGTCCACCTCGTCGGCGCTGCCGATCTTCACGCGTACCGTCGCGCGCACCACCGATTCGTCTGCGAGGCTCCACACCGATACGCCATCGGTGGTCACTTCCACGAGGTCGCCCTCCTCCAGGAAGATGAAGCGATCAGTCACCGGTCGGAGCGCCAAGGCATCGCTGGCGAGGAAGTTCTCGCCGATGCCGATACCCACTACCAGTGGGCTGCCGACTCGCGCGCCCACCAGCACGCCTGGTTCGTCACTCGCCATCACGGCGATTGCATAGGCACCGTCGAAGCGTTTCACCGCGAGGCGCACGGCATCGACCAGCTTGCGGCCCTCGCCGTACAAGGAATCGATCAGGTGCGCGATCACTTCCGAGTCGGTGTCGGAATCGAAGCTGTAGCCCTTCGCTTTCAGTTCTTCGCGAATGGCCTCGAAATTTTCGATGATGCCGTTATGCACCACGCTCACGCGGCCGCGCGACAAGTGCGGGTGCGCGTTCTTCTCGAGCGGCGCGCCGTGTGTGGCCCATCGGGTGTGCGCAATACCCGTGTGGCCGGCGAGCGGCGACTTGGCGAGACTGTCGGCCAGTTCTTTCACTTTGCCTACCGTGCGACGTCGGTCGACGCGGCGCGCATTGGCCGGAATCACCGATAGGCCGGCGGAGTCGTAGCCGCGATATTCGAGGCGCTTCAAGCCTTCGAGCAAGATGCCGGGAACGTCTCTACGGGCTGCGGCGCCGACGATGCCACACATGGTTCGTTACTCGCCTTTGGTCTTCTTGGGTTCGTTGTGCTTACGCTTGGCGGGCGGTGTCCATCCTTCGATGTTGCGCTGCCGGGATCGGCCGACCGCGAGCGCGCCCGCATCGACCTTGGTCGTCACCGTCGAACCGGCCGCGACGTAAGCGCCATCGCCGAGTTCTACCGGTGCCACGAGTGTTGCGTTCGAGCCGATGAACACGTCGTTGCCGAGTGTGGTCGGGTGTTTCTCGGCACCATCGTAGTTGCACATGATGGTGCCGGCACCGATGTTGCAATCGGCACCCGTGGTGGTATCGCCCAAATAAGCGAAATGGTTCGACTTGGTGCCCGGGCCGAGCTGAGTCTTCTTCGTCTCCACGAAGTTGCCGATCTTCACGCGCTCGGCGAGTTGGGTGCCCGGTCGCATGCGCGCGAACGGTCCAATCTCGCAGCGTGCGGCAATCACGGCACCGTCGATGACGGTGTGCGGATGGATGATGGCGTCCTCGCCGATCACCGCGTCCTTGATGACGCAACCGGCGCCGATGCGCGCGCCGCGGCCGAGCACCACGCGACCTTCGAGCACCACGTTGACGTCGATCACGCAATCCTCGCCGGCTTCCACGTCACCGCGCACGTCCAAGCGCAGCGGATCGAGAATGGTTACGCCCGCACGCATCAGGGTGAGTGCCGTGCGTTGTTGATGAATGCGCTCGAGTGCCGCGAGCTGCGCGCGATCGTTGATACCCTGCACTTCTTCGGGGGAAGCCACACGATGGGTGGCCACGTTGAGACCGCGCCCGGCGGCAATCGCCACCACATCGGTGAGGTAGAACTCGCCTTGCTCGTTGCCGGTGCCGAGCGCCGAGGTGAGTTCCCGTAACAACGCGGTAGGTGCGGTCATGATGCCGGAGTTGATCTCGCTGATCGTGCGTTCGGTATCGCTGGCATCGCGCTCTTCGACGATGCGCACGAGTTGTCCGTTGCCGTCGCGCACGATGCGGCCGAGGCCGTGAGGATCATCCATTTCCGCCGTGACGACGGCGACGCCATCGGCACCAGCGGCATCGACACAGGCAGCGAGCGTGCTCGCCGTCACCAACGGTACATCGGCGAACAGCACCAACACGCGCTCGCCGCGCACGTCCGGCAGCGCCTGCGCAACGGCGTGTCCGGTGCCGAGCTGTTCGCGCTGCACCACCCAGTTCACCGCAGCATCGGCAAACGCAGTGCGCACCGCATCGGCGCCGTAGCCGATGACGACGTGAATGGCTTCCGGGTCGAGTGCGCGTGCTGCGCCGAGTACGTGGTGAAGGAGCGGCTTACCCGCGAGCGGGTGCAGCACCTTCGGCAGGGTCGAACGCATCCGTGTGCCCTGGCCAGCCGCCAGCACGATGATTTCCAAGCCCATGGACGGGAATCCGTTCCGGGACCGCAAGGATTATAGGAGCGTTAGCACGCGAGAAGCGTGACGTGGTTGTAACCCGGAAATTGGTGACAGTTACCGATTTCGGGCGCCAACACCGATCACTGCCGCCCGAAATTGGTAACTGTCACCGTTTCCGGCTAGCGGCGGCGCTTCTTCAGCTCTTCGAGGGTTCGAAGGCGCGCCGAGGCTTCGGCGAGCTGGGCGGCGGCCACCGAGAAGTCGAACTCGGCTTGCTGGTCGTGCAGGGCGCGTTCCGCGGCTTCCTTGGCGTTCGCCGCTGCCGCTTCGTCGACGTCGTCGGCGCGAAGCGCCGTATCCGCGAGCACCGTGACCGTGCCGGGCTGCACTTCGAGAAAGCCGCCGGAGGCGAAGAACACCTCTTCGTTGCCGTCGTCGAATTTGAGCCGCACCGGCCCCGGCTTGATGCCGGTCAAGAGCGGTGCGTGGCCCGGCATGATGCCGAGCTCACCCAACGTGCCGGTCGCGACCACCATCGTCACCCGGCCGGAGAAGATCTCCCTCTCCGCCGAGACGATGTCGCAATGCATGGTCATTGCCATAGTCGCGTGCCCCTTAGCGCTTCTCGAGCGTCTTCGCCTTCTCGGCGGCCGCTTCGATGGTGCCCACCATATAGAAGGCTTGCTCTGGCAAGTGATCGTACTCGCCGTCCAAGATCGCCTTGAAGCTGCGCACCGTGTCTTCGCGCGACACGTACACGCCGTCTTGGCCCGTGAACGCTTGCGCCACGAACATCGGTTGGCTGAAGAACTGCTGGATCTTGCGCGCGCGATATACGAGCCGCTTGTCCTCTTCGGAGAGCTCGTCCATGCCGAGGATGGCGATGATGTCCTTCAATTCCTTGTACCGCTGCAGTACTTGCTGCACGCCACGCGCGACCCGGTAGTGCTCTTCGCCCACCACCAATGGGTCGAGCTGACGGCTGGTCGAGTCGAGCGGATCGACCGCGGGATAGATGCCGAGGTCGGTGATGGCTCGCGATAGCGTCACGGTCGAGTCGAGGTGCGCGAACGTCGTTGCCGGCGACGGGTCGGTCAAGTCGTCGGCGGGCACGTACACGGCCTGCACCGAGGTGATGGAGCCGGTCTTGGTGGTGGTGATGCGCTCTTGTAAGAGCCCCATCTCTTCGGCGAGGTTCGGTTGATAGCCCACGGCCGACGGCATACGTCCGAGGAGCGCCGACACTTCGGTGCCCGCGAGCGTGTAACGATAGATGTTGTCGACGAACAGGAGCACGTCACGGCCTTCGTCGCGAAACTTCTCGGCAAGGGTCAAACCCGTGAGCGCCACGCGCAGGCGGTTGCCCGGCGGTTCGTTCATCTGCCCGAATACGAGCGAGATCTTGTCGAGTACGCCCGACTCCTGCATCTCGTGATAGAAGTCGTTGCCTTCGCGAGTGCGCTCACCGACACCGGCGAATACCGACAAGCCCGAGTGCTCGGTCGCGATGTTGCGGATGAGCTCGAGCATCGTCACCGTCTTGCCGACGCCGGCGCCACCGAAGAGCCCCACCTTGCCGCCGCGGGCAAACGGACAGATCAAGTCGATGACCTTGATGCCCGTCTCGAGAATTTCGTTGCCACCCTTCTGATCTTCGTAGCGTGGCGGCGCCCGGTGGATCGGCAGCGACTCCTTTGCGTTCACCGGCCCTTTCTCGTCGATCGGCTGGCCAAGCACGTCCATGATGCGGCCGAGCGTTTCGTGACCTACCGGAATGGTGATCGCGTTACCCGTGTTCACCACCTCGAGGCCGCGGGAAAGACCGTCTGACGAGCCCATCGCAATGGCGCGCACGACACCGTCGCCGAGCTGCTGCTGTACTTCCAGCGTCAGTCCCGTGCTCGTGACCTTGAGCGCATCGTAGACGCTCGGCACCACCTCGCGCGGGAACTCCACGTCGATTACGGCACCGATCACCTGCACAATCTTTCCGCTACTCATAATCTGCCTCTTCGTTGCGTCCTGTTGCCGTCGCCCGTCGTCATACCGCTGCTGCGCCGCCCACAATCTCGGCGATCTCTTGCGTGATCGCCGCCTGGCGGACGTTGTTGTAGAGCAGCGTGAGCTCGTCGATCAGGTTCTCGGCGTTCTCCGTTGCATTCTTCATGGCGATCATCTTCGCCGCTTGCTCGCACGCGTGGTTCTCGACCACCGATTGGTAGACCTGGGATTCGATGAACCGCGTCACCAAGCCTTCGATCAAGTACCTGGCGTCCGGCTCGTAGAGGTAGTCCCAGCGGCGTTTGTACTCGTCGTCGCCGGCAGCCTCGAGCGGCAGCAGCTGACGAATCACCGGCTTCTGCGTCATGGTGTTGACGAACTCGTTGGTGGCGATGAAGAGCTTGTCGATCTGCCCTTGCTCGTAGGCATCGAGCATGATCTTGATGCCGCCGATCAGCTTTTCCACCGATGGATCGTCACCGACGTTGTTGAGTGCTGCCTTGACGCTGCCGCCGAACGAGCGAAAGAAAGCCGCGGCCTTATTGCCGACGAGCGCAAGCTCGGCGTCCACGCCCTTGTCCTTCCATTCCCTCATGTCGCGTACCAGCGTGCGGAACAGATTGACGTTCAACCCTCCGCACAGCCCTTTGTCGGTGGATACCACCACATAGCCGATGCGCTTCACGTCGCGCTCGGTCATGTACACGTGACGGTACTCGGGATTGGAGTTGGCCAGGTGACCGATCACGGCACGAATCTTCTCCGCGTACGGGCGACCCTCGCGCATCTTTTCTTGGGTGCGGCGCATCTTGCTCGCCGCCACCATCTCCATGGCGCTCGTGATCTTCTGCGTGTTCTGCACGCCTCCGATCTTCTTTCTGATTTCTTTGCCGACGGCCATCGTGTTACTCGATCAGTACGTTTGCGTCGCCTTGAACTTTTCTATCGCCTTCTTCATGTAGTCGACGATCTCGTCGTTGTAGGCGCCGGTCTTGTTGATCTCGTCCATCCAGTTGCCGTGCTCGGCGCGCATGTACGACAGCAGTGCCTGTTCGAAATCGAGCACCTTGTCCACCGGCACGTCCGTCAAATAGCCGCCCGTAGCCGCGAACAAGCTGACGCCCATGTCGGCAACCGACATCGGTGCATACTGCTTCTGCTTCATGAGCTCGGTGACGCGTTGACCATGCTCGAGCTGCCGCCGCGTTGCGTCGTCCAGGTCCGATGCGAACTGTGAGAACGCCGCCAGCTCGCGGTATTGCGCGAGCGCCAACTTGATGCCGCCCGAAATCTTGCGCATGAACGGTACCTGCGCAGAGCCTCCTACTCGCGACACCGAGATGCCGGGGCTCATCGCGGGCCGGATACCGGAGTTGAAGAGGTCGGTCTCGAGGAAGATCTGACCGTCGGTGATCGAGATGACGTTGGTTGGCACGAACGCCGAGACGTCGCCCGCTTGCGTTTCGATGATCGGTAGCGCAGTGAGCGAACCAGTCTGCCCCTTTACACGGCCGTTGGTGATTTTCTCGACATATTCGGCATTCACCCGCGATGCCCGCTCCAGGAGCCGCGAGTGCAGATAGAACACGTCGCCCGGATACGCTTCACGGCCCGGCGGTCGACGCAGCAAGAGCGAAATCTGGCGGTAGGCCCAGGCTTGCTTGGTCAGGTCGTCGTAGATGATGAGCGCGTCCTCGCCCTCGTCGCGGAAGAACTCGCCCATCGCGCAACCCGAATAAGGTGCTATGAACTGCATGGCGGCGGGGTCGGAGGCGCTCGCGGCGACGACGATGGTGTTGTCCATCGCGCCATACTCTTCGAGCGTGCGCACGATGTTGGCGATGGTCGACATCTTCTGACCGATCGCAACGTAGATGCATTTGATGCCGCTATTGCGCTGATTGATGATCGCGTCGATGGCGATGGCGGTCTTGCCGATCTGCCGGTCGCCGATGATGAGCTCGCGCTGACCGCGGCCGATCGGCACCATCGCATCGATCGACTTGAGCCCGATCTGTACGGGCTGGCTCACCGATTGCCGCGCGATGACACCGGGCGCAACCTTCTCGATCGGCGACGCGGCACTGGCGTTGATCGGCCCTTTGCCGTCGATGGGATTGCCGAGCGAGTCCACCACGCGGCCCAAGAGCTCGCGGCCGACCGGCACTTCGAGGATGCGGCCAGTGCATCGCGCGGTCATGCCTTCCTTCAGTTTCAGGTAGTCGCCGAGCACGACCACCCCGACCGAGTCGCGCTCGAGGTTGAGCGCCATACCGTACACGCTGCCGGGAAACTCGATCATCTCGGCGTATTGCGCATCGGCAAGTCCGTGGATGCGGATGATGCCGTCGGAGACGGAAACCACCGTGCCCTCGTTCTGGGCTTCCGACTTCACATCGAGGCTTTCGATGCGGGCGCGGATGATGTCGCTGATTTCCGAGGGATTGAGCTGCTGCATGTCTATTCCTTCAAAATACCGTTGGGCCGCGACGCATCAGATGCGCGTCAGGGCTTCCGAAAGCTTGTTGAGCTTGCCGCGCACCGAACCGTCCACCACGGTATCTCCCGCGCGCACGATCGCGCCGCCGATCAAGCTGTCGTCGACGCGATCCACGAGTTCCACTTTGCGCTCGTAGCGCTTGGCCAGCGCATCGACCAAGCGGGCGCGTTCCGCTTCGTCCAGCGGATGCGCCGAGATCACTTCCACGTCGAGCGTTTTTTCCTGCTCGGCCCGCAGCACTTCGAACTGCGCGGCAATCTCCGGCAACAACTCGAGGCGTTTGTTGCGGGCCAGCACGGCAACGAAGCGGCGGCCGCGTTGGTCGAGCTCGTCGCGGGCGAGCTCGGCGAGCCGGTGCGCCTTTTCTTCGCTGGTTGCCGTCGGCGAAGCGATCAGCTCACGAATGGTCGGTGTCGCGACCGCGGCGGCGAGATAGGCAAGCGCGCGCGACCAGCTATCCAACCGGCTCTCGCTCTTGGCGATCGCGAATACCGCGTTGGCGTAGGGCCGCGCCAATGTAGCAAGTTCGGCCATGCTTACCTACAGCTCCGCGGCCAGCTTGTTCAAGAGATCGGCGTGGCGACCACGATCCACCGACGCCTTCAAGATGCGCTCGGCGCCCGCCACCGCCAGTGTCGCGACCTGACCGCGCAATGCTTCCTTGGCACGATTCACTTCCTGATCGATCTCGGCGCGCGCCACTTCCTTCTGACGCTCGCCTTCCGCGCGCGCATCGTTCTTCGCTTCTTCGATCATCTGTATCGCACGCAACCGCGCTTGCTCGATGATCTGCCGCGCTTCGTCCTTGGCGTCCTTCAGTTGATCGGCCGCCCGCTGCTGGGCGAGCGCCAAGTCCTTTTCCGCACGCTCCGATGCGGCGAGTCCTTCGGCGATCGTCTTCTGCCGCTCGCGCATTGCGTCGATGATGAACGGCCAGATGAACTTCCAGCAGAACCAGACGAAGACCAAGAAGGTGACGGACTGAAGGATGAGCGTCAGAGTCAGATTCACGTCGGCACCTCTTAAATGTTCCTAGGTGAGCTCGCTTACGCGCCGACCGCTGTCGGTACGACGGCGAAGATCACGTAAAGCGCGATACCGACCGCGATCATCGGCACGGCGTCGACCAAACCGAGCACGATGAAGAGCTGCGTGCGCAGCATCGGCAACAGCTCCGGCTGGCGGGCAATACCTTCCAAGAATTTGCCGCCCAGCACACCCACGCCGATGGCGGCGCCGACGGCGCCGAGGCCCATCATCAATGCCCCGGCTACGTAGAGAAGTACTGCGAGTTCCATGTTTGCTCCTTAAAGCCTCGAGTTAATGGTCTTCCGGGACATCGTGCGCCTGTGCCAAGTACACGACCGTCAGAACCGCGAAAATGAATGCCTGCAGGGTGATGATCAGCACGTGGAACACGGCCCAGCCCCACTGCAATAAACCGCCGACTGGTGCCCAGAACCAGCTCGTGTACAGCAGCACGAGCAAGATGAAGATCATTTCGCCGGCGTACATGTTGCCGAATAGACGCAAACCCAACGACAGCGGCTTGGCGAGCAGCGTCACGCCCTCCAAGAACAGGTTGAGCGGCGCCAGCCACTTCGGAAACGGATGGAAGGCGAGCTCACCGAAGAAGCCGCCGACACCCTTGCACTTGATCGAGTAGTAGAGCATCAGCACGAACACCGCGAGCGCCATGCCGAGCGTCACGTTCGGGTCGGTGGTGGGAACCACTTTCATGTAGTGCACGCCGAGCGCGCTTGCGAGCATCGGAATCCAATCGACCGGAATCAGGTCCATCAGGTTCATGAGGAACACCCAGACGAAGATGGTGAGCGCCATCGGCGCGATCAGGGTGTTCTTGTGCGTAAAGATGCTCGCGACCAAGTCGTCGACGAACTCGACGATGGTCTCGACGAAATTCTGCAATCCGCCCGGCACACCGGCCGTGGCTTTGCGTGCGGCAGCATAGAAGAGCGCGCAGAACGTCACGCCGAGCAGCAGCGCCCAACCCATGGAGTCGACGTTGATCGACCAAAAGCCCATGGCGTTGATCTGTTCCTGCGTCTCCGCAAAACCCCACGTACCGTCGGGGTGGCGGCCATACGTGAGGTTGGTGAGATGGTGAGCGATGTACTCGCCGGTGGTCGGATTGCCAGATGCCATCAGAGTCCTCAATGCCCCTTCATCTTCTTACGCGCCACGCCGCTTCCCGACGCGTCGCGGCGGCCCCGAGATCGCACCGACGATCACGTGGGTGGCGTGAACCGCGATGAACGTCGCGAAGAACGCAACCGGCGCCGGGTCGAGTGTCACGAACACGCCGACCAAGAGCGCCACCGACAATGCGAGCTTGACCACTGCGTTGCCGAGCAATGCGCGCGCTTCATCGTTGGCCGCGCCGCGCGCCTTCGCCGTCAGCACACGCCATGCGAAGTAGGCATTGGGAACGACCACGACGACACCGGCGGCGAGACTGGATGCGCCCTCGGCGAGGGTCGATACGGTCCAACCGGCTGCCATCACCAACGTGACGACACCCTGAGCAACCACGATCCGCAGCACCGGATTTAGGGTTGTCAGGAGATACCCCGTGCGCAAAGCGCGCGCATTATAGAGAGGCCACTTTTGCACCGCAACAAAACGCGGTTTGCCGCGGCGGGGCTTAGCGGTCTGCTATCGATGCGCCGCCACGCAGGTGATCGAGGATGCCGTCGAGCTCATCGAGGCTCGCAAAACCAATCACCACCCGGCCCTTGCCCTTGGCATCGCCCTCGATCGTGACCCGCGCACCGATCTGCTCGGAAAGCTCCGTCTCCAAGCGTCGGGTATCGGGATCCTTGGCTGGTGTCGGAGCTTTTTTCTTGCTCGCCTTCGGCGCCAGCGTGTCGCGCACCAGCGCTTCGGTCTGGCGCACAGAAAGGCCGCGCACTACCACCGCCTGCGCGAGCACGGGTTGATCGCCGGTCGGTAACGACAGCAGCGCGCGCGCATGCCCCATCTCGAGCTCGCCCTTGGCCAACATGTCGCGCACCGCAGGTGCGAGGCTCAAGAGCCTGAGCAGATTGGTCACCGTGACTCGCGACTTGCCGACCGCATCGGCCACCTGCTGCTGGGTGAGCTCGAATTCTTCCAGCAGACGATTGAGGGCTTGCGCTTCCTCGAGCGGATTCAAGTCCTCGCGCTGAATGTTCTCGATCAGCGCCATGGCCACCGCCTGCTCGTCGCTGACCGCCTTGATCACTGCCGGAATCGCCGTCAGCCCGGCCAACTGCGCGGCGCGCCAACGACGTTCGCCGGCAATAATCTCGTAGCCGCCGACCGGCCGCGGTCGGATGACGATGGGCTGCATCACCCCCTGGGCGCGAATGGAGGCGGCGAGTTCGGCCAAGCTCCCTTCGTCGAACTGCTGGCGGGGCTGGTAACGGCTGCGGTGAATCGTGTCGATGGCAATCTCGCGCAAGTCTTCGCCGCCGCCGCCATCCTCGGCGCCGGCTGCCCCCAACAGCGCATCCAAGCCCCGGCCCAATCCTCGTTTCTTGATCACGGTTCGAATACCTAGGCGCCCACGACGCTGCGTTTCAGTTCCCCGGCAAGCGCCATGTACGCCACCGCGCCCCGCGAGAGCCGGTCGTAGAGTACGACCGGCAGTCCATGACTGGGGGCCTCGGCGAGCCGCACGTTGCGCGGAATCACCGTCCGAAACACCTTCTCCCCGAAAAACTTGATGAGCTGCCGCGAAACATCTCGCGTCAAGCTGTTGCGGGGATCATACATGGTTCGCAATATGCCCTCGATCGCGAGCGACGGGTTACTACGTGCGCGGACGCCTTCGATGGTATCGAGCAGCGCGCTCAGTCCTTCCAGCGCGTAGTACTCGCATTGCATCGGAATCAACACACTTTGGCTCGCTACCAAGGCGTTGATGGTGAGCATGTTGAGCGACGGCGGACAGTCGATGAGCACGAAGTCGTAACGATCCACGGCGCCGGTGAGTACCGCTTTCAGGCGCTGCTCGCGCCGCTCGGCGGTCATGAGTTCCACTTCGGCCGCGGTCAGATCGCCGTTGGCGGGCAAGATTTCGAAGCCCGTGGGACAGCGCTTTACCACGGCAGCCAAGGGCTCGCCGCGCATCAACCAGTCGTACACCGTGTGGGTCACGGCATGCTTGTCGACACCGCAACCCATGGTGGCATTGCCTTGCGGGTCCAAGTCGATGAGCAGCACGTGCGCATCGGAGAGCGCGAGCGAGGCCGCCAAGTTGACGCTGGTCGTGGTCTTGCCGACCCCGCCCTTCTGATTGGCGACGGCGATGATGCGGGTCATGCCGTCGGCGCCGCGAGCACCAGCACCCAATGCGGCGCATCGAGTCCTGGAATGGTCATCGACATGCAATCGACCTCGGCATCGGCCGGCATCTTAAGCGTTTTGGGGTCGCCGCACTGCAGCAGCGCCCGACCGTGCGGCGCGAGCAGTCGGCGAAGCATTGGCCACAGCGTGGCAGGACTCGCGACCGCCCGCGACACTACGGTATCGAACGGCACCGTGGGCGTGTACAGCTCCGCCGCAGCCTCCACCACGGCGACGTTGGCGAGCGCCAGCTCAGCCGTCATGCGATGCACGAAGCGCAGCCGCTTCTCGGACCGGTCGAGCAGCACGAACTCGCAATCCGGCCGTACGATCGCAAGCGGCAGTCCCGGCAAGCCGGCGCCCGTGCCGACATCGAGCACGCGGCCATTCACGAGTGGCGAGAGCGCAATGCTGTCGAGCAGATGACGCGCAACCAAGCGCGGCTCGTCGCGCCGCGAAACCAAGTTGTAGGTGCCGTTCCAGCGAATGAGCGCGCGGCCGAAGCCTTCCAGCCGTTCGACCGCATCGTCGCCGAGCACGACATCGAGTGCGGCGGCACCTTGGCGAATAGCCTCGCCGTCGATCACGCGCTGGCTTGATGCTTCCGCGCGTGCACCAAGAGCAGCGACAGCGCTGCCGGTGTGATGCCGGGAATGTGTGCGGCGCGGGCGAGATTCTCGGGGCGTGCGTGTGTGAGCTTCTGCTTCAACTCGCTCGACAGTCCATCGATGCGCGCGTAGTCGAGATCGACGGGCAACATGAGCTGCTCGTGCCGGCGAATGCGCGCGATCTCTTCGTCTTGTCGCGCAATGTAGCCGTCGTATTTGCTCATGATTTCGACCTGTTGCGCGACATCGAGCGCGGCCAGTGGCAAATTCAGCACGCGGCAAAGTGCATCGATGTGCAGCGCCGGTCGGCGCAGCAAGGTAAACGCGTCGGTGTCTTTGCTGATGCGCTCGCCCAAGGCGTGTTCGACCGAGAGCGCCGTTGCACTGCCAGGCGCGACGCGAATCGTCCGCAGTCGTTCACGCAAGTCGTCGATGGCGCGCGCTTTGGTAAGGAACGCGCCCATGCGCCCGTCGCTGACCACACCCAACTCGTGGCCGATTGCCGTGAGCCGGAGATCCGCGTTGTCCTCCCTGAGCCGCAGCCGAAATTCCGCGCGGCTGGTGAACATGCGGTACGGCTCGTTGGTACCGCGGCTCACCAAGTCGTCCACCAGCACACCGAGATAAGCCTCGTCGCGCCGTGGGCACCACGATGGCTGCCCCGCCACTTTGCGCGCCGCGTTGATGCCCGCCAACAGCCCCTGCGCGGCCGCTTCTTCGTAGCCGGTGGTGCCATTGATTTGGCCAGCGAAGAAGAGCCCCTCGATGACGCGCGTTTCAAGCGAGTGATACAAATCGCGCGGATCGAAAAAGTCGTACTCGATGGCATAGCCCGGCCGTGTGATGTGCGCCTGCTCGAATCCCTTGATCGAGCGCACCAAGGCGAGCTGCACGTCGAACGGCAGGCTGGTCGAAATGCCGTTCGGATAGAGCTCCGGTGTCGTCAACCCTTCCGGCTCGACGAACACTTGATGACTTTGCTTGCCTTCGAACCGCACTACCTTGTCTTCGATCGACGGACAGTAGCGCGGCCCGGTGCCTTCGATCACACCGGTGTAGAGCGGCGAACGGTCGAGCCCGGCGCGAATGATCTCGTGCGTACGGGCGTTGGTGTGCGTGATGTGACAAGGCACCTGCTGTGGATGCTCCTCGGCGCTGCCGATGAGCGACATCACCGGCACCGGCTCATCCCCCGGCTGCACTTCCATCACACTGAAATCGACGCTGCGCCCATCGATCCTCGGCGGCGTACCGGTCTTCAGCCGATCGACGCGCAGGGGCAACGCGCGCAGCCGTTCGGCGAGCGCATTCGACGGCGGATCGCCGGCGCGGCCGCCCGGCTGCTGCTCGAGGCCGACGTGAATGCGGCCACCCAAGAACGTGCCTGTGGTGAGCACGACCGCGGGGGCCCGAAACGTAAGCCCCATCTGCGTGATCACGCCGGCCACGTGGTCGGCGTCGATGACGAGATCGACCACCGATTGCTGGAAGATCTTCAGGTTCGGAGTGTGCTCGAGCGCCTCGCGCACCGCTTGCCGATAGAGCACGCGATCGGCTTGCGCACGCGTGGCACGCACCGCCGGCCCCTTGCTGCCATTCAGCACCCGGAATTGGATACCTGCGCGATCGGTAGCGCGCGCCATCACGCCGTCGAGCGCGTCGATCTCGCGCACCAGATGACTCTTGCCGATGCCGCCGATGGCGGGATTGCACGACATCGCGCCGATGGTCTCGACACTCATGGTGAGCAGCAGCGTCGATGCACCCATGCGCGCGGCCGCCGCCGCGGCTTCGGTCCCGGCATGACCGCCGCCGATCACGATCACGTCGAATGTGTCGGGAAACTGCATTGCCATTTGGCGCGCGCTCTTAGGGCGTCGAACGGGCGCGGCAGTATACGCTTGCCACGTGCGGCCCTCACTTGCCGATGCAGAAGCGGCCGAAGATTTCACCGAGCAGGGCATCGCTGGTCACCGCGCCGACGATCTCGCCCAAGGCGTCGTGGGCGCGTCTCAAATCTTCCGCGACGAGCTCACCCGACCGACCTTCGTCCATGGCCTGCCGCGCCGCGGTCAACGCCTCCGCCACCTGCGCGAGGGCGGCGAGGTGCCGACGCCGCGCGGAAAAGCCGCCTTCGTCGTCGCGATAGCCGGCGATGCGCTTCAAGTGCTGCTCTAGCGCATCGATGCCGGCGCCGGTGAGCGCCGAGATCCGCACCACTGGCGGCGGTCCGTCGCGCACCCATCCGACCCGCAAACCGCTCAGGTCGGCCTTGTTCTCTACCAGAGTCAAGCGACCCATGTTCAGTCCTTCAGCCTTTGCTGCTGAAAGTGGGTCCTCACTCACCTGCGGATCGAAAAGGAACAGCACGTGATCGGCACCGGCTACCGCGGCGCGCGCCCGGCGCACCCCTTCCTGCTCCACTCGGTCGGGGCTCGCCCGCAGGCCCGCGGTGTCGACAATCACCAGCGGCAGGCCACCGAGCTCGATGCGCTCGATGAGCACATCGCGCGTGGTGCCCGGTACCTCGGTGACGATCGCCCGCTCATGCCGCGCCAGCCGGTTCAAGAGACTCGACTTGCCAGCATTGGGTCGGCCGGCGATGACCAACTCGAATCCCTCGGTCAACAGTGCGCCTTGGTTGGCAGTTCGGCGCAAACGGCCGAGATCGGCGGCAATGGCGTCGAGCCGTGCGCCCACCTCGCCCTCCGCCAAGAAATCCACTTCTTCCTCGGGGAAGTCGATGGCGGCCTCGACATAGAGCCGCAAATCCACGATCGCGGCCGCGAGCGCTTCGATGTGCCGGGAAAACTCGCCGGCCAGCGATCGCATCGCCGAGCGTGCACCGGCCTGCGAGGTGCTCGCGATCAGATCGGCGATCGCCTCGGCCTGCACCAAGTCGATCTTGCCGTTGCCGAAGGCACGCTCACTGAATTCGCCCGCCCGTGCCATGCGCGCGCCAAACGATAGACAGGCTGCCAACAAGAGATCCATGACCACCGGCCCACCGTGACCATGGAACTCGATCACGTCTTCGCCGGTGAACGATGCGGGCCGCGCGAAATGAAGGACGATGCCGCGGTCGATGAGACCATCATCAGCGTCGCGAAATTCGACCAATGCGGCATGACGCGGTGTGGGTCGCGTACCCGTGATGCGTTCGGCGATTGTGGTCGCCGCCGGGCCGCTGACACGCACGATGCCTATGCCGCCGCGGCCAGGCGGTGTAGCTATTGCCGCAATCGTGTCGTGCTCGAGGCCACCGCCACGCGCGCCCGCTTCGTCTGCCGAGGCGCTACGCTTTGCCGCCACCGCCGCCGGCTTCCACCTGCCGCGTGATGTACCACTGTTGCGCGATCGACAGCACGTTGTTCACCAGCCAATACAGCACGAGACCGGCCGGGAAGAACAAGAACAACACCGTGAACATGATCGGCATGATCTTCATGACCTTGGCCTGCATCGGATCCGGCGGCGGTGGATTCAGCTGCATCTGAAAGTACTGACTCGCACCCATCAAGATCGGCAACACGAAGTACGGATCCATCGCCGCGAGATCGTGGATCCAGAGCGCGAAGGGCGCATGGCGCAGCTCGACGCTCTCGAACAATACCCAGTACAGCGAGATGAACACCGGCATCTGCAGCAGCATCGGCAAGCATCCGCCGAGCGGATTGACCTTCTCCTTCTGATAGAGGGCCATCATTTCCTGCGACAGCTTCTGACGGTCGTCGCTATAGCGTTCCTGGATGCGCTTCAGCTGCGGTGCGACGCGCCGCATGTTCGCCATCGACTTGAAGCTCGCCGCCGACAGCGGATACAACACGAGCTTCACCACCATCGTCAGCAGGATGATGGCAACGCCCCAATTGCGCACCACGGCCTCGAGCCATGACAGCAGGTGGAAGAGCGGCACCGCGAGCCACCACAAGAAGCCGTAGTCGATGGTGAGATTGAGGTTTGGGGCGATCGCCTCGAGGCGCTTCTGATCCTTCGGCCCAGCGTAGAAGCGGCTTTCGAAGCTACCCGCCGTGCCAGCGGTGACGCGCTTGACCGGTGCCGTATAGCCGAAGGTATACGTGCCATCGCTGTGACGCACACCGTAATAACGGTTCTGCTCGTCGGCATTGGCGACCCACGCGCTCAAAAAATAGTGCTGCAGCATCGCCATCCAGCCGCCCGTCACTTCCGCTTGGTAGCGACCGTCGTCGACGTCGTCGAATTTCACCTTCGCATAGCGTTCGTCTGCCGTGGTGAGGGCAGCACCAAGGTACGGCTTCGGACCAAGCGTCAAGTGAGTCTCGCCGTAGGGTTCGTTGCGGTCGCGCTTCAGTTGCGCAAACAGCGCCGCCTCGAAATCGGTGGCCGATCGGTTGTTCACCTCGTAGCGCACCGTGACCAGATAGTCGTCCGGGGCAAACTCGAAGATCTTGGTGATCTCGATGCCATCCTCGTCGAACGTCAGTCGCACCTGCCCGGCGTTATCCTTGAATGCCACGTCGCGCGTGTTCGCCGCGTACAGCGGCCGTGCGGCGCGCGCATCCGGCCCGTCGCGGCCGATGAGACCGCTTTGCGCGACATAGGTGTGGTCGCTGCCGCTGTCGAGCAGCAGATACGGCGTCTCCGGCTGATCGAGGCTCATCGCAAATTGTGGTAGCTGCACGCGCACGATGTCGCCGCCTTGGCGGTCGATCCAGAGCGTGAGTACCTGGGTCTCGACGCGAATCAATCGATCGCTCGTGGTCGGCACGCTGGGTGTCGGTGCCTCGGTCACCTGCGCGGGTCCCACCAACGACGCATCAGGCACGTCGGTCGGTGCCGCCCCGGCGTCCTCGGCTTGCGTCACCACCGGCGTGTCGGCGGGCATATCGACGATCGCGGGTGCCGACGCAACCGGCGCCGTGGGGGCCGTGGTTTGCCGATCCTCGTTCCAGGCCAGCACCATCAGATAGCCGCATGCGGCCAGCGCGATGAGCAGAACGATGCGTTGCGCTTCGGCAGAGAACGGCACGGCAGAATCCTTCAACGCGGCACTGTGGAGGTTCGAGTGGGTTCAGCCGGCGACGGCACAGGATCGACACCACCCGAGTGGAGCGGCGAACAGCGACCGATGCGCTTCAACGCAAGCCAGCCGCCGCGCATCACGCCATGACGCTCGATGGCCTCCAAGGCATAGGCCGAGCAGCTCGGGTGAAACCGGCACTGACTGCCGAACAGCGGACTCAAGAAGAATCGATATCCCTTGATCAGGGCGACGACGACACGCTCGATGGTGTTCATGACGCGACCGGCGTAAGTTGGGGCGTGCGCTCGCCAATCTGGGCCCAGAGTCGTTCGAGTGCCGCACGCGCGTCTTCGGCACCGGGATCGCGCACCAACCGCACCACGATATCGACCGCAGGCAGGGCGGCTCGTGCATGGCGGAACGATTCACGGATGTGGCGCTTGACGCGATTACGATCCACCGCCCGCGGCAGCTGCCGCTTGCCGACGATCATGCCGATGCGAGGGCCGACCGCGGAGGCCGCCGCGAAGGCACGAAACGGCCCACTCGTGACTCGGACGGTCGCGTGGTTGAGCACGTGATTGAAGTCGGCACGCCGAGTCAGGCGATACGCGCGTGGAAAACGCACATCGCCCGGCGCGTCAGACTGCGAGTCGACGGCGGCCCCTGGCGCGCCGCGCGGCGAGCACCTTGCGGCCATTACGGGTCGCCATGCGGGCACGGAAGCCGTGCGTGCGCTTGCGCTTTCGCACGCTGGGTTGGAACGTCCGCTTCATGCTGCTGCGATGCCCGACCGAAAAAAGGGAGCGCGATTTTAGGTAGGGGGTCCCGAGGTGTCAATTTCGGCGCCAGTGTCTCGCGGTCCCGACGGGCTCAATAGGAATGAATTGATAATGAAAATATTTGTCGTTGTTGCTTGTTGGGGAGGCGTCGATCTGTGGGTAAGGGTGGCAACACCATTGCCTGCAAGGGTATCGGCTGCAGAATGAGTTGTGGACAGCGGCGAGGGACACCGTGTACGAACATGCGTGTTGTACCCGTTGTTCATGAGCTTGGAGTTATCCACAAACTATTCAGGCATCGACGCACAGGTTGCACACATATCGCCCATGATCGTCGTTCGTGAGCCGAAAATTTTTTTTCTCGCTAAGCGATTGATCTCTCTCGAACAGCGTTGCGCGCCGTGTCGACGAATGTGAAAACGGCATAGCCGCGTATTGCGTCGCTCTTTAGAATGTGCGGCACAACGATTCCGAAAAATAAGACCGATTCCCGGGGGAGCACGACGCGGTGGCAGACACGGTTTGGCAGAAATGCCTCGCTCGTCTGGAAGACGAGTTATCGCCAGAAGAATTCAACACTTGGATCCGCCCGCTGCAAGCACGTCAACACGAAGATGGTTTGACGTTGATGGCGCCCAATCGATATGTGAAGCAATACGTAGAGGCAAACTTCTTGCCGCGTGTTCGCGAACACCTCGCAGGCTACGACGAGACGAATCTGCTCGATCTCGAAGTCATCGTTGGTAGTGCGACTACCGATGCGGTGCCCCTGCGCGCCGATGGCACCGGCCGGCCATGCATCGATTTGAATCGCGATTTCACGTTCGATGCGTTCGTCGAAGGCAAATCGAACGAGATTGCCAAGGCCGCCGCGCAATCAGTGGCTGATGAAGCGGGCCGCCGCTACAACCCCCTATTGTTGTATGGCGGCGTGGGCCTCGGAAAGACGCATCTCATGCATGCGGTCGGCAATCGCATCTTGGAGGATCAACCCGACGCGAAAGTAGTGTACTTGCACTCACAACGATTCGTGCAGGACATGGTTAAGGCGCTGCAACTCGGCACCATGCAAGAATTCATGCAGCACTATCGTTCGGTGGATGCGTTGTTGATCGACGACATTCAATTCTTCGCCAACAAGCTGCGCTCGCAGGAAGAGTTCTTCCACGTCTTCAATGCGCTGCTCGAGCGCGGTCATCAGATGGTGCTGACGTGCGATCGCTACCCGAGCGAGATCGATGGCCTCGAAGAACGTTTGAAGTCGCGCTTCGTGCATGGCTTGACGGTCGAGGTGGAGCCGCCGGAACTCGAGACGCGCGTCGCGATTCTGATGAAGAAGGCGGAGGCCGAAGGCATCGATTTGCCACAGGACATTGCGTTCTTCATCGCCGAGCACGTGCGCTCGAATGTTCGCGAGCTCGAAGGCGCACTGAAGCGCGTGCTCGCCAACTCCCGCTTCACGGGCCGGCGTGTGTCCATCGAGCAAGTGCGGCATTCGTTGCGTGATTTGGTGGCGCGGCAAGAACGGCACCTCTCGATCGACGCGATTCAGCGAGCGGTTGCCGAGTACTACAACATCAAGACCTCCGACTTGCTCTCCAAGCGGCGCAGTCGCACCATTGCGCGGCCGAGGCAGATGGCGATGGCGCTTGCCAAGGAATTGACGGATCACTCGCTGCCCGAAATCGGGGAAGCGTTTGGTGGCCGCGATCACACGACCGTGTTGCACGCGTGCCGCAAAATCGCCGAGCTCAAGGCGACGAGCAGCGATGTTGCCGAGGACCATCGCAATTTGAACCGACAACTGACCGGCGGCTAACGGCGACTTGCGCTAAACGGACGATTCTCGATGAAATTCACGACCACCCGGGAAGCGCTACTGCGGCCCATCCAGTTGGTGACCGGTGTGGTCGAGCGCCGGCAAACGCTGCCGGTGCTCTCCAACTTACTGGTGAACGCCGACAGCGACGGCTTGAGTCTCACCGGTACCGATCTCGAAGTGGAGCTCAATGCCCGGGTCGCAGACGGCGTAGCGGTTGACCAGGCAGGCCAGCAAACCCTGCCGGCGCGCAAGCTCGCCGACATTTGGCGGTCGTTACCCGACGGCGCCAAAGTAACCGTGCAGTCCGATGGAGACCGAGCGGTCGTTCGGTCTGGTCGTAGCCGATTTACGTTGGCGACCCTGCCGGTCGCGGACTTTCCCAAGGTCGAAAGCGGCCCGGGAGACGTGGAGGTTCGACTTGAGCGCGGTGCAGTGCAGCGGTTGCTCGAGCGCACCGCGTTTTCCATGGCCCAACAGGACGTTCGGTATTTCTTGAACGGCATGTTGCTGGAAGTCGGGGACGACCACGTGCGTACGGTGGCCACCGACGGGCATCGCTTGGCGGTATGTTCAGTGCCCTATGCCACGAGTGGCGAGCGCAAGCAGGCCATCGTGCCGCGCAAGGGCGTGCTCGAGCTCGCGCGTTTGGTGGCCGACGATGGCGACGACGTGGTGGTGGCGCTGGGCAGCAATCATTTGCGTGCCACCCATGGCGGCTACACGCTGACCACTAAGTTGGTGGACGGCCGCTTCCCCGATTACGAGAAGGTGATCCCGCGTCAATCCCGGCATGCACTGGTCGGCGACCGGGAGGCCTTGCGGCAAGCGTTTGCCCGCGCATCGATTCTCTCCAACGAGAAATATCGCGGCGTGCGGCTCATTCTCGAGCCGGCGCAGCTGACCATTCAGGCGAACAACCCCGAACAGGAAGAAGCCGAAGAGGTGGTGGCCGTCGAATACGAGGGCGCGCGGCTCGAAATCGGCTTCAATGTCAGCTACTTACAAGACGTGCTCGGTGCGCTCGACTCCGAATCCGTGCGGGTTTCGGTGGCCGATGCCAACTCGAGCGCATTGATTGAAGGCCCAGGCATCGACGATGCCGTGTACGTCGTAATGCCGATGCGGCTGTAGTGACCGTTGCTGGCCGCTGACGGGTAGCGGGCGATGCGCCTCGCCCATCTCGAGCTATCCTGCGTTCGCAATGTAGCCCCCCTTGCGATCGACCTGGTCGCTGGACTCAACGTCTTCATCGGTGGCAACGGGGCTGGCAAGACCAGCATTCTGGAAGCCGTGCATTTGCTGGCGCGCGGGCGGTCGTTCCGCACCGCGCAGATCGGCGCCGTCATCCAGTGGGGGGCGGAGGCGTTGGCGGTTCGGGCGGTGCTCACCGACGATCAGCGCGCGCCCGTCAACGTCTCCTTGCAAAAGCGCCGCGACAATGTCGCCGAGGTACGCATCAACGGTCAGCCGGAGCGGCGCCTCTCGGCGGTGGCGGCGCTGCTGCCGGTGCAGACCTTGCTGCCGGATGGCGCCGATCTGGTGTTGGGTGCGCCGAGCGAGCGGCGCCGGTTTCTCGATTGGGGATTGTTCCACGTGGAACCCGCTGCGCTCGAGGCGCTGCGTGACTACCAACGGGCTCTACGGCAGCGCAACGTCGTGCTGCGCGCACTGCGCGGCGGCGACGCGCAGGAGCGCGATTTGGTGACATGGGAAGGGCGCGTTGTCGCGACCGCCGCGGTGGTGCACCGCTTGCGGGAGACCTATGTGGCGGCACTCGCGCCGCACTTCGCCGACCAGTTGGCACGTCTTGCACCGACGTTGGCGGTGGAACTGCGCTATCAACCGGGTTGGCCGGACGGTGTGCCCTACGCGAAAAGCCTGCGCGATTCGCGGCCCCGCGATGTAAAATTGGGCGTCACTCACCCGGGTCCACACCGGGCCGATATGCGTCTCAAGGTAGCCGGTCACCCGGCGGCTCAGACCCTGTCGCGCGGCCAGGCCAAGGTGGTGGCGAGTGCGCTGCGGCTGGCCCAGGCGGCGCACGTCGCGAAAGCGACTGGCGCGCGCAGCGTGTTCTTGATGGACGATGTCGGCGCCGAGTTGGATCAGCCCCATAGCGAACGGTTCTTGGCTGCGGTCGCGGCCATGGGGTGCCAAGTGCTCGCGACGACGACCGCTGCGTTCGATCTCTCGGCCCGTTTGGGCAGCGCATTTGGAGATCGACAGCGAGTGTTTCACGTGGAACAAGGGGTGTGCCGCGAGGCGCAGCCGGCAAGGAGCTGAGCCGATATGAGTGATGGCAAGTACGATTCCGGCAGCATCAAGGTCCTGAAGGGCTTGGATGCGGTGCGCAAGCGGCCGGGCATGTACATCGGCGACACCGACGATGGGACGGGCCTGCATCACATGGTCCAAGAGCTGGTCGACAACGCGATCGATGAGGCATTGGGCGGCTTTTGCGACGACATCCATGTGGTCATTCACCCGGGCGAGGCAGTTACGGTGCGCGACAATGGTCGCGGTATACCGGTCGACATCCATCCGGAGGAGGGCGTCTCGGCGGCCCAGGTCATCCTCACCACGCTGCACTCCGGGGGCAAGTTCGACGCCAATTCCTACAAGGTGTCCGGTGGCTTGCACGGCGTTGGCGTGTCGGTCGTGAATGCACTGTCCGAGGAATTCCGACTGACGGTGCGGCGTGACGGTCAAGTGTTCCAACAGACCTATCACCACGGTGTGCCGGATGCGCCCCTCAGCGCCGTCGGCGAGACCGAGGGGCGCGGTACCGAGTGTTACTTCAAGCCGTCCTCACAAACCTTCCGCAACATCGAATTCCACTACGACATCCTGGCCAAACGCCTGCGCGAGCTCGCCTTCTTGAACTCGGGCGTCAAGATTCGTTTGACCGACGAACGGACCGGCAAAGAAGACACATTCGTCTACGAGGGCGGCCTCAAAGCCTTCGTTAACTATCTGAATAATAAGAAGAATCCTCTCAATGAGGTGTTTCACTTCGCGACCGAGCGAGAGGACGGCATCGGCGTCGAGGTGGCCATGCAGTGGAACGATGCGTTCCAGGAGCAGGTGTTCTGCTACACCAACAACATCCCGCAGGGCGACGGCGGCACCCATCTCGCCGGCTTCCGCAGCGCGCTCACCCGCACGCTCAATGCCTACATCGAACGCGAAGGGCTGCTCAAGAAAATCAACGTGAGCCCGGTTGGTGACGATGCTCGTGAGGGTCTTACCGCCGTCGTCTCGGTCAAGGTGCCGGACCCGAAGTTTTCCTCGCAGACCAAAGACAAACTGGTGTCGAGTGAGGTGAAACCGGCGGTCGAACAAGAGCTCGCGCGCTGGTTCACCGAGTACCTCGATGAGCATCCGCAGGATGCCAAGAACGTAGTCACCAAGATGATCGATGCCGCGCGCGCCCGCGAAGCCGCGCGCAAGGCGCGCGAGATGACGCGCCGCAAGGGTGCGCTCGACATCGCCGGGCTGCCCGGCAAGCTCGCCGATTGCCAGGAAAAAGACCCAGCACTCTCGGAGCTGTACTTGGTGGAGGGCGACTCGGCCGGCGGCTCCGCCAAGCAGGGCCGCGACCGTCGCACGCAAGCGATCCTGCCGCTGCGCGGCAAGGTGTTGAACGTCGAGCGTGCACGCTTCGACAAGATGCTGTCGAACGCCGAGGTCGGCACCCTAGTGACGGCGTTGGGCTGCGGCATCGGCCGTACCGAGTTCGAACCCGCGAAGCTCCGTTATCACCGCGTCATCATCATGACCGACGCCGACGTCGACGGCTCACACATCCGCACGCTGCTGCTCACGTTCTTCTTCCGGCAGATGCCCGAGCTCATCGAACGCGGTCACATCTACATCGCCCAGCCGCCGCTCTACAAGGTCAAACGCGGCAAGCAAGAGCAGTACGTGAAGGACGACGATGAGCTCGATGCGCACTTCTTGCAGCTGGCGCTCGAGGGTGCCGAGTTGGCGGTCAATCCGGAAGCGCCACCGCTCGCGGGTGAAGCACTCGAAGCGCTGATCAAGGACTACCGCAACCTGGTCTCGCGGCTCGAGGCCTTGGCGCGCGTCTATCCACTGCGTATCACGCGCGAGCTGATCGAGATGCGCGTGCTCGGCGCCGACGCGTTGCGTGAGCAGGCGACCGTCGAAGCGTGGGCCGCCCACCTGCGTGACCGGCTGCGGGCGGGCGCCGGCGAAGAAATCACCGCCGGCGTCGAGTTCGACCCCGAGCACCGAATCTATGTTCCGTGGGTCGAGATTCGCGCCCGCGGCTCGAGTCAACGCACTACCTTGGGTCAGGCGTTCTTCCTATCGGCCGAATACCGCGCCATCGCCGCGATGAGCGACCGCGTGGCCGAGCTCTTGGAGCCGGGTGCCACCGTGCGCCGTGGCGAGCAGTCGCAGCGCGTCGAGCGTTTCGGCGAGGCGCTCGACTGGCTGCTCGCGCAAGCCCGTCGCGGTGTCGACATCCAGCGCTACAAGGGCTTGGGAGAAATGAATCCCGGGCAGCTTTGGGAGACGACGATGGACCCCGAGGTGCGGCGGATGCTGAGGGTGACCGTCGACGACGCGATCGCGGCCGACCAGATGTTCACCACCTTGATGGGTGATCAGGTCGAGCCGAGACGCGAGTTCATCGAGGCCAATGCGCTGTCGGTGGTCAATTTGGACGTTTGATCGACGCCCGACCGGCGCCCCAGATCGGCCATGGCGGCGGCCAACCAATCCTGCGCTATCTGATTGATTTCTTTGGCCTTTTTTCCGTTCGACTCGATCGGCGGTGAGATCTTTACGCGCACCACGCCGGCGCGCTTCTTGAGCGCGTGGGCGGGCCAGTAATCGGCGGCGTTGTGGGCGACCACCAGCACTGGGGCGCCGCTCGATTCGGCGAGCGCGGCCCCGCCTGCGCCAAAGGCACGCCGTTCGCCAATCGGCACCCGCGTGCCTTCTGGGAACATGACCACCCAGATGTCGTCGTCGATCCGCGCCTTGCCCGCGCGGATCAGCGTGCGCAATGCACCGCGGCCATCGGCGCGATTGATGGCGATCGGCTTCAAGAGGCGAAACGCCCAGCCGAAAAACGGGATGTGCAGGAGCTCGCGTTTGATGAGTGTTGCTTGTGGCGCGAACAGCGTCTGAATGAACAGCGTCTCCCATGTACTCTCGTGCTTTACCAGCACCACACCGGCGTGGGGCGGGATGTGCTCGAGCCCTTCGATCCTGTGTCGAATGCCGCAGCAGATGCGCAGCCAGCCGAGCACCATGCGGGTCCACGCCCCGATCACGAACTGAAAACGGGCACGAAACGGAATCGCCCAGGCCACCAGCACGCTCAAGCTGCCCCACACGATGGTGACGATCGAGTAGCCGACGTAGAAGACGATGGCGCGCAGCGCATCGACGATGTTCGAGAGCATGGCGGGTTTCGATGCGTCCGTACGGCGCAGGGCGATTAGAATCGCGCGCAATCTTCCGGCAATTGCTGCAGATGGTCAAAGTGCGATGCGGTTGGTGTGGTAGCGACCCGCTGTACGTGCGCTATCACGATCGTGAGTGGGGCATTCCCCTGCGCGAGCGGAACGCGCTCTTCGAGCTCCTGATGCTCGAGGGAATGCAAGCCGGGTTGAGCTGGATCACGGTGCTCAAGAAAAGGCGTGAGTTCGATCGCGTCTTCGCGGGCTTCGTGCCCGAGCGGCTGGCACGATGGTCTTCGCGCGACGTCCTGCGCGCACTCGGCGAACCGGGCATTATTCGGCACCGCGGCAAGATCGAGGCTGCCGTCGCGAATGCCCGCGCCTATCTAGAGCTCGATCGCGATGGTTCTGCCGCGGACTATCTGTGGTCGTTCGTCGGTGGCGCCCCCGTGCAGAATCGTTGGCGAAGCTTGCGCGAGATTCCCGCCCACACACCTACCGCACAAGCCATGTCGAAGGCACTCAAGGGCAAGGGGTTCAAGTTCGTCGGACCGACGATCTGCTATGCATTCATGCAAGCAGCCGGCTTGGTCAACGATCACTTGGTCGATTGCTTTCGCCACGAGCGCGTCGCGCGCGCCCGACGCCTCAAGGTGCTCTGAGGCTCAGTCGACGAGGTAGTACTCGATGGTGGACACCACGCGCACGCGCTTGATGTGGGGCGTGCTCGAATCGCGCGCGTCGATGCTGAATTGGCCTTGGCTCGCATTGCGAATTTTGCCGATGCGGCTGTCGGAGTCGGCGGCGAACTTCTCGGCCACTTGCCGTGCGTTGACCGTTGCTTCCTCGATCATGGTGGGCTTCAAGTCGTTCAAGCCCGTGAACAGAAATTCGGGGCGCGCCTCGTAGTCTTCGCTCGACATCACCACACCTTGGCGGCCGAGTTCGACGGCGCTTTGCATGGCGGTGCGCACGGCATCCACCTTGTTCGTATATACGGTCACCGTTTGTGATGCGGTGAAGCGCAAGCCGACCTGCGCGTCACCGAAGCGCGCAGCTTGCTTGTCGGCGACCGCGGGTGCGCCGGTCGTGACTTCATCGGGCCCGAATCCGTGGCGCGAAAGAAAGTCGGTCACTAACGCTGCATCGCGACCAAGCTTGTCGTGGACCGCCGCCAACGATTGATCGGCGGCGACGAACTTCAGCGGCCAGATGGCGATGTTGGCCGGCACCTCTCGCTCCGCGAGTCCCTTGACCGTCACCGAACGATCGACAGCGCGTGCGCGAACCAAGCCGTCACCGGCGAAGTAGCCGCCGGCGGCGAAGCCGATCGATAACGAGAGCGCAGCGGCGATGGCGGCCGTGTTTCGCATCAGCGTCTCCAGAATGCGGGTGTGAACAGTACCAGGAGTGTGAAGATCTCGAGCCGGCCGAGCAGCATGGCGAGGATCAGGAGCCACTGCGCGGCAGTCGGAACGGCGGCGTAGTTGAGCGCAACGTCACCGAGCCCTGGGCCCAAGTTGTTCAGGCACGCGGCGACGGCCGAAAAGGACGTGATGAAGTCCATGCCGGAGATCAGCATGAACACGCATACCAACGTCAGGAACACGAACACGTAGACCGAGAAAAATCCCCACACTGCTTCGATCACCCGATCCGGCACGAGCTGGCGTCCGAGCTTTACCTGAAAGACGCCATTCGGGTGAATCAAGCGGCGAATTTCACGAATACCCTGCAGATAGATGAGGAGCACGCGCACCATCTTGATGCCCCCGGCAGTGGATCCTGCGCATCCACCCGCAAACGCTGCAAACAAGAGCACGAAGGGGATGAGCGATGGCCAGAGGCTGAAGTTGTCGGTGGTGAAACCGGTCGTGGTGGCGACCGACACCGCCTGGAACAGGCCATGGCGTATCGCATCATCGTCGTGATCGAGAAACACGAGCCCACCGCAAACGACGACGGCGACGACTGCAATGATGACGAAATAGAAACGCACTTCCGGGTCGGCGAAGTAGGGACGAACCGAAAAGCGCGTCCACGAGGCGAAATGCAACCCGAAGTTGATGCCCGCGAGCAGCATGAAGCCGATGGCGACGCCTTCGATCAGCGGACTGTCGAAGTAGCCGAGGCTCGCGTCGTGGGTCGAGAATCCACCGATCGCGACCGTCGAAAAGCTATGGCAAATGGCGTCGAACACCGACATACCCGCGCCCCAGTAGGCGAGAGCACACGCCGTGGTGAGACCGAGATAGATGTACCACAACGCCTGCGCCGTCTCGGTGATGCGCGGCGTCAGCTTGGTGTCCTTGACCGGGCCCGGTGATTCGGCGCGGTACAGCTGCATGCCGCCGATGCCGAGCATCGGCAGCACGGCCACGGCGAGCACGATGATGCCCATGCCGCCGAGCCATTGCAGCAGCTGACGGTAGAACAGTACCGACCGCGGCAGATTGTCGAGCCCCGTGATCACGGTTGCGCCGGTGGTCGTCAGGCCTGACAGCGATTCGAAGGTGGCTTCCGTGAACGAGCCTGCGAAGCCGGTATCGAAGTAGATCGGCAGTGCGCCGAAAACACCGAGACCCAGATAGAACAGCACGGTCACCATGAAGCCGTCGCGACTGCGTAAATCGCCGCGCCGCGATGATAGGAACAGCGCAAGCCCGGTACCGAGAGTGATGCCGAACGCGAGTAGAAACGTTTCGATCGTCGCTTCGCCATACAGATAGGCGACGATGATGGGTGATGCCATCACCAAGCTGAACAGCATGAGCAGAATGCCGGTAATGCGAACGATGACACGAAAGTTCATGTGCAGCGGAGCGCCATGACGAGCGACATCAGAAGAACGACAAGCTCACCTGGAACAGCTTCTCGACCGCGGCCACGCGCTTCTTGTCCACCAAGAACAGGATGACGTGGTCGTCGGTCTCGATCACCACGTGGTCATGGGCGATGAGCACGTCGTCGCCGCGCACGATCGCCGCGATCGTCGTGCCCGGCGGCAGATCGATTTGGCCGATTTCGCGACCGACCACCTTCGATTCCCGCGCTGTGCCATGAGCAATGGCTTCCATGGCTTCCGCCGCGCCGCGCCGCAAGCTGTGCACGCGCGCCACATCCGCGCGGCGTACGTGTGTCAGTAAAGAGCTGGTGGTGGCGAGCTGCGGTGAGATGGCGATGTCGATGTCGCCGCCTTGGAAGATGTCGACGTACGACGGCTTGGTAATGAGCGTGATGACCTGTCGAACGCCCAAGCGCTTCGCCAGCAACGACGACATGATGTTCACTTCGTCGTCGTTGGTCAGCGCGCAGAACGCATCGGTGTGCTCGATGTTCTCTTCGAGCAGCAACTCGCGATCCGTCGCATCACCGTGCAGCACGACCGCGTTCGAGAGACTTTGCGCCAGATGTCCGCACCGTTCGGCGCTGAACTCGACGACCTTGACCGAGAAATCCTTCTCGATGCCGAGGGCGAGCTTCTCACCGATCAGGCCGCCACCGGCAATCATCACGCGCTTGAACGGCCGCTCGACTTGTCGCAGCTCGCTCATGATCGTGCGGATGTGTTGCTTG
>QJXZ01000319.1 GCA_003248125.1 Gammaproteobacteria bacterium | reverse complement strand
CCGCGCGATGATCATAGCTGCCGATGCGGCGGAAGATCCACGGGCCGTTGGTGCGTGTGCGGTGCACGCGCCGTATGTGAGGGAGCATCGAATGTCACCTGAAGATTCGCTCTTCAGCATCGCCGAGATCAGCATTGGCCTGGCAGGATTTTCGGGATTGGTCGCCGCGTTCGTCCAGCACTCTGGCCAGCCATGGCGGGCCGACCAGAAGGCCCGCATCGTCATCCTGATTGCTTTGTCGTTCGGAATGATTGTCTCCTCGCTCGCACCTTATGCGTTGTCGGGAGTCAGCACGTCACCGGCAGTCGTCTTCGGCGCGCCGATGATCGTATTCAGCGTGCTGACGATATCGCTGCTCGTTCACTGGATCGTGATCTCGCGCAAATTCGGCTTCACGTTGCAGTTTCCGTATCTGTCGATCCCGGTGTTGATCGGTGCGGTTTGTTTCGCTTCAGGTTTTGTCGCTGCTGAGTGGGCTCGGCTGGATCTGGCCTTACTCGCCGACCATTCTCGTGTTTGGGTTTCTAACGGTATTGATGTTTGGCGCAATCGTGTTCATGGCGCTTCTTCAGTCCGTTTGGCAGTGAACTACGACAGCGGCGTACCCCAGCGATCGCCGAAGCGCGCGCGCAGCACGTCCGGAAGCTTCGCAGCACCATCCGAGACGTAGTCGCCGGAACGAACCGCATAGGCCGCGGGTGTATCCACGCCGCGGGGGCGCGCACCAGAGCTCAGTTGTTTGACTGCGCCGAGCATCAGCTGTCGGAACCGTACTACGCCGAGATCCGTTTGACCGAGCAACTCACGGGTTCGATCGTGAATGAGCCCTTGGCTGTCCGCAATCGCAGCATCCTGCTCGGAGATGCCCGTGATACCGGTGTAGCTCGAACGCTTTTGCAGTTCGCGATCGATGAGATAGTCGTTGTCGCGGTTGCGGATCGGCACGTAGCCATCGTCGACCGCGGCAAAGATACCCGCGCCGCGCGCTAGCCGAGTGCGCTCGTCGTCGGTCAGTGGTCGATCCGGGTTCCATGCGTAACAGAAGATCCAGCACGACTCGTCGTCGATCGGCACCCACGTATTTGCCAGTTGATTGCCACCTGGCCAACTGCCCGGCGCTAGCGAGTGATTGGGCATCAGGAATTGCGTGACACGCCAATAGCGTTCGTTGCCCTCGGTCGCGCGTGAGGCGCCGAGCACGATGCCGGCGGCATGGTCGAGCACGGTGAACTGCGGGATCGGGTCGTTCGCCATCCAACGGAAGCTCGCGACGTTCGGCGGTTCGTTCTCGCCGCGGTGTGGTGTCGCCCCTGGCAAAGTCTCCAGCAAGCTGACCTTCTCGCCGTCGCGCACGCCGGCATGCAAGAACGAGAAGTGTGCGGTGTCGAGACCCCCTTCGACAGCTTGCGCCCAATTGCACTGCTGCAGCTTCTTCGATACGAACCGATGCGATGGCGGTACGGTGGCAAACTCGAGCTGCGGAACGTCCGGTTGCTCACCGTCGCCGAAATGCACCCAGACAACGTCGCCCCACTCGCGCACCTGCAGTGCGCGTAGATGCGCCTTCGGCATGACTTTGGCGGCAATTTCGGGCGGTGACGTCGGCACGTCGATGCAGCGACCGCCGACGTCGAATTTCCAGCCGTGGTAGACGCAGCGAAGGCCGCAGGCTTCGTTGCGACCGAAGAACAGATGCGCGCCGCGATGCGGGCACCGTGGTTCGATGATGCCGACTTCGCCGCGCGAGTCGCGAAACGCAACGTATTCCTCGCCGAGCAGCTTCACCCGGACGGGTGGACAGTCGGGTTCCGGCAACTCTCGCGAGAGCAACGCGGGTTGCCAATAGCAACGCAGCAGCCGCCCCATCGCGGTCGTGGGGCCGGTTCGCGTGAGTGTCGTGTTGTCTTGCGCTGTCAGCATGGCGCTACCTCCCCGTCGCAATCGCAACTCTATGTCGATCCGCTCGCAGTTGATACCGGCGCATCGCGACCGGAGCCCGCCACTAGTCGACGTCGGTGCGCTGCAACTCGACGAGCGGAATCACACGATCCGTTCGGCGTTGGTAGTCGGCAAATGTTGGTATGCGTGAGGCGACCTCCGCGTAGAGGGTGTCTCGCTCCACACTATCGATGACCACCGCCCGCGCCGGGTAGCGCTCGGCGCCCAGTTCTACGTGCACGGCTGGATTCGCAGCCACGTTCAGATACCAGGCGGGGTGCTGTGGCGCCCCACCTTTGGAGGCAACGATCAGCACTCGACCGTCGATGGCGACGTAAACGAGTGGCGTGGTGCGTTGATTACCGCTCTTGGCGCCAGTCGTGGTCAACAGCAACAGTGGTGCTTGTGACAACTCGCCCGACACTACGCCTGCGTTTACGCGGAACTCGGCGATCAATGTTTCGTTGAATGCCTTGGTGATTGCGCCGGGGCCGGCGGGCGAACGAATTTCCCCGGCCAGCTTGTCGAGAAGATTCTCCATTGTTAGTTCGATGCGCTCGGGCATGCGTTTCTCCAGGTTGTTCCAGGCTCGCTAGGTGGACGGGTGGCGTAGTCGCAGCGCCAACAGGTCGTCGCGAAGGATCTCGTCGGTGCGGGCCGGCAGAGCGCGCCAATCGTCGATTTGTGCGTCGATGTGTCGACCAGATAACGCATCCAAGGCCCCGGTTGCGATGAAGGCGACGAGATCGGCGGCCCGCTCGGGCGGCGTCCACACGTCGTCGGGAATGTCGGAAGCTACGTCCCCGAGTTCGCGCAGCATCTGATCGGTGATTGCGGTGCGCACCGAACCGGGGCGCATGGCGAACACGAACACGCCGTGCTGGCGTGCGTCGTGCGCAAGCACCTCGGTGATCCTCGCGAGCGCGGCTTTGCTGCCCATGTAGGCGCTGTACGTGGGCGATTCATCGAGCGGCGCGTATGCGCCCTGACTACCAACGTTCACGATCCTGCCGGAACGACGTGCGACCATGAGGGGCAATACCGCGCGCAAGAGCAGGAATGAACCGAGCACGTTCACCTCGAACACGCGCCACCATTCGTCGGGTTCCCGCTCCCAAGCCGGGCCGCCGCGCTCCAGAGTACCCGCGTTGTTGACGAGCAATCGAATGGGTCCCAGTTCCTGCTCGATGCGGAGCACCGCGCGTTCGACAGCGGCGCGGTCGGTGACATCGAATGCCAATGCCGTAGCGCCGATCGCGCGTGCCACGTCTTCAACTTCGCTTTCCGTACGCGCCACCACCGCGACCCGCATACCGTCCGATGCGAGTCGTTCCGCGATCGCGCGTCCGATGCCGCGTCCGCCACCGGTCACGAGCGCAACGCGCTCGGATAGTTCCGTCAATGCCATCTCCTCGCTCGCTGCCTTACTGCAGTCACGCGACGTTCTCGCGAATAGGTTGCCATAGGCAAGCAGATCAAGAGTGAGGGGCGTTCGTCATTACACTCGGTCGAGAACGGATGCCCAGCGCGTCGCCCATTCGTCGAGGACGGTGTCGCGCAGCGACTCAACCGCCATGCCTTGCTTGACCATCGACAGGTAGAACAGCCAGCCGCCAAATACGGTGATGACCAAGGCCGACCGCTGCTTGCGTGACAGACCCTTCGCGGCGTGCTTCCCGCCAATCCACTTCACGAGCGCGACCATCATGTCGGTGTCGAGTTCGCTCTGCAGGTCGGTGCCGAAGTCGAGCAGTCGAACCTCCTCGATGAGGCGCGCGAAGGGACCTTGGCGAACCATGGCTTCTTCGTACTTCAGTGCGATTGCGACCAGTTCCGATCTCGTGTCACCGAAGTCCGCAAGTCTGTCGAGACCGAAGCTGTCCGGCGTCTCGGCGATGTACGACTTTGCGACCGCCTCGAGCAATGCCTGCTTGCTCTCGAAGTGCCGGTAGAAGGCCCCGGCTCGCGGCACCAGACCTGCTTCGGTCTCGATGTTTGCGATCGAGGTTCGTTGATAGCCCTGCGCTGCAAATAGCTTGACGGCCGCCTGCAGGATCCGGTCCTTGGTATTGACTCGCGCCATATAACAGTGTTATTTATTCGTATATCATAGTTATCTATCGTACGTCGATGCGTGGGAGATGTCCAAGATGATTGACGCAATCACCTCTAGCGATTACCGGCAACCCGAAGCCAAGGTTGGAACCGTCCTTGTCGATATCGCGATCGTTGCCGCGGTGTCACTACTCGCATTTGGCCTCGAGGATTTGGTCAACGCCCGAGGCTGGATTCCCGTAGCCGTCGAAGCACGTGGGGTGAGCGCGGTTCTATCAGGTGCCATCGCCGCAGTTGCCATTGTTCTGGCCCGTGGCGGCACGCTCGCCGATCTGGGGTTCAAGCGACCGGAGCGCTGGCGCGTGGTGCCGTTCCAAGTGATCGGCATTCTCGTTGTATTCATTGCGGCTCAGAGTCTGGTGCCGGCGCTCGTTTCGTCGCTGGTTTCCGTACCGGAACCAGACCTATCGCGGTACGACTCGATCGCGGGCAACCTCGGCGGTGCCATCGCGTTGGCATTGGTTTTGCCGCTCACCGCCTCTATTCCCGAGGAAATAATCTATCGCGGATTTCTCATCGGTCGGCTCACGAGTGTATTCGGCCAGCATCGAAGCGGAGTCGTCTTGACCGTCTTTGGTCAAGCGCTCGTCTTCGGCGCAATTCATTTCATGTGGGGTGTCGGTGGCATGGTGATGACATTCTTGATGGGGGTTATCTGGGGCACTGCCTATCTTCTGTGCGGGCGCAATTTGTGGGTGGTCATCCTTGCCCACTCGGCAGGCCACTTGCTGTTCGTTATCCAGCTATATCTGGGCGCGTCGATCATCCTGTGATCTACAGTTCCCGGCGCACCATTAGCTGACGTATGCACGATCGGCTTGTCGAATCGGAAGCGCAACGATGGTCAGCATCTGCTTCGGCGCGCGGCTGGTCAGGAGTGATTACCAATGGTTCACAGATTGGTTGACGTGAGCTCGATTCGAAACGAGACCCAAAGCAGGCGCCAAATTCGGCGCCGTGAAATCATGCCCTGCAGCTAATTTCGTCTGAAGCGAACGTTGCGGCCAGCCCATTTTCACCTTCAAACCGATGAAGCGCGGCGCGAACGTCTGCTGCAAAAGCATCGATCGCCGGCAACAGGCTCACATCATCCAAGTCGACGATTCCCATTGCGATCGTGCCATCGTCATCGGTGCGCCCAGCACACGCGAGCTGAATGTCGACGAGTGCTTGTGTGGATTCGAATCTCGCCGGAAGTACCTTTTTCTCCAGACGAGTAATGGTGAAACCAGCACCCTCGGCCAGCCGCTGGAGCTCGTCGCACCCACCGAACGACCAAGCGTGGATCGGCTTCTGCTCCGGGCCAAAGTGTTTTGCCAATGCGTCTTCCAAGAACCCGAAGTGCGGCTGGTCTTTCGCGGAGGACCAGACGCTTGCATGGAACGTGGCGCCCGGCTTCAGAACGCGCTTCAGTTCCTCGAAAGTCTTTTCACGATCGATTACGTATTGCAGACCTTGATTGCAAAGGGCGACATCGAAGCTGGCGTCTTCAAATGGCATATCTTCCGCAAACCCTTCGATTAGCTCGACATCCGCTCCGTCATATCGCTTGCGCCGTGCGGCATCCAACAGATCCGGTGTCGCGTCGTATCCGATCACCGATGCGCTCTTGCCAGCGTTCGCCGAGGCGTAGCCGGTAACCAGGCCGGTGCCGCACGCCAAATCGAGAACGCGATTGCCCGGTGCCACATGCGCGGCGAGCGCGTGCGCGAAGACGTCGAGACATGCCGGCACCCAGTAAGTGTCGTACAGCTCAGCCATGGAGCGCCCACGGACGAAGTCACTCAGCCTGGTCATCAGGTATCTCTCGCAATCTCGTGAATGCACATGCCTTTACCAACTGAGGCCCGGGCGGTCAAGTGATTGTCGACAGGGTTCAAACGATCACAGCAGCCGAATATCATGCAGCCGGATCGATCGTAGTGTTCCTTGCGTGCGGGAGAGGCATGCCCCATGAGAGATCTTGGCCCTTCTTCTCGCAGCACCTGGCGTATCGCGGATGGATACATCGACCTAACGCGGGGCGCTATGGAACGACGCTCGATCGAGTTCCGCGCCGAGTTGTCGCCAGTAAGAATCGACCTGAATTCGACGGCTCTCGTGGTCATCGACATGCAGGTTTTCTTCTGCGCGCCAAATCCGGACGAGAATCCAGATGCCAAAGCGAGCCGCAGACCTATCGCGCCACTCTCCCGCCTGATTCCGGCGCTACGAAGCACCTCGGTACCAATTGTGTGGCTGAATTGGGGGAATCGGCCTGACGAGGCCAATCTGCCGCCCTCGGTTCGGTACGCTTTCAACCGGACGAGGTTGGACGATCCGCAACCCTTCCTGACGCGAGGTACGCCTCAGACCGAGATCGTCGATGAGCTCGAACCGCACGCCGCCGACATCCATGTCGAAAAGTATCGGATCTCCGGATTCTGGGACACGCCGCTCGATTCCATTCTGCGAGCTCGCCGGATAGACACGCTGCTGTTCGCTGGCGTGAACGTGGATCAGTGCGTATACCATTCGTTGGCGGATGCGCATTTCCTCGGCTACAACTGCGTGCTACTGAGTGATTGCTGCGCGACTAGCTCGCCGTCATATTGCACGGAGGCGACGCTCTACAACGTCAAGGCATGCATGGGTTTCGTTACCGAATCTCCCTCTGTGTTGTCTGCGTTGAATGCGCCATAGACCGCCTGAGCGCAATTCCGATCCGCATTGATTGAGCTCGATCGCTAGTCCTCTCCCGCCATTGCCACCCAGTGTGGGGCGAGTTCGGCCGCCGTCGGGCCGTTGCCGTCCAAGGCGCGCTTGCGGTCGAGGTAATCGCGGGTCGCCGGCATCGCGAAACCGGTTTCACGCCACCACTGAGCTCCGCCTTCGCAGCGGATCACGCTCAACATGAATCCGGCAATGGTGTCCAATGTGGCTTGGTCGAGCATCCCCGCATTGCGTAAAAGAATTCCGTTCTGGACGTTGCTCAAGTACTGCGCCATACCAACATCGAATTGTGTCTTTTCGGTGTTCGACATCGTCGACCAGCGCATGATTCCTTTTGCATAGATTCGAAGTAGCGCTGGATCGCTTTGAAGGCTGGCCTGAGCATTTGCCCAACCATCGATCAGAGTCTGACGAGACGATGCTCGCGAAGTAAGGGTGCTCTGCCGCACCTGAACCGTTAGATAGGCCAACGTGACCACCACGGCGATCGCGCCGATGAATTCGCCATAATTCCCCAGTAGCTCGGCAAGCGCCTGATGGTTCATGATTCCCCCTTGGTCGATTGGCTGGTGGATGAGTGCAGGGCTCGATGTTAGGGCTGATGCCGAAGAATGTCCGTGGCTGACACTGGATGATCGGTGGCGGTTGGTGGCGGGTCGGACGGGCAGACGTCGTCGAAGCGAGACCGTGACGTACTGAAAAAACGACAACGATCGAGAGCAATACAAGTGAACTTACCCTTCGTTCTGTCTGATGCGCCTCGCGTGAGGTACTTCACCGGCTCTGCGATGTACTTCGCGCAGGGCGTGCCCGCCGGCTTGATCTCAATCGCGCTGCCCGCTTGGCTCGTGAGCCAGGGTGTGAGCGCGGGCGAAATTGCTTCGTTCTTTGCCGTAGTGGCCCTCCCTTGGGCACTCAAGCTCCTGGCCGGGCCATTGATGGATCGATTCCAGTTTCTGGCCATGGGCACGCGGCGACCGTGGGTGTTGGGCGCGCAGCTCGGGCTCACCATCGCGCTACTGAGTCTCGTGCTGGTCGACAGTCCAGTCGAGCAGATGAGCACGCTGATGGCACTTGGCGTTCTCATCAACATCTTTACCGCCACGCAGGACGTGGCTGTGGATGGCATGTCCATCGATCTAACGCCACTCGATCAGCAAGGGCGCCTGAATGCTTTCATGGCGTTTGGCAAAGCCATGGGCTGGAGTATCTCGGCGGCCATTTCGGGTGTATTGCTGGTGAGCGTCGGTCTCGGGCCAACGGCGGTGCTCGCCGCGATCGTCTCCGGTGTGATGTTTGTCATCGGCCTGCTCGTCGTGGAGCGCCGGGGCGAACGCGTACTGCCGTGGAGTAAGGGCGAGTTCCGAGGAGAGACGCAAGCCGACAACTCACTGTTCGGCTTGTTTCGCGGCGTTGGCCGCGTGCTATGGACGGGGCCGAGCATGGTACTGATGGCGATCATGTTCTTCGACGGCCTGGCAGGTGGTTATGGGCACGCGCTTATGCCGATTGCCGCGGTGAAGCTGTTCGGTTTCAGCACTCCGGAGTGGTCGCAGCTGGTCGCGATGATGGGTCTGATGGGCGCAGGTGTAGCGCTGTTGGCCGGTCCGATCATCGACCGGGTCGGCGCCAAGCGCATGCTCGTTTTGGTAAGTACGCTCGTTGTCTTACATGCCTTCTTGTTGGCGGAAACCCAGTTCCTTTGGCAAGACACGCTCTATGTGCGAACGATGCTCGCGGTCTGGATTCTGCTCGGGCCCCTCACAATGGTATGCGTACTGGCCCTTGCCATGGCTCTCTGCTCGTCCGCGAGTTCCGCAACGCAGTTCGCCATCTACATGTCCACTGCCAATCTCGGCTCCGCGGTCGGCGCCAAGATCTACGGATTGATCGCCGAAGGCACGTCTTACCCGGCTGCCTACATCATTCTCGGGTGCCTATCGTTGGTGGTACTCACCGTCCTCTTCCTGCATCGACACCGCCACGCGCGAGATGGCGAGCCGCGAACGAGATCCGCGCCGCAAATACCCATTGGATTTGGCACGGCGCGTGCCGGTGTGTACTTCTCAGGTGCGATGCGTTGCCCTAAATGCCGCGCGGGAATGGATCTGCTCGACGTCGATGGCGTGCAAGTGGACCGCTGCTCTGCCTGCCACGGATTGTGGTTCGATGCTGGCGAGGTCGACAGGCTTCGCAACAAGGCGGTTGCGATGGCGGTGGACATCGGTGACGTCGAGGCGGGCAAGGCGCACGACGTTGTCGACAGATACCGGTGCCCGCGCTGCGGAGGGCGGATGGTGCGCACGGCAGATCGCAAGCAGCGGCACATTTCGTACGAGCAATGCAGCGAGTGCGAAGGCACCTACTTCGACGCGGGCGAGTTCGTGGATTTGGCCACGTTCTCGGTGTCTGACTTGTTCAAAGGCTTCGTCGCGTCAGCGCGGAAGTAAGTGAACCGTACAATGTAGTCCCGTTGCGCAACAGAGCGCGCGCGACCCGGAAGCTCGAGGTAGCTCGACGCTCAGTTGGAAAGGCGCGCTGCTAGTTGCAGCTGCAGGAGGCGCTCGTGCGTGTGCGGTTCCGCGAAGACGGCAACGCATGGACAGGTACTCGGAACGCGATTCGGTGAATATTTTGCAGCCCCCAACGTGACCACCTTCGTCGAGGCGGTTCGAGTCAGTGCGACGTAGGAGAGTGGCGATGAAGAGATCGTTTTTGGTCGCAGTGTTTGCACTTGTGGTCACCTCGCCGGTGCGCGCGGCGAAAGACACAGTCGCGATAGAGCTTCCAGCTGAGCACACGCGCCTCGCGCCTGGACCGAACCTGCCTGCGGCGCAGATCTGTGTGGTCTGTCACTCGGTCGACTACATATACATGCAGCCACCACTTACTGACGACCAGTGGCGCAGCGAAGTGCTGAAGATGAAGAATAT
>QJXZ01000338.1 GCA_003248125.1 Gammaproteobacteria bacterium | reverse complement strand
GAAATCGAGGCTGGGCGAGGACATGTATGCGGGCTCGAAGCCCGCTGTTGTACTCGTCACCCAAGGACCCGCAGCGGCGCTCAAGGTGCATCGCGAAATGTTGGTCAGGCGGCCGAACGATGCCGCCCATCTATGGGCGGCCACGTGGCTTGCCGCGGCGCTGGGCGATCAACCGCTGTTCGACCACTATCGCGCAGCACTGCACGCATTGGGCGGCGACGCGCAGTTGCTCGTCGCGGCCGTCGACCGCGTGCTCGATGCGCGCGCCGGCAAGCTCCCAGCCGGTAGTGCCGAACTCGCAGCCGTCTTCGATGATCCGAACATCGACAATCTGTGGCGCGGGATCGTCGGATTCGCCGCCGGCGATGTGACGCACGGCGCTTCTGCCTGGCGTGCGATGTCGATGACCGAGCGACGAGTGCTCGTCGGCGGGGGATTGGACTATCTCCAACTGATGTTCGCGCCCGGTGTGGCCGAAGATGCGCGCTTTCGTGCCGTGCTCGACGATCTCGATCTCGGTACTTCGTGGCGCCGCCACATCGCGGATCACGGTGCGCAATTGGCGAAGGAACTCGGTCTCGCGCATGAAGAGGTCGAGCCTGTCATTGCTGCGCTTTGACAACGGCGCATTGGTAGTGATCGGAATGAAGTCGGCGGCCGAGGGGAGGGAATCCTATATACCGCCAGGTAGGGTATACGGCGCATTGCATGCGTAAGCAACACAGTGCAGTGTTGCGACATGGCACCGCAAGCGAAGGCCAGTTAGCTTGCGGGAAGGCTCGCCGATACACGCCACGGACGTCAATCGTTGGGGCTACGTTCGCAGATGGTGAAGCTTGGGATCCCTACGTACTACGGTCCATGGCGTGTGGCTCATTGCAGGCATTCGTACGGCGCTCATTTGGCGGATCAGGGGTAAATGAAAGTGCGGTGTCGATGACCGATAGCAGGTGTCGCCAATGCCTCGTTGATCGCGACGAGCGTGCCTGCCGGCCGATCAGTATCTCCAGTATTGCAAGTTATCTGATTAGCGTTTTCGTAAGCGAGGCGGGGTCTGGTACCAACACTTGCCTTTGAGAGAAGTAGGCCACGCCGCTCTCTTCAAGTACGCGAATGGCGCGCGATACCGTTTCCCTACGTACACCCAGCATCGCTGCAATGTCGGAGCGGGAGATGGGCAGCAGAAGTTCGGCTGATCCGTCGCTGTCCCCACGCACGTACTTCTGCTGTTGTTGCATGACCAGCAGCAGATGGGCGAACCGAGTACGCATGTCGAGGGTGACGCTGTCGTGAAAACGTTGCTCCGCGTCGCCGAGTTCCTTTGCCGCGCGTTTCAGGAAGTTGAGACCGAGCGCCGGTGTCGCTTCGATCAGCTGCAGCACTGTTTTTGAATCCACGAAGCACACGACACCCTTGCGGAAAGCCTCCGCGCTAGCGCGATGGCACTGATTTGCCAGCAGCGGCCGGTAGCCGAGCGTGTCGCCTGGCCAGGCTAGTTTGAGCAGCGTCGGGTTGCCATACGGGTCTGCCTTTCTGACGCCAACTAGCCCTGACTGAACGTAGTAAACCCCCTTGACCGCATCACCTTCGCGGAACAGGGCTTCGCCAGTCTGATACAGCCGCTCCACGGAGTGTTGCTCGACCTGCGAGAGGTCCACCTCGTTGAGCACGCACCAGTCTTCGGAAGCGCTCAGCTGTATTTCGCGCTCAGAACGCGCAGGCATAGGTGTTAACCCCACGCTGCCTCGTCTAACGAGGGGATTATAGCGCTGCCATGCCCGATTTGACCTAGGTCACAGCCATCCAACGACACGACGCCTATTTTCCCAGAACCGCTACACAAGCAACAAATGGGAGCCACAATCGATGAACTTTCGAAGATCGTTGTTTATCGCGGTTTGCGCAGTTGCGGGAACCACTTGGGTCGATTCCGCGATGGCTGTACCCGCGTTTGCTCGAGCCAACAACGTCAGTTGCGGGGCGTGCCATACCGCGTTTCCTGCGCTGAACCAGACTGGTCGGGACTTCAAGACTAACGGCTACCGACTGATTCCCGTAAGTGAGGGAACGGGATCTTCCGACTTTACCGACTCGCTCAAGGACTTCCCAATCTCTGCCGCGCTCATCTCGAGGCCGTACACGAAGGACAAGGGGGAAAACTCCGAGATTCGAGCGATTCACGAGGCCGAGCTCTTCATTGGAGGCGTGCTCTTCCAGAAGGTGTCTGGCTTCGTGGAAATCGAGTCGGAGGGTGAAGACGGTTTCGGTGACGTTCTCGGTACCGCTGCCATCAACTACGATCTCCTCGACGAGTTACACGTTCAGATCGCCTACGCGCCAACCTTTTTTGCCGATCCGTATGACACGTTGTCGGACGGCCGGAAATTGACGGCAGCTCACTACGGGCTTCTCAATTCGATCCATGGTGGCGCCGACAACGGCGACAAGCTCAGGCATTCGAGGCAGCAGGTGTCACTGTTCGGCCGGATTGCCGGCGGCCGATTGTTCTACAACGTTGGGGTCGGTGGTCTAACTGGGGACAACGTCGCCAACGAGTCGAGGGTGGCGTTCGGGCGACTCGCATTCGAAATCACCCCGGGCATCATGGTTGGCGCATACGGCGTGGATGGAAGTTGCGAGCAGGACACCGCGTCGGATTTCGCGGACTGCGGTGGCGCCGAGCAGGACCTCGATTTCACCCGCGCCGGGTTCGATACGCAGATTGATTTCGGCATGTTCCGGCTCGCTGGCGTGTTCATGCGTGCGGATGACGATCTGATCGGCGGGGGTTCGGAAACCAACGACAGTGGTTACGTGCAACTTACCTATTTCGGTATGGCGCAGGATCACTCCGTGGTCCCGCTGCTGCGTTTTGAAACCGAAGAGATCAACGACGGTGCGGACGACATTTCCCGTCTGACGGGAGGCGTGTCGTACTACTTCCAAGACAACTTCAAGGGCTCGATAGAATACGGCAAGGATACGTCGGTACCTTCGGGATTCGAGAAGGAAAGTAATTTCACGCTGCAATTGCAGCTCGTCTTCTGACACGGTGCGGTTCGGTATTGTTCGAGGAAAACCGGCTGGCGACAGCCGGTTTTCTCGATGGCCGATATGTGGCGATATCGGCGGAGCCTCCGGTCGACCCCGTAGCCGTGATCGCTGCCCCTGACGTTCGCTCAAGGATCGAGGTTGACAGTCGCCTGGTCGAGTTCACCCAACCCGGTCTGCGCTTCTTCGGGCTTCAGCACCACGATCGGGTCTCGTGCGTCGTCGACATACCCGAGCGCATAGGCCCCGCGCGCATAGCCCATGAGCCGCAACAGCTCCGTCGGCAACGTGCGCGCGATCTCGAACGGCACCGACAGGTATTGATTCTCTTCCTGGCGCAGCCACGACACGCAGTAGGTGATGTTGATGCCGCGCCGTGTCTCTCGGGACCGGTTCGCGCCTGCGCCGTGATATAGCCGGCCCGTATAGAACAATACCGATCCCTTCGTCATTTCCGCGGGCACCGTGTCTTCTTGTGTCAACCTCAGCTTGTCCTCGAAATGATTGCTGCCGGGAATGACGCGCGTGGCACCGTTCTCCTCAGTGAAATCCGTCATGGCCCATATCGTGTTGCATTGCACGTCGTAGTCGGCGGGAAAGGGAAAGAAGTCGAATGCCCACTGATCGCGATGAATGAGCTGCGCGGGCTCATCGGGGTCGATCGAAATGAGCTGAGTCAGGTGCAGCTGAAAACTGGTCGCCTTGCCGAGCACCGACTTGGCGCTCGCAAGCACCAGTGGATGCTGGACGAGCTCGCGACAGGTCGGCGACCGTGCGACGAGTGCTCCCGTACGTCGCGTGCGGTGGCCTGAAAAGTCGTCGACGCCGACGGCAGTTGCAGCGACGAACGGTTCGAGTTCTTCGCACGCGCGATCCATGACGTCTGGCGTGACGAGTTCGTCGACCACCACCACGCCATCGGCGGCGAGTTCGGCATGCACCTCCTCGGCGGTTGCGGTCGGGGCGAGATGTCGTACGGTCTTGTTCGTCATGGTGTCACCGGTTCGCCTTCGGCCTTGCGGGCCGACAGCGTTCGCAAGTTGGTGGAATGGCCAGCGCGGTCGATCCCATAGCGGGAGACGATTGCCAGGGCTAGGAAGCAAAGGCCGAGGTAGAGGGGTAGGAACGTCAACGCGATGTCGACGCGAATGGCGTGTGTCATCTGGTCGATGCTGGTGACCGCGTCGAGCCCTACCAACGAGACGATCGTACCCGCACCGATGATTCCACCCGCGGAGACGGCCTTGTAGGCAAAGCCGCGTGCGGCGAAGAACAACCCTTCCGAGCGCCGGCTGGTGACGATTTCGCTGTCCTCGACCACGTCGGCCATCATCGAGTCGAGCAACACACCGCCAATGACGAGTCCGATCACCTCGATCACGATGAACACCGAGTAGATGGCCAAGCTCGTCCAGCTGCCAATCGCAGGCCAATATCCCGTGAGCAACAAGATGTAGGGCATCGGGTACAGAAGCAGTCGCGACGTGAGTGCGGCGATGGCTGCGCGGGGCTTGCCGAACCGGTAGCCGAGCGCGGGCCCCGCCCAATAGGCGACCAATGGTGAGATCAGCACGAACACGCCGGTCGTTGCAATCTGCGGCCCGGAAAAGCCGAAGAAGTACGTGGTGTTATACAGGTAGAGCGCGGTGCCGAGTCCGCCGGCCACACCGACCGTGAGGCCGTAGAAAAACAATGCCGCAAAGTGGCGATTTTTCAGTGATTGAAAGATCTGCGCGATCTCGCGCGTGATGGCGCCGAAGCGAAACGTATCGGTGGGTCGGGGTAGGGCAGCGGCGACTTTCTGCGTGCCGAGCGCGGAAGCGACGATGGCGGTCGCGATCAGGAGTGCGCCGACCGTGCCGAAGATGGTGTAGCCGGTTTGCACGGTGACGCCATACGCGCCCACCCAGAAAAAGAAGTTGACCGTATGAATGCCGTTACCGCCATACCAGCCGAAGCCGTGGCGCAGCGCGAGCCATTTGTTGCGCCGGTCGTAGTCCTGCTCCAAGTCCGGCAGCAACGCCGTGGAGGGCACTTCGAACAGCGTAGTGCCGGTGCGGATGAGAAGTGCGAGCACCAACACGTACCAAAACGCGGTGTCCGCATCGATGTCCACCACCGGCGTGAACAGCGCATAGAACGAAGCGGGCAGAATCAAGAGTGCGGCGTACATGAACGGATGGCGCCGGCCGAGCCGAGAATTCGTCTTGTCCGACCAATGGCCGAGCAGCAGGTCGGAAACCGCGTCCCAGACCATGGCGATGGCAAGCGCGATCGATGCCAAATAGCCGGGAATGCCGAGCACCTTGTTGGCGAAGATCAGCAACAAGTAGCTGAAAGCATTGTCCTTGATGCCATAGGCGACCGCTGCCGAGCCATAGAACCAGAAGATCGGCCGTTTCTCGAGCGGACGGGCACCAGGGTCGATCAAATGGCCGCTTCCTCGAACTGCCGAATCGAATCCGTGATCTCGAACCACGGTGCCTTGGAACCGACGTAGATGTGAAATGACGGCCGAATGCCGGGATCGGCGTCGAGACAGCCCGCGGGTACGTTCACGCGTCCGATCTTCGGTGAGTGACGCGGCACGTCGCTACCGCACTTCGCGCAGAAGTTCGTGCCGAAGCGCTCGGCACCCGGCAGATCGAACACCGTGACGAGCGACTCGCCGCGCAGCCAGCGAAATTGATCGAACGTCACGAACAAATTGGTGGCATGTGCTGCGCTGCGGCCCCGCCGGCAGCGCGAGCAGTGACAATGCCCCATGCGCAGCGGTGCACCGGTGATCTCGAAGGCGACCGCGTTGCACAAACAACTACCGGACAGTGCACCCGGTGTCGCAGGTGGACGGGCTTCAGCTCGGATACCGGGATCCGGCCAGCCCGGCGGTAGCACCTCGTGCTGAGGCACCGCATCGGTGATCTCGTAGAACGGTGCGCGCGAACCCGCATAGATGTGCATTTCGGGTCGTGCGCCGCAGTCTTCGACCAGGTTGCCGGCCGGCACGAAATGCATGTCGCCATGTACTTCGGGTGACGGGCAAACCGATCCGCAGCGCGGGCAGAACCACCGACCGTAGCTTGGCGACGACGCATAGTTGACGACCTTGTCGGCACCGGCAACGAACTGGAAACCCGATGTAGGTGCGCCAACGAAGGTTGCGAAGCTCGCACCGTGATGCTTGCGGCAGCGCGAGCAATGACAGTGCATCATCATCTGGAACGGACCATCCATGGTGAAACGCACGTCGCCGCAGAGACAGGTGCCGTTGACGGTGGTCATGGTCGAAACCCAAACGCGACGGGGCCGGGTTTGAGCGACTTCTGTGCGAGGTGCACCCAGCGAACGAGATACGGGCGGGTGTCGCGCGGATCGATGATCTCTTCGATCTCGAAGTACTCGGCCGAGCGCAGCGGCGAGCGCACCCGGTTGAGACGTGCCTTGATCTTGGCGAGATGGGCGTCGTAGTCGTCGACTTCGGCGAGCTCGGCCTTGTAGGCTACCTCGATGCCACCCTCGATCGGCAGCGAACCCCAATCGCCGGAGGGCCATGCGGCGCGAAAATGATGGCTGCCGGGTTTGTGGTTGGCACCGCCGGCAACGCCGAAGGCTTTCCTGATGATGATGGTGGTGAACGGCACCGGTGATTGGCCCAACGCAGCGAGCGTCTGCGAGCCGAAGCGAATGGTGCCGCGCTCCTCCGACTCCTTGCCGATCAAGAATCCCGGGCAATCTTCGAGATGGACCATGGGTAGATGGAACGTCGAGGCGAGATCGACTAATCGAGTCACCTTGCGGCATGAATCTGCAGTCCACGCACCGCCGTAGACGAACGGGTCCTCCGCGAACAGGGCGATCGGCACGCCATCGAGGCGTGCGAGTCCGGTGATGACCGAGCGGCCCCACTGTTTGCCGATTTCGAGGAAGCTGCCGCGGTCGACCACCGAGTCGATGATGGTGCGCATCTTGTAGACCTTGCGCGGATCCTTCGGCACGACGTCGAGCAGTGCTTGGTCGCGGCGCTGGGGATCGTCGTTCGACTCGATGACGGGCGGCAATTCGTCGACGTTGGTCGGCAGATAGGAGAGGAAGCGTCGGGTGCGCTCGAATGCTTCGGCCTCGGAGGCCACTTCGTCGTCGATGGCACCATTGCGCGTATGGATACGGGCGTGCCCCAACTCCTCTTTCGAAACCTCACCGAGCTTCGCCCAATCGACCAATGCTGGCCCGGCGATCATCATCTGCGCGGATTCACGCACGATGAGCGAATAGTGCGACGTGGCGACGCGCGCTGCACCGATGCCGGCCACCGATCCGAGCGCCAACGAAACCGATGGTGCGACGTCGAGATGACGCACCACGACTTCCCAACCACGCAGCTCGGGAATGTAGGTGCGGCCCGCCATCTCGATGGTTTTCACTGATCCTCCGCCGCCCATGCCGTCGACCAAGCGTACGTGCGGCAGCCGCATCTCGAGTGCTAGGCCTTCTGCCTTCAAGCGCTTACCGGGGATGGACGCATCTGCCGAGCCACCGCGTACGGTGAAGTCATCGCCGGACAGAATCACCGGTCGGCCATCGAGATCCGCCGTGCCGAACACGAAATTCGACGGGGTGAATTCAACCAGATTGCCGTCGTCGTCGTAGCGGCCGCGGCCCGCCATCGTGCCGATCTCGTGGAACGTACCCGCATCGCTCACTTGCGCGATGCGCTCGCGAATCGTGAGCTTGCCGAATTCGTGCTGGCGAGCGACCTTCGCCGGGCCGCCCATCGCATGCGCGAGCGTCTCACGGCGCTTGAGTTCGTCGACTTCGTCTTGCCAGGACATCCAATACCCCCGGCGATCGAGTATGGCAGCCGAATGCGGATCGGTCACCGGGATTGGCGAACGGGCGCGCCGCTGAAGGACAATGGCGCGATTAGTGGAGTTGACGACATGAACAGTGCTGTGGCGGGGCCGGCGTGGGACTTGAGTACGGAGTACCGGTCCACCGAAGCGCCTGAACTGGAAGCGGACTTGGTGGCGCTCGGTGAGCTTTTGGACGAGATGGCGGCGATCAATCCCACGTTGGTGGCCGCGTTGCCGCGCGCACATGAATTACGCGCCGACGATGCCGAGGACGCAATCTCTGCCGCGCAGCACGTCTATCGGTTGTCCGAGCGGGCAAGCCGTCTGCTGCGCAACCCGCTGACGTACGCAAGCTGCTTGTTGTCGGTGAATGCCCAGGACGACGGCGCACAGGCGCTGCAGGGTCGATTGCAGAAGTACCAGAAGCGCTACGGCGACTTGCTCGAACCGTGGTCGCAATTCCTCGACCTGGCGCCCGACGACGTAGTCGAAAAGTATCTATCCGATCCCGAGGTGGCGGCTTCCGCATTCCTCGTTTGGCACGGCCGTGAACGGCGCCATGAATTGTTGAGCCTGGCGGAAGAGAGTCTCGTCAACGGACTGTCACAGGACGGCATTCACGCCTGGGGCCGTTTGTACGATCAGCTTTCCGGCACCATGACGTGCGAGGTGTTGGTCGGCAATGAGCATCAGACCCTTGGCATGGCCGAGGCGAGCGGCCTCATGCAGAAGAGCGACGAGCGGCAGCGGCGGGCAGCATGGCTAGGCATCAATGCCGCGTGGCGCGGACAGGCCGAGTCCTGCGCGGCGGCGATCAATGCCATCGCGGGCTGGCGGCTCGAGCTCAATCGCAAGCGTTCGACGAAGCGGCCGGTGCACTTCCTCGATGCACCGGTGCATGCGAACCGGATCGCGCGGGGCACGCTCGATGCCTTGCTCGACGCAACCGCGGCGGCGCGGCCGCTCGCCCGCCGCGCGGCAAAGGCCATGGCGCGTGCCAGCGGTCGCGATGCGCTCGGGCCCTGGGACGTGCGTGCGCCGGCACCGAATTTCGGTGCCGAGGAGCGGCCGATGCGATTCGAAGAAGCGATCGACTCGATCGCAGGTGCATACGGCGCGGTGCATCCCGACATGGGCGAATTCGTGCACATGGTGAGTCGCAATCGCTGGATCGAAGGTACGGTGTCGTCGCACAAGCGGCCTGGTGCGTACTGCACCGGATTCGCGAAATCGAAAACGCCGCGCGTATACATGACCTATCAGGGCTCGCCGACCGACGTCATCACGCTGGCGCATGAACTTGGCCATGCGTTCCATTCCTGGGTGATGCGCGACCTACCGGATTGCCAACGCAGCTACGGCATGTCGCTCGCGGAGACTGCCAGCACGTTTGGCGAGACAACGGTACGCGACACGCTGCTCGCGAAAGCCGACAGCGATGCTGCGCGGTTCGCGATCATGTGGGAAGAGATCTCTTCCATTCCGAGTTTCTTGCTCAACATCCCCGCGCGCTTCGCATTCGAAAAGGCGTTCTATGAGCGGCGCGATGCGCGGCCGTTGCGGCCGCGCGAGCTCGAAACACTCATGGCGGAGGCGTGGCAGGCGTGGTACGGAGATGCCATGTCGGAGCCCGACCCCATGTTTTGGGCGTCGAAGCTGCATTTCTACATATCGGGCTTGTCGTTCTACAACTTCCCGTATCTGTTCGGTTACTTGTTCAGCCTGGGTGTGTATCTGCGCAAGGACGATGCGGGAAGCGAGTTCTATCCGCGTTACGTTGCGCTGTTGCGCGACACCGGTCGCATGTCGGCCGAACGTCTCGCGGAGCAGCATCTCGATGCGAAACTCGACGGTGCCGAGTTCTGGCGCGACATCATCGACAAACTCGAACCGCGAGTGGCTGCGTTCGAAGCGCTGGTCGACCGCCTGGTGGCCTAGCGGCTCATGCCGTTATGCCATGCGGCGCGTCGTGCCCGAAGCCGAACAGTTCCTCGATGAAGCACATGGCCTTCAACACCGTCGCATCGTCGCGCTGATTACCGATGATGTGCAGACCAACCGGTAGCCCGGCCTTGGTCGTGCCTGCGCGAACGGTGCCGGCTGGGTTGCGGGTCATGTTGATGCCGAACGTAAACGCCACCCAGCCAGGGACGTCGGTGCCGTTCAACGCGCCCATCGCAGTGCCGAGCTTCGGCGTGTGGCCCGCCGTGCACGGTGTCACGATCAGCGGTACGTCGGCGAGCACCCGCGACAGCGCATAGGCGAACGTATGGCAGGCATCGATCGCGCGTGCGTAGCTGACGCCGGTCACCTTCTCGAGACCGTACTCGATCTGCGGTTTCAACTCGTCGTCGATCTGCTCCCACTGCGGTGTGCCACGCAAATCGCCCTGCGCCCTTGCCCGCGCCGCAGTCCAGAACTGAAACCAATGCATGACCGGGCTCTCGGTCCAGATGTCGTTGCGCTCGACGATCTCGACGCCGGACTCGGCGAGCCGGTCGATGGCCGCCTGGCAGATTGCCGCGATCTCGCGGTCGACCTCGGCGAAACCCATGGTCGGCGACCAAACCACACGCCGCGGCTTCACGTCACCGTCGAGCGCGCTGCGCAGCCCCGGGTCGAGTGTGGGAAGCCCGAATAGATCGGTTGGCTCGTCGCCGCATACGGCATCCAGCGCAAGCGCGATGTCGCGCGTGCGCAGTGCCATGGGGCCTTTGACGGTGAGTAGCCCCGAGCCAGGCGGCGTGGGGCCGCCAATCGGCACGCGACCCTGGCTCGCCTTGATGCCGCTCATGCCGCACACGGCGGACGGAATGCGAATCGAACCGCCACCGTCCGAACCCGTGGCCAGCGGCACGATGCCTGCCGCCAGCGCAGCCGCAGAGCCGCCCGATGAGCCACCCGCGCTGTGACCGAGATGCCAGGGATTCTTGGTGGCGCCGAACGGTTTGTTGTCGGTTACACCCTTGTAGCCGAACTCGGGTGTGTTGGTCTTACCGACCACCACCGCGCCCGCTGCTTTGAGGCGGGCGACCAGCACGGAGTCCGCTGCCGCAGGTGCATCGCTAAGGTGTAGCGCAGAGCCGAACGTGGTGACGTACCCCTTCGCGTCTTCGAGATCTTTGACACCAAACGGGATGCCAGCGAGCGCACCGACCGTTTCGCCGCGCGCGATGCGGGCATCGATTGCCTTGGCAGCGGCGATGGCGGCATCCGCATCGACCGCGCAAAAGGCGTTGATCGAGTCACGTGTCGCTTCGATGTTGTCGAGTGCAGCGCGAGCGAGCGCTTCGGCGGACGTCCGTCGTGCTTTGACGTCGGCGACCAAAGCTTCGACCGTGTGCTGGCGAAAATTCATGGTGGTGTCCTCCTGACGGCGAGCTTACCCGATCGCGCTTGGGCGTGTCGCAAATCAAATGTCGTACCCTTGACGCATGACCTTCGAGATCGCCATCGTCCTCTTCATCGTCGGCACCTCGCTCGTGTTGTTCATTACCGACTGGGTGCGAATGGACGTTGTCGCGCTCATGGTGCTCTGTGCACTCGCGCTCACTGGTCTCGCAACACCGACCGAGGCCTTGTCTGGTTTCAGCAACGCAGCAGTGATCACGGTCTGGTCCATGTTCATTTTGAGCGAAGGCTTGACGCGTGCCGGTGTCGCCAACGTCATCGGCCGCAACCTGTTGCGTTTTGCCGGGCAGAGCGAGCAACAGATGATCCTCGTGATCATGGTGACTGCGGGATTGATGTCGGGCGTCATGAACAACATCGGCGTCGCGGCACTCATGTTGCCGGTCATCGTCGACGTCGCACGTCGCTCCGGATTGCCGGCACCGCGATTACTGATGCCTTTGGCGTATGGCTCGTTGCTGGGCGGGCTGACGACCTTGGTTGGCACGCCGCCGAACCTGCTGATCAGCGGCGCGCTCAATGATGCCGGGTTCGATGCGTTCGAGCTGTTCGACTTCACGCCACTCGGACTGCTCATTCTTCTGTTCGGTTCGCTGTTCGTCGCCTACGTGGGCCGCCATCTCTTGCCGAGTAAAGCACCTGAGAAGACCGATGCCCGGCGCGGCCGCGACCTGCAGGCTCAGTATGGGCTGCACGAGCGCATGTTCTTGCTGCGGGTGCCGGCGCAGTCGGTGGTGGTGGGTCGAACCATCGATGAGGTCGGCCTCGAGTCGTCCGCCAGGCTCGTATTGATCGCGCTGATGCGCAGCGGCAGCACGCGTTCGCTGCCCCCCCGCGAGATGCGTCTGGCAGCCAACGACCTGCTTCTGGTCGAGGGCCGTGCGGATCGATTCGATGCGATGGGCAAGTGGGGCGACCTCACGATCGAGCGCGAGGCGCCGCTCTTGAAGGAGCTCATGTCCGGCCAGATCGAGCTCAGGGAGCTGCAGGTTGCGGAAGGTTCGCCGTTGGTCGACGAGCCGTTGCGGCACGACGAGTTTCGCTCGAGATATGCGGCCAACGTGCTTGCCCTTCGTCGTGGTCAGGACGTACGGCGTAGCCAGTTGGCAAAGACGACCGTCGCAGTCGGCGATCGCTTGTTGGTGCAGTGCGACCCCGACAAGGTATCGGCGCTCGAAGGTTCGGGCGACTTCGCGACCGTTGCAAAGCTCACGAGCGAAGAACTGTCCGACGTCTACAAGCTCGAAGACAGTGCTTTCATCTTGCACGTGCCTCGCGAGTCGGAGGTGGCAGGACTCACGCTCGGCGCCACGCGATTGGCGGATGCCTTCGACTTCCGTCTGCTGGGCCTGTTTCGCGACGGCGCCATGCATGTCATGCCGCCGGCCGAGGAGGTGATTCACGGCGGCGATTTGTTGATCGTGCAAGGTCGCACCGAGGACATCGATGTCTTGCGCGGCTTGCAGGAGTTGGACGTCGAGTACGACGCCACTCCACATCTGCATCTGCTCGATTCCGACGGTCTGCAGCTCGTCGAGGCGACCCTTCATCCGCATTCTTCGCTCGCGGGCCGGCGCGTGGACGACGTGAACTTCCGCAACCGAGTGCAGATCGAGTTGGTCGCGATTTGGCGGAACGGGCGACCGTTGCGCACCGAGCTGGGCCGCCAGAAGCTGCAGCTCGGCGATGCATTGTTGCTGCTCGGTCCGCGCGAGCGCCTTGCGCACCTCAGCCAAGATCCCGATCTCATCGTGCTGACACCCGTAGCGGTCACTGAAGTGGACACATCGAAGGCGCCGATTGCCAGTAGCCTGATGTTGATGGTCGTGGGTGCGGTGCTGCTCGGTTTCTTGCCCATCGCGATCGCCGCCGTCCTCGGCGCCACGCTGATGGTGCTCACCCGTTGCCTCACCATGGAAGCCGCCTATCGCGCTATCGATTGGCGCGCGATTTTTCTGATTGCCGGTATGTTGCCGCTCGGCATCGCCATGGAACGCAGCGGAGCGGCCTCGTACCTCGCCGAAACCGTCATGCATGCGCTGGGTGACCGTGGACCGTGGATAGTCATCGCGGGGCTCTATGCGGTGACCGCGATGGCCACCATGATCGTGCCGACCGCAGCGCTCGTGCTGATAATGGCTCCCGTCGTGCTCTCGGCGAGTGCAGAGCTAGGCATCCTGCCCTACGCACCGATGATGGCAATCGCGATGGCGGCGTCGGCGAGCTTCACGTCGCCGATCTCTCATCCGGCCAATGTGCTGGTGATGGGTCCGGGTGGCTATCGGTTTGTCGATTACTTGAAGCTTGGTGTACCGCTTACCATCGTGGTGTTCTTGGTGGTTGCGGTGTTCCTGCCCTTCTTCTGGCCATTGCGGATTAGTTGAGGAGTCGCGTACGTGGATTGGTCGTCGACCGCAGCGGTGGCTGCCACTTTGTTCTTCGTGATGGATCCGCTCGGCAACATCCCGATTTTCAATGCTGTGCTCGCTCGCTTCGAGCCGCGCCGCCGTGCCCAGATCGTCGCGCGAGAACTGGTGTTCGCGCTCGTCATCTTGCTTGCGTTCCTCTACGCCGGAAATGCAGTGATGGCGTTTCTCGGCCTGAGCCAGCCAACGCTCAGTCTCTCCGGCGGCATACTGCTGTTCGTCATCGCGCTCCGGATGATCTTTCCGCGTCCCGGTTCATCCGAGAGCGAAGCGGTCGAAGACCCCTTCATCGTGCCGCTGGCGATGCCGTTGGTAGCGGGACCATCGACGCTCGCCATCTTGCTGCTGCTGTCGTCGTCCGAGCCCAAGCGATTGTTCGATTGGTCGATAGCCCTGGTCATCGCGTGGCTCGCGACCACTCTCATATTGGCTGTCTCACCGTGGTTGATGAAGGTGTTGGGAGGCCGCGGCGTGCGTGCACTCGAGCGGCTGATGGGCATGTTGCTCGTGTTGCTCGCGGTCGAGATGTTCTTGGACGGCGTGGCAGCCTTCTACCACAGTCTTGGCCGATGACAACGGGGCTGGGTCGATACCCGGAGCCCCGTTCTCTATTCACCACTTCAGGTTGAGATCGACCAGCAGCACGTCCTCGTCGACGTTGGTGCCAATGAACTCGAAGTTCGAGTAGTAGTCGAGCGCGAGCCAAACGTTCTTGGCGAGCCCGAGCGAAAACTCCACCTCGTTGCCCTCGAAGTTGGTGGAGCCAAAGAACGACTCGCTATCGCCGAGAAACTCCGGCCATGCGTCGCGCTCCAACTTCCGATAGTTGTACGTAAACTGCCAATCGAGCGGTCCTGCGACTTTGGCATCGCCGAACGAAGCGCCAACCACGTAGCCCGTGTTGTCGTCGCTGGGGTCGAGTGCGTTTACCCACTCTCCGAATACCTGCACTTGGGGCAGCGGCCCGATGTCCTTGGTGGTTAGTGCGACGGCTGCGGTGAACGCATCGTAGTCGTAGACCAGGTTGCCCGCGCCGTCGCGGGTGTTGGTCGGCAACGCCAGCGCAATGGGCCCTGGCGTGCCCTCGGTGTTGTCGAAGTTGTAGTAGGTCGGCGCGATCGTGAGCGAAGTCTTGTCACCGAGCCCGAACGTTGCCCCGGCCTGCAACACCCAAATGTTCGCGTCTTGCTGAACGTTGGCGATGTCTTCGGTAAGCACGAGATAGGCAGGCGTGACGAATGCCGACACGCCGTCGATCGGCTCGAACGTAAATTGCCCCGCGAAGCCTTCGGGCCGGATATCCGAATCCCATAGCAGATCCTTTGGTTCCCAAAGCGGATTACTGAACTTACCGGCAAGCAGGTTGGATCCTTCGCTGAGCGTATAGCGGGCAAACGCATAATCGAGACGTGCGTCACCTGTCGAGAACACGCCATTCAATGTTTGGTTGGTCGAGCGTGCGTCGCTGCCGCCGGAAGCGAGCCCGAAGCCGACCTGCCAACGGTCGGTCACGTCGGCCTCGACACCCACGCGCCAGCGAATGCGTAGTCGGTCTTGCTCGTCGACGTCGAGGGGCGGTGCGGTGGCGAGACCATCGAGCTTCTCCGACTGGTAACGAACGCGCATGTCGCCTTTGACGCGTAGCTTGCTCGTCCACGAATCGGCGGCGCTGCTGGGTGCAGCCTTAGCGGCGGCGAGGTCCTGCACCGGCACCGTCGACCGCGCGTCGCGCATCTCGGCCGTGAGGGCCGCCGCCTCGTCGGTGGTGAGAATGCCCTTGTCGACCAGCCTCTGAACTAGCAGGTCGACGTCCGATGTCGCGGCATATGACGCTTGAGTGACAGCGGCGGCGATGAGAAAGGCGGAGATCAGGCGAATCAGCATGGGATTTCCTAGCGTGCAAAAACGCGCGCAAGGGTACGCCAGTGATTGTTACGGTTTGATGACAGTCTGCCGCGTCAGCGTCGCAAAAATGACAGCACGACTGGCCGCGGCAGTCGTTCCGCGGGCTTAGACGTCGAACCGATAGACGTCACCATCGCGCACGACACGTCCCCCGGTGGGCGAGGCAAAGTGAGTGCCCAGCACCAACGTACCATCGCTGAATTGCTGCATGAACGACTGCCGTGATTGCGCCGCCCGTTTGGTGTCGACGTCGGCGGAGTCTACCCACGTCGGCCGCGCGAACTGGCAAGGATGATGAAACAGATCGCCCGTGATGACGGCTCGTTCACCCGCGGACTCGATCATTACGCTGACGTGACCGGGCGTGTGGCCCGGCGTCGGCACGAGACTCACCTCGGTGGTGAGGCGGTGATCCATCTCGACCAGATCGGCGAGACCGGCGTCGATGATGGGTATGATCGAGTCGTCGCGTGCCTCGCGTCCGAAAGGATCGACTTCGTTCTTCCAGTAGGCCCACTCCTCGCGCCCGAACAGGTATCGCGCGTTCGGGAATGTCGGTACCCAACGGTCGTCGACGAGGCGGGTATTCCAGCCGACGTGATCGACATGCAGGTGGGTGCACATCACGAAGTCGACGGCATCGACCGGCGTACCTCGCGCCGCGAGCTGATCGAGAAAATCGCTCTGCCGCTTGTTCCATTCCGGGAAGTCGCGTGGCTTGTCATTGCCGATGCACGTATCGACGACGATTCGTGCGTCGTCGGATTCGATCAGAAAGGTGTGAATGCTGAGTGGAATTCGATAGTCGTCGAGTAAGAAGTGGGGCTTCAACCAGGCGCCCATCGGCGCGAGATTCTCGGGCGTTGCATCCGGTATCAACATGGTCGGCGGGATCGGCATCACCATTTCCACCACCCGACGAACAGTGACGCGGCCGATTTTCCAGGTTTCCACGTTAGTCGCCCCTCGATAGCGGTTGGTCCATCCAACCGAACTGACACCCTAGCAATTGCAGAGGGTGGGCGCCATGCGATCAAGCGGCCAATGCCGTCAGTGCACTTTGGGAAAGCCCGGATCGCGGAATGACGCGCCTTCACCAAGCCGTTTGGCTCGCGTCATTGGATGAACCTCGGGGCCATCACCGATCTGCGCAACGCGCGCCGCGGTATCGCCAGGGCGCCACGCCACTTTCGCATCTTCGCCGAAATAGCGCAGCGACAGCGTGTGTCGCTCGCGGCCCGGCTTGGTCGGGGCACCGCCGTGCAACATGGCCGGATGGAACACGACCAGATCGCCCACCGTGATGGGGAACGACACGATGTCGTACTGCGAGCGGTCGGCTTGGATGGCCGGCAGCCTGGGTAAGTCGCCCGTGCCGTACAGGGGCAGCGTCTCGTCGCGCGGATCGAATCGGCTACCGTCGTAGAGCGGTCCTATGTGGGAACCGACGATGAATTCCAGTGATTCTTCGGTCGTCAGCGGGTCGAACGAAATCCATACGACTGCCAGGTCGTTGCCGGCGACCGGCAGGTACGGGAGATCTTGGTGCCAAGGTGTTCGCTGCGCGGCCTCCGCCTCACCGCCTGTCTTGCGGAAGACCTGCTCGTACATGAACCAGACGTCGGGCTTCTGCCAAAGCTCGGCGACGATGCCGGCAATCGGTGTCTTGGTGTTGACCTCGGTGTAGGGGTCGAACGAAGCCGGATTGGCGAGATCGCCGTAGAAGGCTCCCGGTGTGCCGGGCAGCAGTTGTGCCGCCCCGCGCCCCGGGTGTGCAAGCGACCAGTCGTAGGCCGCGCGGGCGATCTCGATCGCGGTCGCGTCGAGCGCGGCGGGTATGTGCACGACACCACGGTGACGGAAGTCGTCGATGTGGGATCGGGTGATCACCTCGTCTGAGTAGCTGCTAGACCGTCGCTCGGACCGAGGTCTCTGATCTGCTGAAGCATCTCCCGTGTGACACGTTCGACGTCGAGGGGATCCATGCTCATGAGTTCGTCGTCGATTTGCGCCACGAAGTCTCCCTCGTACTCGAATTTGTCGTGGTCCCACCAGATGCGCCCGGCGCGGAAGCTGATGAAACTCGCTGCTTGCTTGCGTGCATGGTTCCAGCTGGCTTCCGATGCCTGACCTTGCCGATAGGCGAGCCAGTTGTTCTGCGCCGCGAGCATGACGTTGTGGAGATATGCCCAGAGCTGACCGAGTTGAGGTTCGGTCAGCTGCTCCGGGTGAAACAGCGCATTGTTGTACGCGATAGATGTGGAGTCGCCCATGTAGGCGAGCTCGCCGGCCGACAACGCCCGATTCAGGTCGAGGTCATTCTGCAGGCGCATCGTCTCGGTATTGAAGTTCATCTGCAACGCGACAAGGACAAGACCGCCGATAACGCCGAAATTCGCAAGCAGAGTGAGCCACTTGTTCAACGAGTCGAGAGACATCGCTCCTCCGTCTCGCGGGCCAATGCGTTACTAACCCACTGGGCTGCCTGCCGGAGCGGAGTACGTCCAGGCGCTGATGCGCCAGCCGTCCGCGCCCAGGCGCAATGCGAAGGTCATGTGCCCCGGTGCCTCCATCGCGGTACCGTTCTGTAAGAACTGATAGACCGTGCTCAGCACGATGTATGCGCTGTTGGGACCGATCTCTTCCCGCACGGTTTTCCCGACCGCCATGTGGCCATTCGAGACGCCGGCCGCCTCGTCATGCTTGCCGAGGTCGGCGAGCCACCGGCCGAACGCGCCTTCGCCTTGCCATTGGTAGGGCGGCAGCTCGTCGACGATGACCACATCAATCGCGTTGGTGGCGGCCGCACCGTCCACGTCTCCAGCGTTGAAGCTGGCAAGGAACTGCATGACCACTTCTGTGGGCCCGGATTGCGCTTGAGCAAACGCGTTGCCGGCCAGCAGGACGCAAGTGGCCAAGACGATTCTGTTCATCATGATATTTAGCCTCGTGGTGCGTGATTGAGTAACCAGTTCAGACAGCGGACCGCGCGGTCACACGGACACCGAGGGACGCGTCGCGCCCGGCCTTTGCCGCGTCGCGCATGCGTGTGAGCTCTTCCCAGCCCAGATAGCTGGTCAAGCCGTTCTCGTCGTAGAACAGCACCGGACCCTCGCAGACGAACAAGTATTCCGAGTCTTCGAGTGCAACCGTTGCGCCGTGCAGCACACCGTTCGGTTCGTAGTCGTAGTCTCCCGCGTCGAGTACTCCGTCCCGCACCTTGAGTTTGCCCTTCAGCACATACGTATGGGCATCCGAAAGATGCTTGTGAGGCGCGGCGGTGTATCCCTTCTTCCAGCGAAATAGTGCGACCCAGCGGCCCGTCTCGGGCCCTGTCCAGAGCACTTTCATCCAAGCTTTGCCCGGCTCCGTCTCGATCCATGGTTCATCGGCGCGAACGATGATGTCGGCCAATTGATCGTTGAGCGGTTCGATGTTCTGCAGTGCCATCCTTTTCCTCCCTCGTTGATGCAAGTTGCGCGCGCAGCGTACACCGCGTCGCGATGTCGGCTCAATGCGGGTTCTCGAGTCGACGAGACTTTAGCTCAGGTGTTGGTCGAAGAATTGCATGGCATGCCTGCCGATTGCGTCAGATCGGGTCGGCGCATCGAGAAATGCACAATGCCCGCCGAGTGGGCTAGTGAATACGTTGATGCAGTCGTGCACGGGCAGCGTCGCGACACTCGAATAGGGAATGACAGGATCATCCTCGGCTACGACAACGCTGACAGGGATGGCGAGGGGCGCGAGGCGCGCGGCATCGATGCGGTAGGCAGCGTAGTACTCTGCGGCATCAGCAAATGGCGTATACCGACGCGCAAACTCTTCGGTCAGTTCGCTGACGGTCGGTAGCCGAAGCGCATCACCGAAATCGTAGCGATCGGGGAAAGCCGCTTGCTTGGCTCGCAACGCGCGCCGCCACTTGCTCAAGAAGTACCACCGATAGCCAATGAAGCCGTTGTCGATGGCATACGCTGCCGGCGCTGGATCGATCACGGGGCATACCGCGAGTGCGGCGGCGATGGAATCGCTACGCCGCGGGTGCGCGGCAATGCGGATCGCGAAGCTGCCGCCGAGGCTGAATCCCATTGCGCCGACGCGAGTGCTGCCGTAGCGCATGGCGAGCCAGTTGCACGCGTCCACCACTTCGTCGATGCGCGCCGAATGGAACAGGTCCTCATTCAGACCGATCGTGTCGCCGTGGTCGCGCAGCAACAGACGCGCGACGTTGTAGCCGCTATGTTTCAGCGCCAGTGCCGCGCGTGCGAGGTAGGACGACGTCTCGTGACCGAGCCAGCCGTGAATGAGGATGACCAGCGGCGCTCCAGCATGATCATCGTTTACGAATGCCTTCAGCCGCGTGCCGTCTTCGACTGGCACGATCATGGACTCCGCGCCGGCGAACCACGCTGCCGCGGACGATGAGTTCGACGGATTCGCGCGGCTCGACAAGATCGTCTGTAGGTGCGGTGAGCGGAGCAGCCGCGGCGGTTCGAAATCGAACGGTGTTGCGGTCAATCGTCGACCGCCGCGCAGTCTCCTGGTACCAAGCTCGGAATTGCGACTTTGATGACTTCCTCGAGCCGTTCGACGAGCGTGATTTTCAGGTCCTTGCGCACGCTGTCCGGTAGCTTCTCCAGGTCGGCCTCGTTGTCCTTGGGCAGGACGATGTGGCGCAGTCCCGCCCGGTGCGCGGCAAGTACTTTCTCCTTGATGCCACCGACCGGCAGCACCAACCCCGATAGCGTCAGCTCGCCTGTCATGGCGATTCCGGACTCGATGGGTCGGCCGCTGTAGGCCGAGGCCAGGGCGGTCGCCATCGTGATACCGGCCGATGGACCATCCTTGGGAACGGCACCCGCCGGGACGTGAATGTGCACGCCACGTTTTTCGATGCATTTGCGCGAAATGCCGAGGGCTTCGGCCGCCGACCAGATGTAGCTGCGTGCGGCTTTGGCCGACTCTTGCATGACGCTGCCGAGTTGGCCGGTGAGCGTGACCTTCTCGTCCTTGTGCGTGAGCACGGCCTCGATGTAGAGCACGTCGCCGCCGGCTTCGGTCCAGGCCAGCCCCGCTGCCACCCCGGCGGGTTGGCTTTCGCGGCTCTTGTCGGACTGATAGCGCATCGCGCCCAGCAGTTCTTTCAGCGATGCATCGGTGATCGGCGCTAGCGGTTCTTCGGCCGTGATCTTGGACTCGAGCACCTGCCGCGCGCGCTTGCGTGCGAGCCGTCCGATGGTGCGCTCGAGCTCACGGACACCGGCTTCGCGTGTGTAGCGGCGAATGATGGTGTTCAAGGCATCTTCGGGAATGTCGAGCTGCTCTCGCTTGAGCCCGGTCTCGACTTGCTGGCGCGGGATGAGGTAGCGCCTGGCGATCTCGCGCTTCTCCATGTCGGAGTAGCCGGTCAGTTCCATCACTTCCATGCGGTCGAGCAATGGCCGCGGAATACCCTCTAGCGTGTTGGCCGTCGTGATGAAGAACACCTTCGACAGATCGAACGGCAGGTTCAAGTAGTTGTCGCGGAACTCCTTGTTCTGTGCTGGATCGAGAATTTCCATGAGCGCCGCCGCCGGATCGCCGCGGAAATCGCGGCCCAACTTGTCGATCTCGTCGAGCATCAAGAGCGGATTCGAAACACCGGCACGCCGAATGGCCTGCAGCACACGGCCTGGCATGGCGCCGATATAGGTGCGGCGGTGACCCCTCAGTTCTGCTTCGTCGTGCAGGCCGCCAAGCGACAGGCGCTCGAACTTGCGCCCCATCGCACGCGCGATCGATTGACCGAGCGACGTCTTGCCGACACCGGGTGGCCCGACCAAGCAAATGATCGGCGCTTTGGCGCCCGCGTTCAGCTGCATCACGGCCAAACTTTCGAGGATGCGGTCCTTGACGTCTTCCAGGCCGTAGTGGTCTTCGTCGAGCACGGTCTTGGCATGATTCAGGTCGAGCGTATCGTCGGTACGATCGTTCCAGGGCAGCTCGGCAATGAGCTCGAGATAGCTGCGTGCCACTTGGTAGTCGGCGGCGTTCTCGGACATGCGGCCGAGGCGCTTCAGTTCGCGGTCTACTTCCTTCTGCACGGTCTCGGGCAGGTTCGCCTTGGTGAGCTGTTCCTTGAGCTCGGCGACTTCCTCGCTCGCGCTCGCATCTTCACCGAGCGCTTGCTCGATGGCGCGCTTCTGCTGGCGCAGCAGATGCTCGCGCTGCTGCTTGTCGATGTCGTGCTTGGCCTGCTCCGCAATCTCGCGACGCACTTCGTTGACCGTGGTCTCGTGCAGCAGGATCTCGTGCAGCTTCTCCATCAGCGCGAGGGTCGTCGGCGCACTCAGTACTTCCTGTTCGCGCTCGACGTCGAGATTGGCGAGCGATGCCATGCGGTACATCTGAATCACCGGATCGGCAATCGTGCCGATCAGCTGCTGAAACATCTGCGGGCCGTTCTCGGCATCGAATATCTGTGCGATGCGCCGGCCGAGCGCCAAGTTCTCGCGGACCAGCGCATCGATGCGCGCGGCGTCGGGATCCGTGTCGACCACGGCGAGCTTCGGCAGCAGCTCGTACGAGATCTTCAGGTACTCGTCGGTATCGGGCTCGGCTTCGAGCACTTTCACCCGCTGTACGCCTTGCACGATGACCTGGGCGCCGCCTTCGCGGCGTTCAACGCGCTTGACGGACACCAGCGTGCCGACATCGTGCAGCTCGTGGCGGTCGGGATCCTCCAGCGTGCCGTCACGCTGCGCGATCGTGAGCAAGGGCTGGCCCGCATCGACGGCGGCCTTGACTGCCGCCAGCGACTTCGGGCGGCCGACCGCGAGCGGGATGACGAGTTCCGGATACACCACCGTGTTCTTGAGTGGCAGGACCGGCAGAACGGAAGGGGTGACCGGCATGGGAACCTGAGTTGTGTTCATAGCAATACCCCAGGTGGGGCCAGGCAGTGCCGAATTCAACCGCCCGCAAGGGCGGAGCTGGTCACGCCACCAAGGATTGCGCGCGCGCGGCTTCCTCCCGCAATCGCTCCGGGCTGCCGAGCAGCTGGCGGTTCAAGCCGATCCGTTTGAACCAGTAGTGCAGGCCCAAGAGATCGGTGAAGCCCATGCCGCCATGCACCTCGGTGGCCGTCTTGGCGACGAATTTCCCGACTTCCGTCAAGTGCGCCTTGGTATGGCAGGCGTGTAGGTGCGCTTCGCCCGGCAACGCATCGAGGGCGAAGGCGGCATACCAGACCATGGCGCGGCAGGGCTCTAGGCCGGCTGCCATCTCGGCGCACAGGTGCTTCACCGCTTGGAAGGAGCCGATCTTGCGATTGAACTGCTCGCGTTCCTTGGCGTAGGCGACCGCTTGGTCGAGCATGTTCTGAGCAGCACCCAGGGTGTCCGCCGCAAGCATGACGCGCCCGGCGTCCAGTACCATTTCGAGCAGCTCGCCATCGTCGCTGCCGGGCAGGTACTCGGCAGGGGTGCCGTCGAACACCAACTCCCGCACAGGGCGGGTCTTGTCGATGGTGGTGAGCGGCACTTCGGTGAACCCCTTGGCACCGGCCACCACCAAGTACAGGTGCGCTGCCTCGGTGGCCACGAGGTAGGCATCGGCTGGGGCGTCGAATGCGAACAGCGCGCGGCCCGACAACTTGCCGCCGATGGCCTGCACCGCAGCACGCTCCCGTGCGCCACCGGCGAGCTCGCTGACGGCGGCGCCGATCACGGCTTCGCCGGCCGCCACCTTCGGTAGCCAGGATTGCCGCAGCGCATCGGTGCCGCCACGCATGAGCGCGAGCGGTGCCATCACCGAGCTCGCGACGAACGGCGCGGTGGCAATGGCGTAACCCAAGGATTCCGATACCAAGGCCGCATCGACCAACGACAAGCCGACACCGCCGTGGGCCTCGTCGATTACCAAGCCGCACACGCCGAGTTCGGCAAGACCGCCGCGCAGCGCATCGTCGCGCTCGATCTTGTTCGCCGCGTAGTCGCGCGCGTGCGCCAGGCTTGCGCGGTCGGCCAGGAATTTGTCCACCGACTCTTTCAGCATCTGTTGGTCAGACGAAAGACCGAACTCCATGGCTTACGCCTCCTGCCGCTTGTCGAACTTCGGCTCCTTGGGCAATCCCAAGCCGCGTTCGCTGATGATGTTCTTCTGAATCTGCGAGGTGCCGCCGCCGATGATGAGGCCCAAGAAGAACATGTACTGGGCTTGCCACGAGCCGCCTTCCTTGAGGTACGGCGTGTCGCCGTAGAGCGTGCCGATCTCGCCGAGCACATCGATGGCGAGCCCTTCCAGATCGTGCCGGAGCTCAGTGCCCTCCAGCTTGACGATCATGCCGGCGAGCAATGCGTTTTGGTTGTTGACGCGCGCGGACAGCAACCGCAGGTCGTTTGCGCGCAGCGCCATCACGCGGCCTTGAATGCGCATCAATCGATCGCGGAGCACCGGGTCGTCGATCAGCCGTCGGCCATCGACCGTCTCCTGCTTCATCAGCTCGACCAGCGCATTGAACCGCGTGAGCGTTGCATTGGGGTCACCGAGCGAACCGCGTTCGTGGCGCAATATCGAGTTGGCGACGAACCAGCCTTCACCGCGCTTGCCGACGATCTGCTGCTTCGGCACGCGTACGTCGGTGAAGAACACTTCGTTGAAGGTTGCGTCGCCGGTCATGGTGACGAGCGGCCGCACTTCGATGCCAGGTGTCTTCATCGAGAACAGCAAAAAGCTGATACCTTGGTGCTTCGGTGCATCCGGTTCGGTGCGCACCAGGCAGAAGATCCAATCGGCGTACTGCGCAGTGCTGGTCCAGATCTTCTGGCCGTTCACCACCCAGTCGTCGCCGTCGAGCACGGCCTTGGTCCGCAGGCTCGCCAAATCGCTGCCGGCATTCGGCTCGGAATATCCCTGACACCACACCATTTCGCCACGCAGTGTCGGCGCGATGAATTGCTTTTTCTGTTCCTCGCTCCCGAGTTCCAACAACGTGGGCACCAGCATGGAAATGCCTTGGCCACCGAGCCCTGGGCTCACGCGAGCGGCCGCGAATTCCTCGGCGATGATGCGCGCTTCCAGGATGTCCGGTTTCGCGCCGTAGCCACCGTATTCCTTCGGAATCGTGCGCGCTGCATAGCCGTGCTCGATCAACATGCGCTGCCACGCGAGTGTCTTGGTATCGCGCAGGCCGCCACCGCGCGGCGCGTCGGCCTTGTGCTTGGCGATGAAGTCGCGAACTTGCGCGCGGAACGATTCGTATTCCGCGCCGTAGGAAAGATCCATGTGTGCCGTTCTCCCAGATTCGAGCCGAGTCTATCGCACCACGGCGAGGAGTTGGCAATTGCGCAGGCGAGCCGGGAGAATACCAAGCTTTGCGCAACTCGAGACGAAGCATGAAAGACCAGACTATTGCGATCCATGCCGGCTACACCACCGATCCCACTACCAAGGCAGTGGCAGCACCGATCTTCCAAACGGTGGCGTACGAGTTCGACAACGCGCAGCACGGCGCCGATCTTTTCAATCTCGCGGTGCCAGGCAACATCTACTCGCGCATCATGAACCCCACCAACGACGTGCTCGAGCAACGCGTGGCGCAGCTGGAGAAGGGAATTGCGGGTCTCGCGCTGTCGGCCGGCAGCGCGGCGGTCAACTATGCGGTATTGAACCTCGCCGAAGCCGGCGACAACATCGTCACCGTACCGCAGCTCTACGGCGGCACCTACACGTTGTTTGCGCACATGCTGCCAAAACAGGGTATCGAAGTGCGCTTTGCGACGGACGATTCACCGGATGCATTGGCGGCCTGCATCGACGAACGTACCAAGGCGGTGTTCTTCGAGACCATCGGCAATCCCGCCGGCAACATCGTCGACGTTGGCGCGGTCGCACAGATGGCACGCAGCCACGGTGTGGCCACCATCGCGGACAACACGGTCGCAACGCCGGCACTCTTGAAACCCATCGAGCACGGCGTCGACATCGTCGTGCATTCGCTCACCAAATACATGGGCGGTCACGGTACGACGTTGGGTGGCGTGATCGTCGATTCGGGGCAATTCCCGTGGGCCGAACAAGCAAAGCGCTACCCCATGTTCAATGAACCGGAGGCCTCCTACCACGGTGTGGTTTACGTGCAAGCGCTCGGACCGGCCGCGTACATCGGCCGTGCACGCACTGTGCCGCTACGGAACACGGGCTCGGCACTGTCGCCGTTCAACGCGTTTCTGTTGCTGCAGGGCATCGAGACACTGCCGTTGCGCATGGAACGGCATTGCGCCAACGCGTTGGCAGTGGCGAAGCACTTGCAAGGGCATCCGAAAGTCGAGTGGGTGAGCTATGCCGGGCTCGACGGCGACCGCTACAACGCGCTCGCACGCAAGTACATGGAGGGCCGCGCCTCCGGGATCCTCACGTTCGGTGTCAAGGGCGGGTTCGAGGCCGGGGTGAAGTTCTACGACGCGCTGGCACTCTTCAAACGGCTGGTGAACATCGGCGATGCCAAATCGCTCGCGTGTCATCCGGCGTCCACCACACATCGCCAGTTGACTGCCGACGAACAGCAGCGGGTCGGCGTCACGCCGGAGATGATTCGGCTGTCGGTCGGCATCGAGGACGTCGACGACATCATCGCCGATCTCGATCAGGCGCTGGCTGCGTAGGCTAAGCCAAACGCGCCAGCTCGTCGAAGCGCACGCGGTGCTTGAGGCTCAAGCCGCGCGCGTAGCGGTCGACCTCTTCGACGATCTGATCGGCGAGCCGCTGCGTTTCCGTGCCGAGCGACCCGGCGATGTGCGGCGTGAGTAGGACGTTGGGCATGCGATACAGCGGCGACGTGGGCGGCAACACTTCCGGCTCCGTGGTGTCGAGCACTGCCGAGATGCGGCCGCTCGCCAGCTCGTCGGTCAGCGCTTCTTGATCCACCAACCCGCCGCGGGCAGTGTTGATGAACGTTGCGCCGTCGCGCATGAGAGCGAACTCCTTTGCGCCGAGCATGTGTTTGGTGTCCGCGAGCAGCGGCGCGTGCAGACTCACCACGTCGGCTGCCGCGAGCAACTCGGAGAGACCAACCTTGCGTGCCCCGAGCTCGCGCGCTTCCAACGGCGAGACGTAGGGGTCGTACAGCAGTACGTCGAAGTCGAACGACTTCAGCAACTCCAGCAACTTGCGACCGACGTGTGACGCGCCGATGATGCCAATGCGTTTACGGTAGTTGCCGACGTTCGGCGCCTCTCTCGTCCACGGCGCGCGATTTTCGTGGTGCTGGTGGTAGAAGGCGGCGAGCTTCAGCACTTGCTTGTTGGCAAACAAAATGGCCGCAAGCGTGTACTCGGCCACTGGGACTGCATTGGCCGCGACCGCATTGACTACTTGAATGCCTTGCCGCCAAACACACTCGTCGACAAAGCCCTTCACCGTGCCGGCGAGATGTGCGACCAGTTTCAGGCCACGTAGCGCTGCGATTGCGTCCGCATCGATGCGGGGTGCGCCCCAGCTCGTGATCATCACCTGCACGCGCGCGGCGTCGTCGCCGAGAGCCTCGATACTGCGAAACGGCACTGGCGAGAGCAGCCGACAGCAGCGATCGAGACGCTCGATGTGGTCCGCGCGCATGAGTTCGTCGCGTACCACCGGGTGCATGACCAGTGCCGTGATCGGACCGTGTGCCAAAGCTACCTACGCGGGTGATCGGAGCCGATCAGCGCAAGATAATGCATGTGCACGGCGATCAAGAAGCCCCGCCGGCACTGTGCTCGCGGCTGGTTGTCAGACGCGTCGGTTGCAAGATAATGCCTGCAGTCGCCTCGATAGTATCCAGATGAACGCGATCGCAATGCGAATGGCCGTCATGGCCGAGCTGCAAGAAGCACACAACGCCCAGGTGCATGCCGATTGGCGTACACAGCGCTATGCCTACTATCGCGCCGTGTGGGTGGAGTGTGCAGAGCTGCTCGACCACTACGGCTGGAAGTGGTGGAAGCGGCAGGAATCGGACTTGGATCAGGTACGGCTCGAGATCGTCGATATCTGGCACTTCGGCTTATCGGAGTTGCTGCGCGGCAATCGGCTCGGCGCTGGCTGGGTGGATCCCGAGGTGCTAGCGGCGATCGAGCAGGGCCTGGATGCCGAACCGGGTGATTTACGCAGTGCGGTCGAGGCGCTCGCCGAGCGCACGCTGGCGACACGAGACTTCCCAGTCGATGCATTCATGGCCGTGATGCGTGCGCTGCCGATGGACTTCGAGGAGCTGTATCGGCACTACGTGGGCAAGAACGTGCTCAATCAATTCCGGCAGGACCACGGCTACAAGGCGGGTACGTATCGCAAGCTGTGGGCGGGCGTCGAGGACAACGTGCATCTCATGGAGCTCGCGGCAGCGCTGGACGATGCGTCGGCAGACTATGCCGACGCGCTGTACGGCGCGCTCAAGCAACGCTACGAATCGTCGCTGCCGAGCGCGGCTTCGTAGGCGCGGAAGGTCGTCGCATCGAAGCACACGAAGCGCGCCAACTTGGGCAATGCTTCGCGGTGTGCGCGCACCTCGCGCACGGCAATCGCAGTGGCCTTATCGATCGGATAGCCGAAGACGCCGGTGCTGATGGCCGGGAAGGCGATCGAATCGATGCCGTGTGCTGCGGCGAGCGCGAGGCTGTTGCGGTAGCAACTGGCGAGCAGTTCGTCTTCACCGGCATCACCGCCGCGCCAGACCGGGCCGACCGTGTGGATGACCCATCGTGCCGCCAATCGGTAGCCGTTCGTGATTCGTGCCTCGCCCGTGGGGCAGCCGCCGATCGACAGACACTCGGCCAACATCTCCGGCCCGGCCGCGCGGTGAATCGCGCCATCGACGCCGCCGCCACCGAGCAAACTCGAATTCGCGGCGTTGACGATGGCCGCCACCGTCTCGGAGGTGATGTCGCCGAGCACGACTTCGATTCGCATGACAGAAATCCGTGACAGTTACCGATTTTGAGTGCTTCGCTGCTCGCGCATGAGTGTCGCGATAGCATGCCAGCTCGTCAAAATCGGTAACTGTCACGATGCGCCTCGCAGACGTAGACTTCGACAGTTGGCAGGTCGACCACGTCGCCACGCTCACGTTCGTGCGGCGTGGCGACGAGGTGCTGCTCATCCACAAGCGCCGTGGTCATGGCGCGGGCAAGATCAACGGCCCGGGCGGCAAGGTCGACGCCGGCGAATCGCCGCGAGCTGCGGCCCACCGCGAGACACTCGAGGAAGTGCATGTCGACACGTACGACCTCACGTGTCGTGCCGAGCTGCGCTTCCAAGACGTCGACGGACTCGCGATTCGCGGCTTCGCGTTCGTGACCGGATCGTTCAGCGGCAGGCCTATCGCAACCGCCGAGGCCGAGCCGTTCTGGTGCCCGGTCGACGCCATCCCGTACGACGCGATGTGGGTCGACGACCGACTCTGGCTGCCCCGGGTGCTCGCTGGTGAGTGCGTGCTCGGCGAGTTCCTGATGGCGGGCAACGAATTGATCGACTACCGTCTCGAGCCGATCGATGGCGCGCTGCTCGAGGCGCGGGCCGATCAGCCAGTTGGCAGCAGAGGAGGGCGAGCGTCATGAGAATCGGCATCTCGGTGTGCAGCAACTACGCCGTACGAGACGTGCGTGTTGGGGCGCGCAACATGATCGAGCGGGCCCGTGCAGCGCGCGATGCCGGCCTCGACTCGTTGTTCGTCGGCGATCACCACGTGACGGCGGTGCCCTACTATCAAAACTCGGTAATTTTGGGCCGCATGCTCGCCGAGTGGGGCGACGGGCCAGCCGGTGCGCTCTATCTGCTACCGCTGTGGAATCCGGTCCTGGTCGCGGAGCAAGCAGCGACGCTCGCGTGCATCGCGAAGGGCAGATTCATCCTGCAATGTGGTCTCGGTGATCGACGGCAAGCCAAGGCCATGGGCGTTGCGATCGGACATCGGGGTGAGGCACTCGAGGAATCGCTGTCCATCATGCGTTCGCTGTGGCGCGGCGAGCGAGTCTCGAGCGACGGCCACTACCGCATCGTCGATGCCCGCATAGCGCCGCTGCCACCGGAAGAGATCGATGTGTGGATCGGAGCATCGGCGCCACCCGCAATCGACCGAGCGGCACGATTGGGCGATGCATGGCTCGCCGATCCCGGCATGGACTTCACGCGCTGTCGCGAGCGCATCGCCATCTACCGGGAAGCTTGCGCACGCCATGGGCGCATGCCGACCACCATCGCGATCCGCCGCGACATCTATGTCGGCGCCAGCGCGTCCGAGGCACGCAAGACGATGGCGCCATACATCGACAAGGGCTACCGCGGCATGCCGGAAGAGGCGCTCGTGATCGGTGATGTGAGCGAAGTGGCCGATCGATTCGCCGCGCTGGCCGAGCTCGGCTACACCGACGTGATCGTGCGCAACATTGCCACCGATCAATCGCAAGCCGTGGCCACCATCGAGCGCTTGGCGCGCGTTCGCGAGCGACTCGCCGCGTGACTTGGCTCGACGACCTGCGCCGTATTCGAGCGATTGCCCAAGCCGGCCGCGCGTACTCGAAGGACCCTTACGATCTGGATCGGTTCGTCGAGCTCGGCACCATTGCCGAGGAATTGATCGCACGGCTCGCCGAGCTACCGGTCGCGCGTGTGCGCGACTTGTTCGTGCCGGAACGCGGCTACCCCACACCCAAGGTGGATGTGCGCGCCGGTGTATTCCGCGACGATTCGGTGCTGATGGTGCGCGAAGCCGCGGATAGCCTTTGGTCGCTGCCCGGCGGCTGGGCGGACGAGCAAGAATCACCTAGTGCCGCGGCGGTGCGAGAAGTGCGTGAGGAATCGGGATACGACGTGCGTGTGGTCAAGCTCGTGGCGCTCAAGGACCGATCGCTGCATCCGTACACGCCGCCGCGGCTCGAGCACATCTACAAGCTATTCTTTCTGTGCGAGTTGGTCGGCGGCGAATGGCAAGCGCGCGTGGAATCGCAAGTCGGTGGCGAAACCACCGCCGCCGGCTTCTTCGCGCGCGAAGCGCTTCCGCCGCTGTCGATGGGTCGAACGCTCGCGAGCGACATCGAGATGCTGCATGCACACCGGCTCGCGCCGGCAGCGCCGACTCAATTCGATTGATTCTCGAGCCGGTAGGTGCGATCCCAATACCAATTGCGGCCATCGTGCCGTAGGCGAAAGCCGTCTGGGTTGCGCATCGCC
>QJXZ01000337.1 GCA_003248125.1 Gammaproteobacteria bacterium | reverse complement strand
ACCTGGGCCAGGTTGGTGCGCAGAATTTCGGGATCCGTGTATTCCGGTTGGGTCAGGTGATCGGCTTGCGAATACAAGCGGAAGCAAACCCCGGGCGCGACGCGACCACAGCGGCCCATGCGCTGTTCTGCGCTGGCGCGCGAAATGCGCTCGACCGGCAGCCGCTGCAGCTTCGAGCGATAGCTATAGCGGCTCATGCGCACATAGCCAGTGTCGATTACGTATCCGACGTTGGGCACCGTGAGCGACGTCTCGGCCACGTTTGTTGCGAGCACGATTCGCCGTCGTGAACCGGCCGACAAAATACGCTGCTGTTCGGCAGCCGGTAGACGCGCATACAGTGGCAACACGTCCCACGTCGTTCGGCTGCCGCGCAGCACGCGCGACGTTTCGAGAATCTCGCGCTCGCCGGGCAGAAAAACGAGCACGTCGGTTGCACGACTGCGCGGCCGCCCCTCGATGGCGTCGAGCGCGCGTTCGATGGCGGCAATGCCATCGTCGACGTCGTCCTGTTCCTGATAGACGACCTCGACGGGATGGCCGCGCCCGCCGACGTTGACCACAGGTGCCGCAGCGAAATGCTGCGAGAACTTCTCGACGTCGATGGTTGCGCTGGTGATGATGAGCTTGAGGTCGGGGCGACGCTCGAGCAGCCCATGCAAGTAGCCAAGCAAGAAGTCGATGTTGAGGCTACGCTCGTGCGCTTCGTCGACGATCACTACGTCGTAGGCGTCGAGATCTCTATCGCGCCGAATTTCGGTGAGCAGCAAACCGTCGGTCATCACCTTGATGAGCGTAGCCGGGCTCGTGCGATCGCTGAACCGCACGGCATAGCCGACTTCATGGCCGAGCGGCACGACCAACTCCTCGGCGATACGTGCCGCCACGGCTCGCGCCGCCAGCCTGCGCGGCTGTGTGTGGACGATGGCGCCGCGCGCACCGAAACCAGCTTGCAAACATAGTTTCGGCAACTGGGTGGTCTTGCCCGAGCCGGTCTCGCCGGCGACGATCACGACTTGGTGCGAAGCGAGAAGTCGGCGAATTTCGTCGACATGGGCGGTCAGTGGTAACTCAGGGGGATAGTCGATCTGCGGCACGGAGGCACGACGCGCACGCAGCCGATCCTGCGCCGCTGCCAACTCGGCGGCGGCCGATGGATTTCGCTTCGCGAAAGCTCGCTTCAGCCGCGCGACGTCGGCGCGGCAAACGGTGGCGGGATCGAAGGCGGCGTGGCGTTCGTTCGCTCGCCCGTCACGGGCTGCCATCTCACTTCGACAGGTAGTTCATGCTCTCTTCGAGGCCGCGGATGGTCAGTGGGTACATCTGCCCGTTGACCAGATCGCGCGTCATGCCCACTGAGTTCGAGTACTCCCAGGTCTCTTGCGGCGTTGGATTTATCCACGCCAACTTCTCGTAGGAGTTGGTGAAACGGCTTATCCACAGCGCGCCCGGCTCTTCGTTCCAATGCTCGACGCTGCCGCCTGCGTGGGTGATCTCGTAGGGCGCCATGGTCGCATCGCCGACAAACACGACTTTGTAGTCTCGCGCGTACTTGTTCAGAATCTCGAAGGTCGGAATCCGCTCATTCATACGCCGGCGATTGTCCTTCCACACCGACTCGTAGATGAAGTTGTGGAAGTAGAAGCTCGCCATGTGCTTGAACTCGGTGCGAGTTGCCGAGAACAGCTCCTCACAAATCTTCACGTGCGCATCCATCGACCCGCCGATGTCGAAGAACAGCAGCACCTTGACGGTGTTCTTCCGTTCTGGCCGCATCTTGATGTCGAGCACGCCGCCGTTGTTCGCCGTGGAGCGAATCGTATCCGGCATGTCGAGTTCTTCCTCTTTGCCGGTGCGTGCGAACTTACGCAGCCGGCGCAACGCCATCTTGATGTTGCGCGTACCAAGCTCGACCGAATCATCGAGATTCTTGTATTGGCGTTGATCCCAGACTTTCTTCGCTTTCTGCTTCTTGCCTTTGCCCTTACCGCCCGCCCCCTTGCGGCCCATCTGCTCGGGGTCGTCTCCTTCCTGGCCTTCCTTGCCTTGCTTGCCTTCTTCGGCTTGGCGGCGTTCTTCCTCTTCCTGGCGTGCCTTCTGGAATGCCTCGATCAGCTTTTCGAGCCCGCCCAGCGACTTGATTTTCTCTAGCTCCTCCGGCGTCAGCGACTTCTCGAACTCGCGCCGCAGCCACTCGTCGGGAATCAAAGATTCGAGCAACCCATGCAGGTCTTCGAGACCTTTGAAGTAGGCCGCGAATGCCCGGTCGAATTTGTCGTAGTTCTTTTCGTCCTTGACCAGGCAAGTGCGACTCAGAAGGTAGAAGTCGTCGATGTCGGCATAGGCAATGCGATGCTGAAGTGCGCCGAGCAAATCCATCAGCTCACGGAGGGTGACCGGAACCTTGTATTTGCGGAGCGTGAGAAAGAAATTGATGAGCATCGCTATGGATTTCCTGGTCGATAACGGCCTCAGCCGCGGCTGTTACGTCGATTCATGAACGCGAGCCGCTCGAGCAGATGCACGTCTTGCTCGTTCTTGACCAGCGCACCGTACAGCGGCGGGATGGCTTTCGAGGGATCACGATTGGTCAAGATCTCGTCCGGAATGTCGTCGGCCATCAGCAGCTTCAACCAGTCGATCAACTCGGACGTGGACGGCTTCTTCTTCAATCCCGGCACCTTCCGCACATCGAAGAAGATCTCCATCGCTTCCTTGACCAAGTCTTTCTTGATGCTCGGAAAGTGAACATCGACGATCGCTTGCATCGTCTCGCGATCCGGGAAGTTGATGTAGTGGAAGAAGCAGCGGCGCAGAAATGCGTCCGGCAGCTCCTTCTCGTTGTTGGACGTGATCACCACGATTGGGCGCTGCTTCGCTTTGACCGTCTCGCCGAGCTCGTAGACGAAGAACTCCATTCGGTCGAGTTCTTGCAGCAAGTCGTTAGGAAACTCGATGTCGGCCTTGTCGATCTCGTCGATCAACAACACCACGCGCTCGTCCGAGTCGAATGCCTGCCACAACTTGCCGCGCTTTATGTAGTTGCGGATGTCCTTGACGCGCTCGTCGCCGAGCTGCGAATCCCGCAGCCGCGTCACGGCGTCGTATTCATAGAGTCCCTGTTGCGCCTTGGTGGTCGACTTGATGTGCCACTGGATGAGTTCGAGCCCGAGCGTTTTCGCGACCTCTTCGGCAAGCAACGTCTTGCCCGTGCCTGGCTCGCCCTTCACCAACAGCGGGCGCTCCAGCTTGACCGCGGCATCCACCGCCATACTGAGTTCATCGGTGGATATATAGGTATCCGTACTGTCGAAAATCATCGAGTGGTGTCTCGTTAAATTAGGTGAATTAGAGGCAGCCGGTACTTTAGCCACGGCCCCTAGGCAAGGCAAGCTAAGTGCTTGATGCTCAAACCCGTATGCTGTCGCGTCGTGTTCGGCGGCGAGCAACGCCGCAAGCGGATCGCCCGCGTGCTCGGTGGGCATTGCGCTGCCACCAACCCGCTCACTCGTGGGCGGCCATCGCACGCGTCAACGAGATCTGACTTGCGTCGTTGCACAACGTCGACGAGCAGCAGGTCGGCACAATTTACGCGACGCGAGCCGATGCTCATGGAGTGCCGCCGTTCGCACCCCACACGACTGGTCCAGCAATACTCGATGAGGCGGGACGACGCGCCATAGGCGGTATCTTTAACCGTTTATGATCAGATAGTTACGTAGCTCTCTTAATGCAACCTACACGATCGGTGCGCCAGACTGGTCGTCGCGCTGTCCGTGGCGCCGCGCGCGCCGGACCGCCGCCGCGATGAGAAAGATCAGACACACCAACGCCGATGCAGCAAGGAGAACGGCGATGGCCGGCTTCGGGTTGCCATCCGCGCGAAATACACCCTCGAACACGGCGACCACGAACGCTGGCGCGTAATGCCCTTCCACAGCTCCGATCGACCACGGCAGCAACAACCAAACTGCGGCAAGGCATCGCACCAACGATCTAAGCCACGGCGTTGCGATACGACGGCTCAAGATGAACACGCCGAGCAGCGCGCCCAATCCAGCAATCAACAACACACCCCACGCGATCAGCGTTTCCATGCGCCCTCGATGACTTTCACTTGGGTTGGATCCAGCGCACGATGCGCGACTCGTAGTCAGACGTTTCGACGTCGGTCTCGCGCTCGACTTTGCCGCGTACCGATCTGCCGAGACTGTGCACGCGATCGCGATCGCCACACACGAGGTAGTGCCAGTTCGGCAACTCTCGGCCTTCGGCACGTAGGCGATACGCGCAGGTCGCCGGAAGCCAAGACAACGAAGCGACCGTCGCGATGTCCATCGCGATGCAATCCGAAATGCGCGCGCGCCGGTTGACATAGTCCGTGCATCGGCACGTCACCGGATCCAACAACGCGCAGACCACGTCCGTAACCGCGACCACGCCGGAGTCCTCGTCTTCGAGCTTCACTCGGCAACATTGCCCGCAGCCGTCGCACAATGCCTCCCATTCTCGGGCGTCGAGCTCATCCAACCGCTTATCGCGCCAAAACTGGTCAGCCACGACGTTGCCATTGCTCCGGGACCGGTGGCATCTGGAGATAGAAGCCTTGTTGGGCAATGGCGTCCAGCACATCGACCGCGCGCACGCGCGCCAGGCGCCGCTCCGGATCGAGGTCGAGATTGAGCGCCTCGACCGGACTACCGAACCGCTCGAGCAAGGCGCTCGGCACCCTCGACAATCGCTCGGCGGCATCAACATAAAGATACATGTCGTCGACGCGGCTACTTCGAAACACCACCACAGCCCGTGTCATCCCGGCTCTCCGGCGGCAAGTATCGCTTCGAATCGCTCGCCAACCAGCGGATAGCGCCAATTGAGGTAGTTCTCGGGCAATTGGGTCGACGCTTGATAGCTGCGAATACAGGACTCGAGATCGCGGCGCCGCGCCAGCAGCTCCGGCGCGATATCGAGCGCCTCCGCTACTTCGGTTGCACATGCTTTGAGATTCTTCAGCAACTTGGTCTGACCGCGGGTCAGGGGCCGTGGCGGCGCCGCTACGGCCACCGCTGGTGCGCGGTCGACCGATTCGATCAACGCCAGCAAGTCGGCGCCATACCGTCGCGCTGCACCCGGTGACAACTGCGCTCGTACGGCCTTCAAGTCGAGCGAGCGCAACTGCGCAAGCGCCACCAGTTCGTCGTCGGGCACGACGCGGGCGCGTGGCAGATCGCGCTGTTTGGCGCGTCCTTCACGCCAGGCACAAAGCGCCCGCAAGCGAGCGAGCTGCGATTCATCGCATCGCCATGCCGCTCGTACTCCTAGGTAGTAGCGGTCTTCGGACACGCCGTTGAGCGCCTGGCGCTCGGCATTTTCTTGATCGAACCAGTGACGGCGACCAGTACGATCGAGGGTTGCGCACTGGTGCGCATAGATGGCACCGAGGTGCGAGACATCTTCTACGGCATAGATGAACTGATCCTCGGACAGTGGCCTTGCGAGCCAATCCGAGCGGGTTTGGTGCTTGGCGAGGTCGACGCCGACACACGTACGTACCAGCTCGGCGTATCCAGGACTGAAGTTGCGGCCCAGGAAGCCGGCCGCGACTTGAGTGTCGAAGATCGGCGACGGACGAACGTCGAGATGGCGCGCGAACACCTCCAAATCTTCGGAGCAGGAATGCATGATCTTGACCAACGTGGGATCGGTCAGCGCCTCTAGGAACGCGTCCCAACGCTCGATGGCCAACGGGTCGACGATGAGGATCTCGTTCGGCGAAGCGAGCTGATAGAGCGCCGCGATCGGATAGTAGGTGCGGGTCCGAATGAACTCGGTATCGAGCGCAAGAGCCGAGCCGTAGGTATGTCGGGCAACCCGAGCATCTGCAACCAAACGCTCGAGCCCAGCTGCGAACGTCGCGTCGTCGGCAGCGAACTGCACGCGTGCCATCGTCAACCATCCACCGCGAGATTGCGCCGTCCCCGCAGAGCATGCGCGATCGTGCCGCCATCGACGTATTCGAGTTCGCCGCCCATTGGCACACCATGAGCGATTCGCGAGATCGCGAGCCCGCGGTCGCGCAGCATCTCCGCGATGTAGTGGGCGGTGGCCTCCCCTTCGACGGTGGTATTGGTCGCAAGAATCACCTCCCCGACTCCACCTGCGCCGACCAACGCATCGAGACGGTCGAGACCGAGCGCATCAGGACCCAAACCATCGATAGGCGAAAGCCGGCCATGCAGGACGAAGTAGCGACCACGATAGCCGCCTGCCTGCTCGACCGCGAGAATGTCGGCGGCCGATTCGACCACGCACAGCAAGCTATCGTCCCGGCGCTCGTCCGCACAAATGTTGCAGAACTCGGTTTCGCAGAAGTTGCGACACCGACGGCAGTAGTCGACCCGCTCCATGGCATCGATCAACGCATCGGCCAGCGTCCGCCCGCCCGCACGATTGTGGCGCAAGATGTACAACGCCATGCGTTGTGCCGACTTCGGACCCACGCCGGGCAGAATTCGAAACGCATCGATCAATCGATCGATGAGGGGACTGATTCGCACGGTCATGGTCAGAACGGCATCTGGAAGCCGGGCGGCAGCTGGATTCCCGCCGTTAGACTGGCCATGCGCTCAGCCTGTGCGCGTTCGAGCCGGCGCGCGGCGTCATTGATCGCCGCCGCCAGAAGATCTTCGAGCATCTCCTTGTCTTCGCTGAGCAGCGACGGGTCGATCTCGATTCGACGGGCCTCGTGTCGGCCCGTCATGGTGACCTTGACGAGCCCAGCACCGGACTCGCCGGTCACTTCCATCTGCGCAATCTCGGTCTGCAGGGCTTTCATGCGCTCCTGCATCTCCTGCGCTTGCTTCATCAAATCACCGAGGCCCTTCATAACTTCTCCTCGTCAGGATCCCAGCGGGCGAACGGATTCGACGTTCAATTGCGCGTCGAAATCTCCGAGCAACGATTGCACCGTAGCATCGGCCTCGAGCGCGGCAACTGCTCGCGCATGTCGCTCCTTCCGCTCCCGGGCGCTACGCGCTGCCGGCGTCTCTCTCGTCACCGCATCGACTCGAATGGTGAGGCGAAGCGGTTTGCCCAACTGCTTCGCGATCGCCCGTTCGACAACCGCGCGTTGGCGCTCGTTCAACAACGTGTCGTGCGCGGAATCGAGCGTGAGATGCCAATGATCGTCGGCACAGGATTCCAGCAACGAATGCTCGACGATCATGCGCGCGACACCGCCGACATCCAATTGGCCGGTCAGCGCGTACCACTCGTCATCCTGTTCGCCTGCACCGATGCGCGCTGCCGCCCGCGGCGCCCCGACCGTGCGCTTGCCCGCCGGTCGGTGCTGCTTGCTCGCCGCACGCTTCTCGACCGGCTGCCCATCTTCGCCCGCTCTGTTGCCGCTCCCGGCATCGGGTTGGAACGCCAATGCGCGCAGCAACGTCATCTCGAATCCAGTACGTGGGTCCGGTGCCAATGCAAGATCGCGCAGGCCAATCAGCACAATCTGATAAAGGAGTTGCAGGGTCTCGGCATCGAACCGGTCGGCGAACTGGGCGACGGCCGGATCAGTGCCCGGTGCATTGTCGGGAACTAACTGCAATACCGCGAGCTCGTGCAATGTGCCGAGCAGCGTGCTCAATACTTCGCGAAAGTCGGCCGACCGCTCCGCGAAGTGTTCGGCCGCACCGAGCAAGCCCGGGCCGTCGTTCGCCGCAAGCGCTTCGAGTATGTCCTCGAGTTCGCGTCGCTCAATCGTTCCGAGCAACTCACCGACATCGTGCGCGGTAAGCTTGCCGCCGCCGAAGGCGATGCTCTGATCCAAGATGCTGAGCGCGTCACGCATGCTACCGCGCGCCGCTCGCGCGATGAGATCTAGCGATTGGGCATCGTGCTCGATGTCTTCCGCAACGAGAACCTCGTCGAGATACGCGGCGATGCGTTCGGGCAACAGATTCTTGAGCTGAAACTGCAGGCAACGCGACAACACGGTGACCGGCACCTTCTTGGGGTCGGTGGTAGCGAGCAGGAACTTGACGTGCTCGGGCGGTTCTTCGAGTGTCTTCAGCAGCGCATTGAAGCTCGCGGCGGAAAGCATGTGCACTTCATCGATCAGGTACACTTTGAAGCGCCCGCGGGTCGGCAGGTACTGCACGTTCTCGAGCAGGTCTCGGGTGTCGTCGACCTTGGTGCGCGATGCTGCATCCACCTCGATCAAGTCGACGAAACGGCCTTCAGCTATCTCGCGGCAGGTGGTGCATTGACCGCATGGCTTGGCGGTGACACCGGTTTCGCAGTTGAGGCACTTGGCCAGCAACCGCGCCACCGTGGTCTTACCGACACCGCGGGTGCCCGTGAACAGGTATGCATGGTGCAACCGCCCGGAAGTCAGGGCGTGGGTCAACGCGCGCACGACGTGCTCTTGGCCCACCAAGGATTCGAAATCCGGTGGCCTCAACTTGCGCGCCAAGACCTGGTAGCTCATCGCGATGTCCTCGAAACATGGTTATTGTAGGGGCCGTCATCGCAAGCGTCACCGGCAATGACATTCAGGACTGAATTCGTCGTCATCGGACATCGCGGCGCCGCCGGGCTCGCGCCGGAGAACACGTTGCGCTCCTTCGCTCGGGCCATCGAACTCGGTGTCGACGCAATCGAGCTCGATGTTCATTTGAAGGACGGCAGCCTGATCGTCATCCACGACGATACGCTCGATCGCACGACCAACGGTCGAGGATCGATCGGCAGCGCGCGGCTGGCGGAGATTCGCGCGCTCGATGCGGGCGACGGCGAACGCGTACCGCTTCTCGAAGAAGTGCTCGACTTGGTCGCAGGACGAGTAGCGGTGAACGTCGAGCTGAAAGGCAAGAACACAGCACGGCGCACGGCCAGCGTCTGCGCACACTACCCCAACACTGAGTTCCTGGTGTCGTCCTTCGATCTCGACGAGCTGCGCAACTTTCGGGTCACGACCCGCGCCGTGAGGGTTGCGCCGCTGTTCGGAAGAGCGCGCCCGGATATCTTCGACATAGCGCGCGAACTGCGCACCTCGACCATCAACGTCTCTCGCAAGATCGCGTCGCTCGAGCTACTTGCGACCGCGAAGCAGCAACGATACGACGTATTCGTATATACGGTGAACGATCCACGCGAAGCGCTCGCCCTTCGCGAAGGGGGCGCGCGTGGCGTGTTTACCGACTACCCGGACCGAGTCAAGTAAGCCGCGCTCGTGGGTCCCGAACTCGAGGCCGTCGTGTCACAAATCCGCAGGACAGCCGAATTGGGCGCCGGTACAGTGCAACGGTCGGAGGCGAGAGCCGAGACCGAGGGCCATGGGCGGCCCGGGTCAATCACCAAGCGCCGCGATGTCGCGCCGGAGCTGGTGCTTCTGATCGGTGGCAATCTCCTCGAGCACCTCCACACGCTCGCGCAACCCACCGAGTTCGCGACGTAGCTCGTCGACGAGCTGATGGTCGAGCTTGCCCGTTTGCCGCCCCTCCACCCAAGTCTTGAGCAGCGGAACCGAGCAGCCGATCGCGGTGACGATGATGATGAAAGTGAAGACATCCACGATTTCGTTCTCCCGACTTAGGCGTCGATGCGCTTGAGTTCACGCTGCAGCTCGTATTGGCCGGACGTGACGTACGATTCCATGCGCCGCAACTTCAACTCCACTTGATCGAGCTCCGCCTGCACGCCTCGGAGGCTGTGGCGCGGCGAAAACTTCGCGCCCAGTTCCGGCGCCGGTGAGCGGTGATCATGAGCCTTGGCAGTCAATTCAGGCTTCGGCTCGCCATTGCGAATCTTCGGAATCACGAACATGCCGATGAAGTAGGCCGGAATCACGATCGACGGCATGAAGATGACACCGGTGATCGCGACGCAACGTACGACCCAGGTTTCCACGCCGAAGTAGCGCGCGAGACCCGCACAAACACCGCCGATCTTCGCACGACGCGTATCGCGATATAGCCGTGTGGTTCGATAGCCCGGCTCGCGCGATTCCTCGTAGCGGCTCGAGCGACGCTGACGGCGACGATGCCGACGTCGCGATCGTCGCGATTCGTAACGCGAATCCTCGCGACCCGCATCCTCGCGTTCGTGATCGTAGCCGCCGTACGACGCGTCATCAGTGTCGGTTGCCGCGCTGGTACTCGCTGCTTCGGCACGGCGTTCGGCCCGCGCCTGGCGACGGCGCGCTTCACGCTCGAGACGATCGGCAGCGTCGTCCAAGAACCGCGTTGCCTTGTGCGACAAATGCTCGTTGGCCGAGCCGACGAATTGTTCGACGGCTTGCTCCAAGCGATCGACGGCACGTTGGAATTCGTTGTTACTGCCTTTGCGATCGTCGGTCACGTCCGCGTCCTCGCGTATTCAGTGGCCTTCAACCGCGCACGCCAATCCGGTGTCTGTTCGTCGAGAATGGCTTCGAGCGTCTCGATCCGCTCCGCCATCAGCTCGGCGCGACCGGCCAGCGTTTCCAGCGATTGCCGCTCTTCGTCGGACAATTGACTCTGGGTCCGCGCCCGGCTGCGGTAGTGGAGAACGATCCACAGCGGCGCGACGATGACCAGGAAGACGATGGTCGGCACGAAGAACGCAACGACGATGTCGTCCATGGGTGCTCCTCGTTGTTACTGGTTACCTGTGGGGTCGCTACCGCCGGCGCCGATGCGCGCCTTGAGCGCAGCGAGTTCGGCGTCGAGCGCTTCACCACCCTCCAACTCGGCGATCTCCTCGGACAACGTGCGAGTACCCATGTCATAGGACTCGATTTGCCCTTCGAGGTCGTCCATCTTACGTTCGTACTGCTCGAAACGCTGCATGGCGTCGTCGATGTTGGCGTCATGCAGCTGACGGCGCACACCAAGTCGCGATTTCGCAGCCTTGCCGCGGACGATGATGGCGTTCTGCCGGGTCTTGGCATCCTTGATCTTCTGCTGCAGTGCAGCGATGTCCTCATTCAGCTTGGCGAGGGTTTCGTCCAGGAGCATCAGCTCTTGCTCGGCGGCACGCGCTGCGTCGGCGGCCTTGTTCTTCTCGAGGAGCGCCGCCCGCGCCAGGTCGTCACGACCCTTCTTGATCGCAACCTCGGCTTTGCGCTGCCACTCGGCGGACTCTTCCGTCAGCCAGTCGCGACGACGGCCGAGCTCTTTCTTGTCGGCGATGGCACGCGCCGAGGTGGTGCGTACCTCCACCAGGGTTTCTTCCATCTCCTGGATGATCAGGCGCACCATCTTTTCCGGATCTTCCGCCTTGTCGAGCAAGGCGTTGATGTTGGAATTGATGATGTCCGACATTCGTGAAAAGACGCTCATCGTTTTACCTCCAAGGTGTTCACGTCCGGATTCGCTCCGTGCCTAAGCATTTACAGGATCCGTGCCAGAATACTAACCGCCTGATTTTAAAGGTCTTTTCTCGGACGGCTGTCGACGGGGCTCAGCTTCCGTAGGCGACCTGACCAACGTTTGGCAGAATCCGCGACATGAATCGGGAACAAGAGCGGTTACTCGGCGAAGCCCCTGCCTTTCTGCAGGTGCTGGAAGCCGTCTCCAAGATCGCGCCGCTCATCAAGCCCGTACTCGTAGTCGGCGAGCGAGGTACCGGCAAGGAGCTCATCGCCGCACGCTTGCACTACCTTTCAAACCGCTGGGACGCCGAATTCGTCAAGCTCAATTGTGCCGCGATCAGCGATTCACTGCTCGAGTCCGAGCTGTTCGGCCACGAAGCCGGCGCATTCACGGGCGCCACGCGCACCCACAAGGGTCGTTTCGAACGGGCCGACGGCGGCACGCTGTTCTTGGACGAACTCGCCACCACCTCGGTGCTGGTGCAGGAAAAGATACTGCGCGTCATCGAGTACGGCGAATACGAGCGCGTTGGTGGCAGCAAGACCTTGAAGACCAACGTCCGCTTGGTCGCGGCGACCAACGAAGACCTGCCGGCGCTGGCCGAATCCGGCAAATTTCGCCTCGATCTCCTCGACCGGCTCGCCTTCGACGTCATCACACTGCCGCCGCTGCGCGAGCGCCGCGAGGACATCCTGCTGCTCGCCGAGCACTTTGCCATAAACATGGCGAGCGAACTGGGGCACGCGCTGTTTCCAGGCTTCGCGAAAGAGGCGACAGAAGCGCTGCTCGCGCATGAGTGGCCGGGCAACGTGCGCGAGCTAAAAAACGTGGTCGAGCGTTGTGTTTACCGCAACCCGGATCCAGCGAAGCCCGTGACCGAGGTTGTAATCGATCCGTTCGCATCGCCGTACCGGCCGAGTGGCGCACCAACCCCTGCGTCCGAGACAGGTGGGGCATCGGATCCCGTGCCAGTTGCACGTGGCGATTTGCCCATCGACTTCAAAGCCCGCGTGCAGAGATACGAGATCGACCTGATCGAGGCCGGCATGGAAGCCGCACGCTTCAATCAGCGTAAGGCGGCCGAGCTGCTCGGTGTCACCTATCACCAGCTGCGCGGCCTGCTAAAAAAGTACGACCTGCTGCGTGGCGGCGAAGACGAAGATTCGTAAGTTACTCGCCGTTCTGTGGCTCGCAAGCCACGCGGCACTCGGCGGCGTGCTCGACGATGTGCGCGAGCGCGGCACGATGCGTGTGGCCACCACCGGCGACTACCGACCATTCAGCTACCGTATCGATGGTGAATTGACCGGCATCGACGTGGATCTCGCCCGTGCGCTCGCCGCCGCACTCGAGGTCGACCTCGAGTGGGTACCGACCAGCTGGCGGAGCCTCGAATCGGATCTCGACGCACGCCGCTTCGACATCGCCATGAGCGGCATCAGCGTCACGGCCGAACGCGGGCGCGTCGGTCTCTTTTCCCTGCCCTACTTCGACACGGGGAAGACACTGTTGGCGCGCTGCGCGGTCGCCGATCGATTCGCTTCACTTGCCGACGTGGATCGCGCCGACGTCACGGTCATCGTCAATCCCGGAGGCACCAATCAACGTTACGTCGAGCAGCACGTGCATCACGCGCACATCATCGTGCACGACGACAACATCGGCGTGTTCGACGCGCTCGCTCAAGGCAAAGCGGACGTCATGATCACCGATGCCATCGAGGCACAGCTCGTGTCGCTCACGCACAATGACCTCTGCCTTTCCAATCCGACGCTATTGCTAGCCCCGGTGACCAAGGCTTGGTTCATGCCCCGCGACGAGACCTGGCGAGTGGCGGTCGATCAAATTCTCGCGTCGTTGATTGCGACCGGTACGGTCGCCAAGGCGATCCACGAGCACGTGCCGTCGCGCTAGGCCGTCAGCGGCTCCCACATCGTGCGGATCGGCGGCGGATCGTCTGGTAGTTCGTCGCTGTTCACCGCGGACAACGCTTTCTCCGCATCGGCGGCCGTGAAGGCTGCCGTAGTCACGCAGAATTCCACCATGATGCCGTTCGGATCGGTCGCGTAGATCGACGTGCACCAATGGTGATCGAGTTCCATCACGCGATGGCCGGCGCGCCGCAACCGATCACGCTTCTGTGCGAGATCCTCGAGGTCAGTGGCCGCGAAGGCAATGTGATTGGTCCACTGCGGTAGACCCAAGCCTTCCGAGATCGAGGTGGCGAAGTCCTTCGGAATCGAATCGTCGTGCAGCTCCCAAAATGCCATCATCTCGCCATTGCCGGTGTCGTAGAAGAAGTGCTTGGCCCAACCGCCGGTCGGCGCACGGGCCTTCTCCACGCGCACCAAATCGAATCCCATCGCAGCCGAATAGAACGCATGCGTTGCGGGCATGTCGCGGGTCGCAATCGCAAGGTGATGAAAAGACATGTGCAATACCTCCTATGCCAAGTGTTCGAGAAACCAGTCGCGGGCAAGCGTCGCACTCGCCTCGTAATTCTTCGAGTAGACGTCGTAGTGCGTGCCTGGAAAGACGTGATATGCCACTCGGGTGGTCGAAGGGATCGCGGCCTTGGCGGCGAGCCCGGAGTTCTCACGACCACCGTACTCCTCGATCTCCTGATCGATGATGAGCGTCGGCACGCGGATGTTGCGCGCAGCGACCCGCGGTAGGTATCGCCACAAGGTGCGTACATCGCCAACGCCACGCAATGAGTCGGGCATATCCGCTGGTCGTGGCACCACCTCGCAGTCACCGCGCGCGAGGGCATTGCCGACCGCGCGCGCCTCGTCCGGTACGGCCGGATAGCCATTGGCATCGACGGCTTGACCCATCCCGGGTACTTGACTGACCACCGCCTTGATGCGTGGATCCGTGCCTGCCACGTGCAGCACGTGGCCGCCGCCGAAGCTCGAACCCCAGAGACCGAGTCGGTCGGGATCGACGCTGGGCTCGGAGAGCAGATAGTCGAGCACGTTGTGGATGTCGCGAACCTGATCGAACGGATCGACCACCTCGCGTACCGGCTTGGCACGCACGATCATGTAGCCATCGGCATCGACCGCTGGTTGCGGGTCGAGGGTCAAGAGTCTCGCGTCGCTTTCGAACCAACCGCGATAGTCGAAGGTGAGACAAACGAAGCCCGCGGCTGCGAAGTACGGTGCATAGGTGGCGCTCAGGTGTGACTTCGGCCCACCCCAGCCATGGCACAGAAGAATGGCGGCGCGTCGCTCACGGACTGCCAAATCGTCTGGCACGAACAGATCGGCCGCGAGCCTAACGCCTTCGCTGATGATGGTGACGGCGCGTTTCACACCGGCCAGGCTACCATGGCGGCGCGCTTTTCTCCGTTCAACCTTGCTGCTAACGTCGCTGCCTTTCGACCCGAGGGACGCAATTGCAAATCCATGGCACCTGTGACGAGCGGTTTGCCCCGGTACGCGAAGCCTTCGAAAGGAATTTCACCGAACATGGCGATGTAGGGGCGAGCTTCGCCGCGACCATCGAAGGTGAGTTCGTGGTCGATCTCTGGGCGGGTCATCGCGACGCAGCCAAGTCGCTGCCGTGGGAGCGCGACACCATCGTCTGTGTCTACTCGACCACCAAGACCATGTCGTTCTTGTGTGCGCTGTTGCTCGCCGATCGCGGCGAACTCGACTTCCACGCGCCGGTCGCCAAGTACTGGCCTGAATACGCACAAAACGGCAAAGAAAGGACCGAGGTGCGGCATTTCATGAGTCACTCTGCCGGCGTGCCAGGCTTCGAGCCGAAGATCGATACAAATGATCTCTACGACTGGGATCTGTGCGTCGACAATTTGGCTCGCCAGGCGCCATGGTGGGAACCCGGTTCGAAGAGCGGCTATCACGCGGTTACGCAGGGGTTCTTGATCGGCGAGGTGGTGCGCCGGATTACCGGTCGTAGTCTGGGTACATTTTTTCGCGAAGAGATCGCAAGTCCGCTGCGTGCCGACTTTCACATCGGCGTCGCGGATCACGACCTCGGCCGCATTGCCGACATCATTCCCGTATCCGCCCCACCTGAACGCAGTGCATTCGCTGCGCTGGATCCCAAGTCCATTCCCATCCGCGTATTCACTAGCGCCGGCATGGAAACCGGCGTGGCTAACTCGGCAGGCTGGCGTCGTGCCGAGATTCCGGCGGCAAACGGTCACGGCAATGCGCGCGCAGTGGTGCGCGCTCAGACCGTGCTTGCCAACGGCGGCAAGGCGTTCGGCGTCGAACTCATGTCCGAAGCTGGCTGTCGGCGCATTCAGGAGGTGCAGACCGATGGTCGCGATGCGGTACTCATGTTGCCCATCAAATTCGGTCTAGGTTATGCGTTTCCAAGCGCCTTCATGCCGTTGTCGCCCAACGATCGGGCGATGTTCTGGGCTGGCGCCGGTGGTTCCATCATCGTCATCGATCAGGACGCACACGTGTGCATGTCATACGTGATGAATCAGATGAAGAACGCGATCGTCGGCGACTCGCGCGGTGGCAGCCTCAGCAAGGCGTTCTACCAGTGCTTGTGACCCGCTAGTGTCTCCGGCTCCCCGCGCCGTGGCTTCTCTCCACCGGTCACTTCATGGCTGCATCGGACGCGACCTTGTCGCTGTGGACTGAACTCAAGCGGCGCAAGGTCTATCGCGTCGCGACCGCCTACCCGGTGATCGCATGGGTGGTGGTCCAGGTCGCGGAGACGATCTTCCCGTTGTTCGGATTCGACGATACGCCCGCCCGCATCACTGTCGTCGTGTTCGCCATAGGTTTCGTTCCAGCTCTGGCCGTCACTTGGTTGTATGAGCTGACGCCACAGGGGCTCAAGCGCGAGCAACCAATGGCGCCCCGAACAGCTCCAGATGAAGGCCACGCCGGCGATGGCGCGTCCAAAACCACAGATCGCTCGATCGCCGTACTTCCGTTCAGCGACCTCTCACCCACTGGCGATCAGGAATATTTCTCGGACGGTATCGCCGAGGAGCTGCTCAACATGCTCGTCGCGGTGCCGGAGCTGCGCGTGATCTCGCGGGCATCGGCGTTTGCGTTCAAGGGCCAGCATATCGCGTTACCCGAAATCGCACGTCGACTCGGTGTTGCGTACGTACTGGATGGTTCAGTGCGGCTATCGGGAGACCGCGTTCGCATCAGTATCAAGCTCATCGATGCGCGCAGTGATCGCCACCTCTGGTCGGAACGCTACGATCGCGCAATCGACGACATTCTGGCGATTCAGGACGAGATCGCAGTGCACGTCGTCGACAAGCTGAAAGCGACGCTCGTTCGGCCGATGAAGACGGAACAGGTCCCAATCGAGGCTTACACACTCTATCTGCGTGCGCGGCACGCCAGCGATCTGGGCGATCGCGACGCGATCCAAAATGCCCAATCGCTCTATGAAAGCGCGCTCGCAATCGAGCCTAGATACGTAGCCGCACTGACTGGCCTTGCAGTGAACCTCTTCCGACAGGGCAACATGCGCGCGCTTGGCGAAATCGACGCGTTTGCAAGATCGCGCTCGATGATCGAACAAGCCTTGAGCATCGAACCCAACTACGCACCTGCCCACGCACACGCGGCTTGGCTGGATATTTTCGTCAACCGTGATCTCGAATCCGCGGCCCGGCGTATGGAACGCGCTCTTGCGCTACAGCCGACCGATCCCTGGATCGTCGGCCGCGCCGCGGCGCTTCTGTTCAATCTCGACCGCATCGACGAAGCCATCGAGCTGGGCAAGTACGAAATCTCGTGCGATCCACTCTCGGTTCCCGCTTGGTGGAACCAAGGTATTCGATATCTCGCGCGGCGGAATTGGCGAGATGGAATGGCATCGTTCAAGACCGTGCTGGAACTCAATCCGGACCGCCCGGGCGCACATGCCTCAATCGGTGAGGCACTAGTGGGCCTCGGTGAACTTGCGGCGGCACGTTCGGAGATCGAACGCGAACGCCAATCCGACGAGCGCTCCATTGGGCTCGCACGTATCGAGTTTGCGCAGGGCGACCGGATTGCTGCGGACCAAGCGCTCGCCGATGCAATCGAACGTCACGGCGATGATCATCCCGCCGGTATCGCGAGCATCTTCGCTTTTCGGGAAGAGCGCGACCGAGCGTTCGAGTGGCTGCGGCGGGCATCGGAGGTCTCATATGCGTGGTTGGGCGACGATCTCAAGAGCATCTGGTTCGACGACTTACGCAACGACCCACGTTGGCTACCGTTCCTCGAAGCCAACGGGCTGGCGCCAGCGCAGCTGGCAGCCATTCGTTTCGAGGTCGGGATGCCCTGGCAGCCGCCCGCAACCTGATGCGCCACACAGAACGTCCGGGCCGCTTCGCCGGCACGGTAACTGCGCAACGCGAGCACGCCGATCACCCCTGGCCCCACCGTCGGTGAAACGTGGCGGAGAGGCACCGCAGTGCGATTGGAGCCCGATAGGAGCCGGATAGGAGGACTCCGGCCGCGGTCGGACCCAATGCTCCGGGTTCTGAACGGAGTGCTCCATGCCCGCGGCTCGGCCCCAACCCGCACCCTGGACAACCCTCGCGGTTGCGCTCGTGGTCGGTGCGTTCATCGGGGCTGCCACGATGTCGCTGTTGCCACGCGCTCGAATCGCGACGATCGAGGTCTCGAACAACGTCGATGTCGTGACGCAAGTGGTGACCGATTCAATGGTGCCCGGCTCCGGGTTCGACTCGGAACTCGGCGCCGTCACCGCCGCGAGTCACCGCTTCAACCCCGATTCTGTTGCAACCAACCGCGAGCACGTGGGCGGAATCCTGCACTGCCAGGAGCGAAGCTACTTCTACACACACGGCGTGGGAGAAGTAGGTCAGGCGCCGGTTCGATACTCGATACTGATTCCCAATGACTGCGTACTAACGGCGCTTTGGCACACGCACGGTGCACGTGGCAAACACCGCGAGTTCTTCAGCGTGGCTGACACTATGTCGGCGGAAGCTATCGGCAAACCCATCTTCATGGCGAATCACCTAGGAGAACTCCGCGTCTATCGCCCCGGCGTTCGCTACTTGGACCTGCCGACACCGAAATCAATCGTGCGCCTGCGCAAAGGCATCAGCGCTGGCGAGTTGCTCGAGAAGAGGATCGGCGAAGACATCACTTTCGCTACCAGATGAGTCGTCATTCAACGAACCAAACAGCGGGCAATGTGCAACGAGGATCGACTGGCACGGCACGCGGTGCCATGATCACGTACGGTAACGTGTACCAGGCGTGGCCGAGCATGCAGGCTAATATCGAGTCTTCAGTGGCGGACTATCGCTTTGGCGATTGGCTGGTGCAGTCGGCGCAGAACCGCTTGTCGCGCGCCAATGAGTCGGTGCAGCTCGATGCCAAGTCGATGGATGTGCTCGTCTACCTCATCGAGAACGACGGCCGCGTCGTGTCCGCGGACGAGTTACTCGACGCCATCTGGCCCGGTCGCGTGGTGGAACAGAGCACCATCCACAGGCGCATCAACCAACTGCGGCGTGCATTGGGCGACGATCCTCGCCAGCCTGATTATCTGGAAACGATCGTCAAGCGCGGCTATCGCACCATCGCGCCGGTGGTGCCGCTAGCGCCTGAAGTCCCGGCCGCCGTTTCGGCCCGCCCCCGCCGTCAATCAACGTTCGTGACCCGCCACCGCAACCGGCTCATGCTCGCGCTCTTGGCGCTCGGGCTCGCAGGGATGTTGGGCTGGTTCGTCTACAGCCGAGCCACGTTGGACCCCAACGCCGCGCCGACATCCATCACAATTGCGGTGCTACCTTTCGATAGTGTGGGCCCCGATCCGGATCAGCGCTGGATCGCCGACGGCCTCACGGAATCACTCTCGATCTACTTAGCCCGTGTCGATTGGGTCGTGGTAAAGCCGCTACCACGAGGATTCGAGGAGCAGCCTGATCTACAGCAGCGCCTGACGCGGCTGAATGCCGACGTATTCGTACGTGGGAGCGTGCAAGGAACAGCGGACAGGGCCATCGTCACCGCGCAACTGCTGCGTACCTCCAATCAAGAACAGTTGTGGTCGGCAGGGTACGATCTCGCGCCCGACGAGATGTTCGAAGTGCAGCGTCATGTGGCGCGGTCGGTCGTCGGCGCCATCGAGGCAACGCTTGGACGGTCACCCGAGGTGTCGGGACGCAGCGCAATCGACCAGGCGCGATTCGGGACGAGCGATCAGCGCGCCTATCGCTTATACCGCAAAGCACTCGATCTTAAGTTCTCGAAACCGATCGCAATGCTCAGTGACGACGAGATTCGACAGGCGCTCGAATACAATGAGCAAGCGATCACCATCGATCCCGAGTACTCGCAGGGGTGGGTCGGATTGGGATTCAGCTACATACTCACATTTTCGCGTGGCATGGACGCGCGAGATATGTGGGCTGCCGGTGATGCCTTCCAGCGTGCCGTAGCGCTGGATCCGCAGAACCCTATTGCCGTTGGCAACCTCGCCGGCTTCTACGTAGGAGCAGGGGCCTGGCAACAGGCAGTTGACCTCGTCGAGCAGGTACCGTCGTGGCGGCCCGTCGCTGACGTTGGGCAAGCGCTCGAATCCTATTTCACCGCGTTGATCAACCTCGGCCAATGGGAAAAGGCGCGCCGTGAGTTCGGCCGAATGAGCACGGAGGTCCGGCTCGCGCCTCACCGTTTTCCACCAGAACACATCGTCCACAACTCGCTCGCTGCAATTGCCGCGTCGATTTTCCGTGACGACGAAACAGCCGTAACATTGGTCACCGATCCCGAGATCACCGCCGATGGATATCTCAACGACGCACGGTTGGCGCTTGGGCTCGCATTGCGTGCGGCGGGACGCGAGCGGGACGCGGTCACGCTGCTTGCGGGCGACGGACCGTTCGGGCGCGCCGCGCAGCAAGACTACGCACGGTCGGAATGGCGCGGTCTTCTCGAGGGACTTGCCGCGCGTGTTCGCGAGACCGGCCGACCCTGCCGTGGTGTGATTTCGGTGTACGCAGCCCTGGGCGACGCAGTGCAGATGTACGCCTGCTTCGAAACAGCCGTGGCATTCAGAGAGTGCCTAGCGAAGACGCCGAATGATGCTGGTCTCGCTTGCGCCGAAGGAAATGACTTCCCATGGCTGCCGCTGTGGACAGTCTCAAGTTTCGATGCCTATCGCGACCAACCGCGCTTCCGGGCGCTGCTGGACCGCGCTGGCGTGGTCGGCCACGAGGCATGCTGCGATGACGCAATCGCGTCATCGCCGCATTGATGTACCGCTATGACAGCTTGGCCGGCCCATACAGCTGTGTGAACTCGTCCTTCCGGGGCCCTGCATAGCCGAACAGATACGCACCGACCTTACGCATCTGAATCTCCTCCGAGCCTTCGGTGATGCGATACCTGCGGTGGTGACGATAGATGTGCTCGAACGGCTTGTGGCGCGAATAGCCCATGCCGCCGTGTACCTGCATCGCCCGATCCGCCGCATCACAGCACAGCCGATTGCCGATGTAGTTGCACATCGAGACTCGGTCGGAAATCGTGCGCTCGACTTCCCGGTGCGGCATCTCGTCGATCGCGATGGCGGTTTCGCGGATGAGAAGACGCAGCATCTGCGCTTGCGTGTGGAGTTCGATCAGCGGCCATTGAATCGCCTGGTTGTTGGACAGCGGCTTACCGAACGGTTTCCTTTGCCGCGCATACGCAACACTTTCATTGATGCAGTAGACCGCCGCGCCGAGTGACGACGCCGCCTGGCGGATACGGTTTTGATGCACGAAGCTCTGCCCGATCGCCAGTCCACCGCCGATCTCACCCCAATAGCTGTCTTCCGGTATCCAAACGTCCTTGAGCGATACGCGCGGATGATCGGTCGGCATGTTGAAGGTCCACAGGTATTCTTCGACCTTCACGCCCGGCGAGTCCGCCGGCACGATGAAACACGTGATGCCTCGTGCGTCGCCATCCTTACCCGAGGTCCGCGCGAACGTCATGATGTAGTTCGCGTGGTGCATGCCGGTGGTCCACATCTTCTCGCCGTTGACGAGCCAGCCGGACTTGCCGTTCTTCGTTTCCGGCACGGCACGTGTCTCCATGAACGTCGCATCCGAGCCATGGTTCGGCTCGGTGAGTCCGAAGCCTGTACGTAGGCGGCCGTTCATGACGTCGTCGCCGTACCGCTTGAACTGCTCGGGTGTGGCGAACTCCTCGAACATGACGATGAACGGGTTGTTGCCGACGATCGAGTGTTCCGTTTGCAAATCGTTGTGGAGCCCGAGTCCCTTGGCCGCGAGGTGCTCACGAATCACCGCCATCCAGAGATTGGAGCCGCCCTTGCCGCCGTATTTCTTCGGCCACGCGAAGCGCAGATGGCCCGCCTTGTCGGCGCGTTGCCGCGCCTCACCGAGCAATGTCTCCCACTCGGGCCGCGGCAGACCGTTGTTATCCCAATCGGTACGCGCGTGCTCGCGGCGATGATCGAAGAAGCGCATGTTGTCGTCGCGCTGTTCGAGTGGCTTGATTTCCTTGTCGATGAAGAGATCGAGCTCGTCCAGGTAGTCGACGAGTTCCTTTGGCAGCTTGAAATCCATCGGTCGGTCTCCTCGAGTGTCGTTGCGCGTTTTGAATCGATAGTCTGGCCGGCGTCGCTACCAATTGCTACAGACGATTGGTAGGCCGCAACGGATCCGCGATCAGCACATCGATTGGCAATTGCGCACCACAGGCAGTCATGCCACGAAGCGGCGTTGGTGGGCGCGTGCGAGACTACCCTCACCCGTCATCTGGGCTTCTGGGTATACTCGTGCCGTTGTGGCACCGGGAGTCCTCATGGCGCCTGGCCCGCGTCACGCACCATTCCGATTCGCAGAATTCGAACTGCGGCCCGATGCGTTTGAACTCTTGCGCAACTCGGAGCGAATCCGGCTGCAGGTTCAGCCGTTTCGAGTACTCGAGCTGCTACTTGAACAGGCCGGCGAAGTCGTCACTCGCGATGCGCTTCGTGCCAGGGTTTGGCCATCGAACGTCTACGTCGATTTCAACCATGGACTCAACAACGCGATCGCGAAACTGCGCGAGGTTCTCGGCGATTCAGCCGAAAGCCCGCGATACATCGAGACCCTTCATCGCGTCGGGTATCGGTTCATCCACCCTGTCGACACCTGTGAGTCCTCGGAACTTGGCCAGGAGGAGCAAGGCGTTCAAATCCCGTTCTCAAAGGGCAAAGAGCCCGGATGGAGCGGTGCCAAAGATGTGCTTGCTACCCCGTCGACTGCGATTCAATCAGGATCTCGGCCGAGATGGCGCACGGCAAGCACAGCGCTGGTCATGTGTACACTGTTCAGCGTGCTCACCGGAATCTACATAGTCCGCAACAATGCCAACAATGCGGTTGAAGGGCCCATGCCCTCGGGCGACATCGGCGATGCTATTGAGACGGAGAGCGACCGGGTGGCCACTGCGCAAGTCTCCGCCGCACGGTCGACCAACGCCGCGGCGCACGAGTCGTATCTACGGGGCCGTCATCTCTGGAACCAGCGCAACCGGCAGTCGGTAACCAAAAGCCTCGAGTACTTCCGGAATGCGATCGAGGCGGATCCGCAGTTCGCGGCTGCCTATGCCAGTCTGGCCATTGCTTATGCAACGCTGGGTGGAAACACGCTCGTCAAGTCGATACCCGCGGAGGACATTCGGCATGCCGCGATCGTGGCCGCACGTCGGGCGATTGAACTCGATCCAGATCTTGCAGACGCGCATTGGGCGATGGCCGGTGTACTGAGCCTGTTGTTCCCGAAAAGCGAGCAAACCGACCTGGAGATCGAGCAGGAGTATCGTCTAGCACTGGCGCTCGACCCCACCTCTGCAGACGCGCGACATGGGTACGGCAACTTCCTCTCGAACCGACGTCGCGGCACCGAGGCGATCGCGCAGTATCGAGAGGCCGTCCTTCTCGATCCCTTGTCATCGAACTTCATCGGTCGGCTTGGACTGGAGCTAGTAGCCAACCATCAGACCGACGAAGGCATGGAACTCATGCAACGAGCGGTCGAACTCGAGCCATGGCAGTTCAATGCGAACCTACGTCTGGCTTGGGCGTACGCGGCATACGGGCGATATAGCGAGGCCGAGAGGGCTTTTGCGATCGCTGAGCTGGTTTCTCCGGGATCGCCCCACGTTCTCGCGGGCCGCAGTTTCATCGCAGCCCGTTCCGGTGATGTAGCCACCGCAAGCGCACTGGTCGAGCGGTTGCTGGTGCAGGCCGAAGCAAAGGATGTTCCCGCGCTGCTGGCCATCGTGTACGTTGGGCTGCAGGACAAAGAAGGTGCCTTGAAGTGGTTCGCGAGAGCGCGCGCGTCGTCGAATTCTCTGTTTGGCCCCATGGCAGGTCTCCTGGGACTCGACAATCCAATCTACGACTGGTTGCGCGACGATCCTGTATTCGACCGACTCGCCCGTTCCGTTCGAGATCCCAATTCGAACGCAGACACGTGATTCGTGGGCTTCCCGCTCACAGAGTCTTCAAACCCTCCGGTCGGCGGTTCAGTACTTCACAGCTTCGCCTACCAATGCGGCAGTGTCGTTGAAGACCGCGATGACGAGATTGTCGGTGCCGTTGACCCAGGAGAAGTCGATCAGGGTGGCCAAGCCTCGATAATCCCCGTCGAGGTCGCCGCAATCGTCGAGTCTGAGCTCGACGGTATAGGCGTTGTAGGCCTCTATGCTGGGATCTGCGGGTAGCGGCACGTTGCCAATCAGCCCACTACCCACACACCCAGATACGCTCTGTACGTCGAGCGCACCGGCATCGTCGATCGACAGCGAAGCCGGATCTCCGTAAATGTCGAAGTTCGGGTACAGCCCTTCGACGTGCCAAAGGAGCGCCGGCTTCATTGCAACGTAGTAGTGGTCGAAATTCCCGCTGAACGTGTCTTCATTCCCAAGGCTTTCGTACTTCAGTTCCAGCTTGCTGTCGTTGTCGTGGACCGAGCCGCCGTTGATCGTAAGGTCAGCGACGACGGAGTTGCCATCGGCGAGTACATGTCCAGGAATCGCATAAGTCTTTCCCGATCCAACGGCCTCGATGGAATTGGAGACCTGAACTGCTCCGTGCAACGCGCCTACGATCCGGTCTCTGATGTAGGGCGGTACGGAAGGGATCGGAGGCGGAGTCTGGTCGAGCAGGACACAAGCGAGTTCTCCCTGTTCCACGAGTAGACAAAACGCGTCATTGATCACCTGGCCCGCCCGGCTTACGGCCCCCCACCAATGACCGCCGCCCGTATCGCCGTTACTGGTCGGCAGCGCTTGAGGTGGCGGGGCGTTTCCCGCGACCGGAGGTTGAGGTTGCGCAGGCTTCGGCGGGGGCGCTGCATCACCACCACCCCCACCGCAGCCGCCCAGCGCAACAATCAGGACAAGCGTAGATACCGTCGTTCGTGTCCTTCTCATGCCACACCCTACCAGCGACACCGAGCAGGTATTCACCAGCAGATTCGGCACCCCGACGAAAACTCGATACGGCCACGAGTGGATGGTCATGTCCGCGCCTCCTCCAGAAGTCGAACTCGGCATTGACCGGATTGACCGGTTGGGGATCCATCACACTACGGGGAAACCAACTGAACAATCATTCAGTTATCACGAATCTCTCCTCTTTCGCTCTTCGATGCTTCGCCGCCGACGTCGAACCCCGCCGCTCGAGCGACTGGAGCATTCGATGCACGATACCGCGACGGCGATGGCTAGCGACGGTGTGGATGCGCACATTCTGACCGTTGTCCGAGTCAATCCGCTGCAACGGTGTGTCTCGCGCAGACGGTGTCGCCGTGCCTCGCAGGTGGGCTAGCTGATAGGATTGCGAGACATTCACGAGGAATGAATTTATCGGTCGAGCAAACAAGATACGCCGTCAAGTCCCGTAGTCGGGGAGGACGCCGAAGCCAGTGAACTTGGGTGAACGTCTATCGGTGGAAGGTGGAGCATCGCAGATAGCGCTCCGCGTTACAGTGGCCGGTACAAGACACCAAAGCCGGTCGAGGTCCGGAATCAGAGATGAAATCGCTCTGAGGAAGTCGGAACCGAAAGTAATCGCGCCGCCGAAAGCGTCGCGGTGAACTGACCTCTCCCTATGTGAGCCTGGAAACCTACGGTAAGAGCAAACCGCACCCGCTCCTTTCCATTGCGTTGCATGGATGGAGACGGGACTTGGCAAGGGCAGACGAGAACCGCGGCTTCACGTGTGTTCACTGCGAGGCAGACGTCGAGCCGGTTACCAATGGAAGCTACCGTAATCATTGTCCATTCTGCTTATGGTCGCTCCATGTCGACGGCACGCGCCCTGGAGATCGCGCGAGCGGTTGTTGTGCGCCTATGAAACCCATCGGCGTGCGGCGTGGCCGCAAGGGATTCCAGATCCTCCATCGCTGCACGGTATGCGGAAAGCAGCAACCCAATCGGATCGCGTCGGATACTGTCCAGAGTGACTGGGATGCGCTTCTGGATCTGATGCGTGAAGAGAGAAACTGACTCGCAGAACTGCAAGGTGCGACCGCTGTCGCGTGGCGACAGCGTCCAAAAGCGCAGTCCTGCGCTTTTGTCGAACCACGGTTCTCTTCCTCAACTCTCCGCCAAAACGCAAAAAAGGGCCCGATGGGCCCTTGGTTTTCATTGGCGGAGAGGGAGGGATTCGAACCCTCGATGAGCTTTTGGCCCATACTCCCTTAGCAGGGGAGCGCCTTCGACCTACTCGGCCACCTCTCCGAAGGCTGCGAATGGTAGCAGAGCCAACGACCGAGAGCCTGTTGCGTACTAGGGCTTTCGCTCCAAGACCTGAACGTTGCGCTCCTTGTGGATGCGCTCGTAGATCTCTTCGCGATGAACGGCAACTTCGCGCGGCGCATTCACCCCGAGCCGCACCTGATTGCCTTTGACACCGAGGACCGTGACCGTCACGTCCTGGCCGATGACCAATGCCTCGCCCACGCGGCGCGTCAGAATCAACATCCGTCCTTCCTCCCTTGTCGCGGTCCTTGCTACCGGCGGCGATCCTTCTTGCGGGATCGACTGCGCCGCGGATCAGAGTCTGCGTCGGTGGCAACGAAAACACAAATCCCGTGCTATTCCGCGCGCGGCTCCGTGGACAATCCGAATGCCGAGTGGATCGCTCGTACGCCGAGTTCCAGATAGCGTTCTGCAATGACCACCGAGATCTTGATCTCCGACGTCGAAATCATCTGGATATTGATCGACTCGGCCGCGAGCGCGTCGAACATGGTCTTCGCCACGCCGGCGTGAGAACGCATACCGACGCCCACCACGGAGACTTTTACGATCTTGTTGTCACCCGTGAGTTGGCGAGCACCCAGCGACGTACGCACAGACTCGAGTAACTCCTTCGCTTGCTCGTAGTCGCTGCGCTTGACGGTAAAAGTGAAGTCGGTCAAGCCGTCGGCGCCCACGTTCTGCACGATCATGTCGACGTCGATGTTGGCAATCCCGATCGGCCCCAAGATCTTCGATGCAACGCCAGGCACGTCCGGTACCCCCACCATGGTGATCTTGGCTTCGTCACGCGAGTAGGCGATGCCGGCAACTACCGGGTTCTCCATCTTGTGTTCCTCGGTGGTAATGAGCGTGCCGGGACCATCCTCGAAGCTCGACAGCACGCGCAGCGACACGCCGTATTTGCCCGCGAACTCGACCGAACGCGGATGCAGAACTTTCGATCCCAGGCTCGCGAGTTCCAACATCTCTTCGAAGGTGACACTGGCAAGGCGGGCCGCATTCTCGACGATACGCGGATCTGCCGTATAGACACCGTCGACGTCGGTGTAGATCTGGCACTCATCCACCCCCAGTGCGACTGCCACCGCAACCGCCGTGGTATCCGAACCACCTCTGCCGAGCGTGGTGACATCGCCACCCGGATCCACCCCCTGAAAGCCCGCAATGACGGGCACGACACCCGCGGACAAGTCGGCTGCGAGCCGCTCCGTATCGATGCGTTCGACGCGCGCTCTCATGTGGGCATCGTTGGTGACGATCGGCACTTGGTGGCCGAGATACGACCTTGCCGGATGGCCGCGGTCCTTGAGTGCCATGGCGAGCAGCGCGATGGTGACCTGCTCGCCGGACGCCTGCAGCACGTCCATCTCGCGGGGATCGGGGCGTGGCGAGATCTCGTTGCCAAGAGCAACCAATCGGTTGGTCTCGCCACTCATGGCCGACAGTACGACCACGATGTCGTGCCCCGCCGCGCGGAACCCCGCTACCTTGTCCGCGACGGCGCGGATGCGTTCGATCGAGCCGACCGACGTGCCGCCGAACTTCTGAACGTATCGCGCCATGGCTAGATCCGCTCAGCGACCCACTGGTCGACCGCCGCCGGCAATTTCGACACACCGTCCGGCCGATCACCGCCGCCGGCACGCGCCATGTCAGGACGACCGCCCCCCTTGGCGCCGACCAACGGGGCGAGCGCCTTGATGGCATCGCCTGCCTTGACACGGTCGGTCAGATCCTTCGTAACACCCGCAATGAGATCGACCGTCGCGCCGTCTTTCTGTGCAAGAACGATCACCGCGCTGCCGAGTCTCGACTTCAATGTATCGAGCGTCGACAGCAATCCTTTTGCGTCGAGGCCGCTCACCTCGGCGCAGAGTACGTTGACGCCTTTTACTGTCTTGACGCGGTCGACGAGCTCGACACCTTGATTGGCCGCGAGCTTGGCTTTCACTTGCTCGAGTTCACGGCTGAGCTCGCGCTGCTGATCGACCAGCGAGCGGATCTTGCTCAGCACGTCCTTGCGACTCGACTTAACCGCCCGTGCGGCTTCATCGAGATCGGCCTCGATGCCGCGAATGTACGATAACGCAGCCGCGCCTGCGACCGCCTCGATGCGCCTCACTCCAGCGGCAATGCCCGACTCGGACGTCAGCCGCACGACACCAATGTCGCCGGTGCGCCGTACGTGCGTACCGCCACACAATTCGACCGAGAACCCGCCGCCCATGGTCAACACACGCACTTCATCGCCGTACTTTTCACCGAACAACGCCATGGCGCCGCGCTCGACGGCCATATCGAACGGCAACAACTCCGTGGCGACCTCGGTGTTACGACGCACCTCGTCGTTGACCAACGTCTCGATTGCTTCAATCTGATCGGCCGTCACCGGTGCACCATGGGAGAAGTCGAAGCGCAACCGTTCGTGATCGACCAGCGAACCTTTCTGCTGCACATGCACGCCCAGAACCCTCCGTAACGCCGCGTGCAGAAGGTGCGTCGCTGAGTGATGCACCATCGTTCGTCGGCGCCGTTCACCGCCGACACTCGCATGAACTCGATCACCGACTTTGAACTCACCCGTTGTCACGTGCCCGCGGTGCAGGTATTGCGGTCCATTGGCCGTGGTATCGACAACGTCGAACTGCGCGGTACTGTTTTCGAGTGTTCCCTGGTCACCGACCTGCCCGCCCGACTCCGCATAGAACGGCGTGCGATCGAGCACCACGACGCCGTCGCTGGTGCCATCCAACACCTCGACGGACTTCACGTCGTCGTTGCCCAGGCGATACAGCGCGAGCACCTTGGCATCTGCAGTCAGCGTGTCGTAGCCAAGAAACTCGACCGGTTGCTCGACGCGGATTCGCTGACCGATATCGGCATCGAAGCGACCCGCTGCCCGGCCTCGTTCGCGCTGCGCATCCATCGCAACTTCGAAGCCAGCGCTGTCGACCGTGAGGCCTCGCTCACGAGCGACATCAGCCGTCAGGTCGGCGGGAAATCCATACGTGTCGTACAGCTTGAAGACTACGTCACCCGGGATCACGTCTCCTTGCAAGCTTTTGATGGTGCGCTCGAGCAATTCCATACCCTGGCTCAGGGTCTCGGCGAAGCGTTCCTCCTCGGCGAGCAGCGTTTTGGTCACGTGTGCCTGCTGCTCCGTGATTACGGGGTAGGCACTCGCCATTTCGTGCTCGAGTGGCGCCACCAACTTGTGGAAGAACGTGCCTTTGATGCCGAGCTTGTGGCCATGGCGAAGCGCGCGCCGGATGATCCGGCGTAGCACGTAGCCGCGATCCTCGTTGCTCGGCATGACACCGTCGGCAATCAAGAAACTGCACGAACGGATGTGATCCGAGATCACTCGCACGGATGGATTACGACGAATCGCATCGGGGTCGTTGAGGCCTGCAATTCGTCCCACCTCACGCATCAGATCGCGGAACACGTCGGTGTCGTAGTTACTGTGTACGCCTTGCATGATGGCCGCCACGCGTTCGAGCCCCATGCCGGTGTCTACTCCGGGCTTCGGCAACGGCGTCAATGTGCCGTCGGGTGAACGGTCGAATTGCGGAAACACGAGATTCCAGAACTCGACGAAGCGATCGCCGTCTTCGTCCGGCGAGCCAGGCGGACCACCGGGCACGGACGGCCCGTGGTCGTAGAAGATCTCGGTGCACGGTCCACAGGGACCGGTATCGCCCATCGCCCAGAAATTCTCGGCAACCGACACGATGCGGTCTTCCCGTATGCCGATCATCTCGCGCCACAAGGTGCGCGACTCATCGTCGTCGGGATGCACCGTCACCAATAGCGGATCCGTGGGTACCTTGAGAACCATGGAGATGAATTCCCATGCCCACCGAATGGTGTCTTCCTTGAAGTAGTCACCGAAGCTGAAGTTGCCCATCATCTCGAAGAACGTGTGATGACGCGCCGTGTAGCCGACGTTCTCGAGATCGTTGTGCTTACCGCCCGCCCGGACACAGCGTTGTGCGGACACGGCACGCTTGTATCGAGGTACTTGCACGCCAATCAGCGCATCTTTGAATTGCACCATGCCGGAGTTGGTGAACATGAGCGTGGGATCATTCAAAGGCACAAGCGCGCTGGACGGCACGATGCGATGATCGCGCGCCGCGAAAAACTCGAGATAGCGGGAGCGGATGTCCGCCGTTTTCATCGGTCCTGAGCCGAGCGAAAAAGGGGCGCAAGTATACCGAATGCGCGCTTATTCGGCCGCGTCCAGGCTCCGATAAATGAGGTCGGCCGGAAAACCGCGCTGGGCAAGAAAGCGGGCCTGCCGTCCCCAATCAGCCCGGTCGGCGGGCACGGTCGAGCCGAATTTCTTCTCACGTACCACGTGCAGGCGCTCGAGCCAAAAGCTCGCTGGGTGCGTCAGCGCAGCGTCGATGACTTCGTCCGCGATGCCGCGTCCTTCCAGATCGGCGCGAATGCGCAGTGGTCCTCGACCGCGCGCGATACGCGACCGTACGAACTCATCGACGAAGCGGCCATCGGACAACAGATTGCCTTCGGTCAATGTTTCGAGCACACGCTCGATCAATGCAGCATCTGCATCATGCGTCGCGACGCATTCGCTCACGAGATCCGAGTCACGCACTATCGCTCATCTCGACGGCGCTCGATTCGTCGGCATTGGACGAGACACCGCTCTTGCCGCTGCGCGCCTTCGGCAGCATCTCGGTTCGAATGGCCACTTCGATCTCCTTCGCCACCTCGGGGTTCTGATCGAGATAGTCGCAGGCGTTCTTCTTACCTTGTCCGATGCGATCGTTTTTGTAGCTGTACCACGCGCCCGACTTGTCGACGATGCCGAGCTTGGCGCCGAGATCGACGATTTCGCCGGCGCGATTGATGCCCTTGCCGTAGAGAATCTGAAACTCGGCTTGCCGGAAAGGCGGCGCCACCTTGTTCTTGACCACCTTTACGCGCGTCTCGTTGCCGGTTACCTCGTCGGCTTCCTTCACCGCGCCGATGCGGCGAATATCGAGCCGTACCGAAGAATAGAACTTGAGTGCATTGCCACCGGTGGTGGTTTCCGGCGAGCCGAACATCACGCCGATCTTCATGCGAATCTGGTTGATGAAGATGACGAGCGTGTTCGAATGTTTGATGTTGGCGGTCATCTTGCGCAGCGCCTGACTCATCAGTCGCGCTTGTAAGCCGACGTGGGAGTCGCCCATCTCGCCTTCGATCTCGGCCTTCGGGGTGAGCGCGGCGACCGAGTCGATGACCACCACGTCGACCGCCCCGGAACGCACGATCATGTCGCAGATCTCTAGTGCTTGCTCACCGGTATCCGGCTGTGAGACCAGCAAGTCGTCGGTATTGACACCCAACGATTCTGCATAGATGGGATCGAGGGCGTGTTCGGCGTCGATGAACGCACACGTGCCGCCGGCGCGTTGCGCCTCGGCGATGACCTGCAGCGTGAGCGTCGTTTTGCCTGACGACTCCGGGCCGTAGATCTCCACCACTCGGCCACGTGGCAGGCCGCCGACTCCGAGCGCCAAATCGAGCCCCAGCGATCCAGTCGAGATGGCCGGCACGGCCTCGGGTTCACGGTCGCCCAAGCGCATCATCGAGCCCTTGCCAAATTGACGTTCGATCTGTGCAAGCGCAGCTGAAAGTGCGCGGCCCTTGTTCGAGTTGGCGTTGGCGTCGCTCATGATGGCTCCTTTGATGACTCCTGGGTGCGAAGAAATCCGGTCAATGGCGGGTACTGTATATTCAAACAGTAGCCATGACAACAACCAATCGAGTCGAATCGGCCAAGGTCCGTCGAATTCTCACACGCGCGCTGGCAAACGGCGCACCAAGTTGACGCTCATGGACCCCTCTGATTGACTCGCTGACCCATGCCGCAAGCCCCCCACACGCCGGCCCATACACCCATGATGCAGCAGTACCTGCGCATCAAGGCCGAGCATCCGAATACGCTCTTGTTCTACCGCATGGGGGATTTCTACGAGCTGTTTTACGACGATGCCAAGAAGGCCGCGCGGCTCCTCGACATCACCTTGACGGCACGCGGCCAGTCGGCCGGTGCACCGATCCCCATGTGCGGCGTGCCCTATCACGCGGCCGACAGCTATCTCGCCCGGCTCGTTCGGTTGGGCGAATCGGTGGCGATCTGCGAGCAAATCGGCGATCCAACCGTGGCCAAAGGACCGGTCGAGCGCCGCGTGCAGCGCATCGTGACGCCGGGCACGCTCACCGAGGAGGCATTGCTCGATGCCACCGCCGAGAGCCTCTTGTGCGGCATCGCAACGCGTGGCGATCGCTTTGGCATCAGCTGGCTCGACGTCTCGACCGGGCGGTTCTTCGTAACCGAGCTCGAAGGCAGCGCCGCATTGGCCGCCGAACTCGCACGCTTGCAGCCGAGCGAATGCTTGGTGCCCGACGGCGATCCGGTCGCATCGCTGTGCGGTGAACGTACCACGTGCACGCATCGCGACCCGCTGCAATTCGACCCAACGCTTGGGCGCGCCGCATTGCTGCGCCATTTCGGCACTCAGGATTTGACGGGTTTCGACTGCGAATCGCTGAACCTCGGTCTCGGCGCTGCGGCGGCTGTGCTGAGCTATGCGCAAGCCAATCACCAGCAGGCACTCGAGTTCATTGCGTCGCTCACACGCGTGGCTGCGACCGATGCCATCGTCCTCGATGCCCAGACACGCCGCAATCTCGAGATCGACCAACGCTTCGATGGTTCGCGTCAGCACACTTTGTTCGCCGTGATCGATGCAACGTCCACGCCGATGGGCGCGCGGCTCTTGCGGCAGTGGCTGAATGCACCGTGCCGAGAGCGCGAGACCGTCGGTTCGAGGCAGGACGTGGTCGCTGCGATCGGCGAGTCGTTCACCGACGAGCGAATCCAAGCGCCGCTGGGCGTGATCGGCGATCTCGAACGAATAGTGACGCGTGTGGCGTTGAAGTCGGCACCACCCCGCGACCTCGCACGCCTACGCGATGGTCTCGCCGCGCTGCCGGTGCTGGCTGCTGCGCTCGCGCCGATCGAGGCGAGCCGGCTGGTTGCACTGCGCACTGCAATCGACGGCTTCGAACCGCTAGCGGCGTACCTGACCCGTGCCATCATTGAATCGCCGCCTGCAGTACTGCGCGACGGCGGCGTCATTGCACCAGGCTTCGATGCCGAACTCGATCGGCTGCGCAGCCACGCGACCGATGCCGGCGTGTGGCTTGCCGCGCTCGAAGAACGAGAGCGCGTCGCCACCGGTATCAGTTCGCTGAAGGTGGGCTACAACCGCGTGCATGGCTACTACATCGAGCTTTCTCGTTCGGCCGCCGACCGTGTACCGCCGCACTATCAACGCCGGCAGACGCTTAAGAACGCAGAGCGCTACATCACGCCCGAGCTGAAGACGTTCGAAGACGAGGCATTGACCGCGGAGTCGCGCGCGCTCAGCCGCGAGCGCGCGCTTTACGACGCGCTGCTCGATCACGTCAACGAGGAAAGAGCCCCACTCAGGGCGGCGGCACAAGCAATCGCGGAGATCGACGTGTTGAGCGGCTTGGCAGAACGCGCGCGGACACTCCGTTGGTGTCGTCCCACACTCGTCGATACGGCTGGCATCGAAATTCTCGAAGGTCGACATCCGGTCGTCGAAGCCGTGCTCGATACGCCGTTCGTGCCCAACGACATACGACTCGACGATGACAATCGCATGATCGTCATTACCGGGCCGAACATGGGCGGCAAATCCACTTATATGCGACAGATCGCGCTGATCGTGCTGCTCGCACACACCGGCAGTTTCGTACCCGCACGTGCGGCAACCATTGGCCCGATCGATCGCATCTACACGCGCATCGGCGCGGCCGACGACTTAACGGGTGGGCGGTCGACGTTCATGGTTGAGATGACCGAGACGGCGACCATCTTGAACAACGCCACCGCGTCGAGCCTAGTGCTACTCGATGAGATCGGCCGTGGCACCAGCACCTATGACGGCCTCGCACTCGCGTGGGCTACGGCATCGCACATCGCGAGGAAATTGCGCGCATTCGCATTGTTCGCGACGCACTACTTCGAACTCACCGAGCTCGCGACCACACTCACCAGTGTCCGCAACGTGCATCTCGCCGCTACGGAGCATCGCGGCCGGATCGTTTTTCTGCACGCCGTAAATCCCGGTCCCGCGAGTCGCAGTTATGGTGTGCAGGTCGCGCGTCTGGCCGGTATTCCGGCCAGCGTGCTCGCCGAGGCACGCGCCAAACTGGAAACGCTCGAAGCTGGTCTAGGTACCGGGGCCAATGGCGCGCAGGGCGACCTGTTCGTCGCACCGCCCACACACCCCGTCATCGAGCGCCTCGCAGCAATCGAGCCCGACTCGCTCTCACCGCGCGAGGCGATGGCGCTGCTCTACGCGCTGAAAAGCGAAGTCGATGAGTCCTCGTCTTGACGGCGTTTGATCGACGGCAAAGACAACGCCCCTAGTTCATGGAGCGACCGTGCACCTCGAGAGGCCGAATCGCAGGTCGCACATGGCGCCAGCGGTTCGCGGAGAAAGCTGCCCTGTACTCGCCAAATTTATCCGTTAGAATACGGCGCTTTTTTCCAGGCCCAGGTCAGGCGATGACGTTCGTAGTCGGTGAGAACTGCATCAAGTGCAAGCTGACGGATTGCGTGGAAGTATGCCCCGTAGACTGTTTCTACGAAGGCCCGAACATGCTGGTCATACATCCCGACGAGTGCATCGACTGTGCCCTGTGCGAGCCCGAGTGCCCTGTCAATGCGATCTTCTCAGAAGACGAGTTGCCGGCTGATCAACAAGATTTCTTGGAACTCAATCGCGAGCTCGCCGAGGTTTGGCCGAACATCACCGAGAAAAAGGACGCGCTGCCAGACTCCGACGAGTGGAACGGCAAGCCAAACAAGCGCAGTCTGCTCGAGCGCTGAGTAGAGCCAGCCGCTACGCGCCGCATCGTCAGCGGCTCTCCATCAGATCGCGTGGGTCGACCGGCGTGCCATCCTTGCGAATTTCGAAATGTAGCGCTGCTGCCGAACCTTGACCACGCACGTCCGCAAGTGGTGCGCCCGCAACGATCAGATCCCCTTCTTTCACGCGGCATTGGCTGTTGAAGCTATAGGCCGATAGCCAGCGCGAATCGTGCTTGACGATGACGAGGGCGCGATAACCCCGCAAGCCACCGCCGGCATACACCACCTCACCAGCGGCCACGGAACCGATCGATGTTCCCGCTCGAATAGCCATATCGACGCCCTTGTTGCCGTGACCGAAGGACCCGAGCACGCGCCCCACGCCGGGCCAACGAAACGTTGGCGCGCGGCCAGTCGCGCGCGACGAGCCGCCGCTAGGCGCCAGCGCGGACGACGGTGCACTTCGAAGAGCGAGCGTCTGGCCAGGACGGATGACGTACGGTGCACGGATGCCATTCAGCCGCGCGAGCGCCTTGTAATCGAGGCCGTGGCGCCAGGCGATCGAATACAAGGTATCGCCTTGGCGCACACGATACGTGGCCGCCGAGGCGTCGGCCGGCGAGCGTTCCGCAACTGGGGCGCGGGATGGCGTGCCGGCACAGGCCGCGAGCGCGACACACAGCAAGAGCGGGAGGGCGCGATCAATGCCGCCCATCGGGCGCACGGTGGGATGCGCGATCGGGTCGGAACCGGGCAAGTGTCAACACGATCGCAACACCGAGCGCAGCAACCAGCAGGGCCGGCAACGCCTGCGCATCCATGCCGGTCGCGGCTGCATAGGACCACGGACCAGCGGGAAGATCGTAGAGCCGCTCCGAGCCGAGAACGGGCGCGGGCAGGCGCCACGGCCACAACGACATCAACGAGCCCGCCATGAAACCAGTGAACAATGCCATCGCCGGGTAGTAGTAGCGTCGCATCAACCAGGCTGCACCGCGCGCGAACAGCGCAAGGCCAAGGATACAACCCGATGTGAACACCACGAGCACCGCGACGTCGAAGGTAGAAATCGCGGCAATGACTTGCGGGTAGAGACCGAGCAACAAGAGCACGTAGCTGCCGGAGATGCCGGGCAAAATCCAGGCACAGATCGCCAACATGCCGCCGAAGAAGAGCCACGCGTCTTCGGCACCCGCCGGTGCAGGATCCGCAAGCGCGACCGCGAGTCCGGCCGCGAGTCCGAGCACACCAGCGGTCAACAGATGGCGAAATACGTTGTCCCGAACGAGGTCCACCACCGACGCTGCGATGAGGCCGAAGAAGAACGCCCAGACGAGCACCGGCGCCGTCGCGAGCAACTGCGTCACCAGACCGGCGAGAAGGGCCACGCTGGTGGCCATGCCCGCGCCGAGCAACGCGACGAAGACCAGGTTGTGTTCCACGGCGAACGCGCGAAATCCTGCGCGCCACAAGAGTCCCGGCGATCCGATACCGAACCGTGTGATGGTGCCCAACAACTCGCGATAGATACCGGTGATGAACGCAATCGTGCCGCCCGACACGCCGGGGATGATTTCCGCAACACCCATTGCGACGCCACGCAGATAGATACCCATCCACTGGGCCCTGGAACGTCGTTGCGACACGACCGCTCTCAAGCTTGCGTGCCGCGCAAGAGCGGCACGAAGCGCACGAACTCGACGCGCTCCTCGCGCACGCCGTCCGGTGTCCGATCGATGATCCGCAATTCCTGGCCGTCGTCGTCACCGACTGGGATCACCATTCGGCCACCGATGGCGAGTTGCTCGATTAGCGCAGCAGGCACCTCGCGCGCCGCCGCGGTGACGAGGATGCCATCGAAAGGCGCCTGCTCCGGCCACCCCAAGCTGCCGTCGTCGTACTTGACGCGAATGTTGCGTAACTTCAGAGCGCGGAAGCGGCTTTGTGCACGCTCGATCAGTGCCGCGATGCGTTCTACGGTGTACACACGCTTGACCAAGCGTGCGAGCACTGCTGCCTGATAGCCGGAACCCGTGCCAATCTCGAGAATGCGATCGCGCGGTTCGTTGAGCAACTTAGCGGTCATGAGCGCGACGATGTAAGGCTGGGAGATGGTTTGTCCGTGCCCTATCGGCAGCGCGGTGTCCTCGTACGCGCGGTGTGCGAGTGCTTCGTCGACGAAGATGTGACGCGGCAGCGAGCCGATCACCTCGAGTACCCGCTCATCGTCGATTCCGTGGTCGCGCAAGCGCTTAACCAGGCGATCGCGCGTCCGTTGCGACGTCATACCGATGCCGACCAGATCGAACGAGCTCACGCGGCAATCTGCTCGTTGGCGACTTCGGTGAATTCGCCGATCTCACGCAACACGCTGGTCGCGTATTGGCCGGCCCCGAGCGCAAATCGCAGCTCCAACGTCTTGCCATCGCACTGCCACTCGAACGCACGGGTCTGCAGCGCCAGCGCACGGCGTTCTTGCACGAGCCCGACGTGCTCGAGCGGCGTGAGCCAATGCGCGAATGGGTGCAGCGCGGCGGCTTCCAATTCGGCGACGCGGCCCTGCGCTGGCGGACGCCCCCTGCCCCACAACGGACCGCTTGGTGTGGTGAGCGGTTCGCCAGGCAAGCAATGCTGCCAGCTGTCATCGGCGACTCGATGTGCGAGCACCGCATTGAAGAGAAATGCGCGCGCCACCGACAGGTGCAAGCCACGCTCGAATGCGCCGACACGGATACGGCGGTGATTTGCGAGATAGTGCTCGGCGCGCGCCAGATTCGCACCGCCGCGGCCGAAGCGTTGTGGCCCGAAGTAGTTCGGCACGGCGTTCGCAGCCAAGAGCGCGAGCCGCGCCCCGAGCGAAGTGCGATCGCCCAATAGATCACAGATGCGAATTGTGAACGCGTTCGATTCGATCTCGCCACGACGAAGCTTGCGAGCGTGGCGTGTCTGCGCGAGCAGCTCGCAGCCGGCCGGTAGCTCAGGCTCGGCATCCGACACCGTGTGG
>QJXZ01000189.1 GCA_003248125.1 Gammaproteobacteria bacterium | reverse complement strand
TCCAATCCTTCACCGGCTTCGTTCAACAGGTCGACGGAGCGAACGTCGATGATGCGCGTAGTCATGTCGGCGCGCTCGATGAACTGCCCCATGCGCAGAAAGTGCCATGCGCTGCCGTGAATCATGCTGCCGGACAGGAAGCCGTCCAAGTGCTGTGCCCTTCGCATCACGAGGTCCATCGCTTCGGCGACACGCGTGCGTGACAACGTGCCAGACAACGCATCCTTGGCATGCAAGTACAGATCGTTGATGTACTCGAAGGTGACGCGCGGCATGATTTCGCGGATGGTGCGGGCATTCTCCCTGGCCAAGGCGACCGAACTCAGCAGCGAACCCGTGTTGCGAGTATCGGCTACCAAGAAGCGCACCACGCTGCGTTCGTCGGGCACATCGAACAGCTCTTCGAATTGTTTTCGATTGCCCATGATGTCGAGCAGCGACGCCCAGGCGAGCTCGCGCCGGTTCGGTAGATCGATCAAGAGGTTGCTGTTCACCATCACGAGTCGCGCGGTACTCTCCGAGCGCTCCAGATAGCGGCCCAGCCAATACACTCGTTCCGCAGTGCGCGAAAGCGTGTTCTGCGTCATTCGAGATCTACCACCCAAGTATCCTTGCTGCCTCCGCCTTGTGATGAGTTGACCACGGTCGAACCTTTCCGTAGTGCGACGCGAGTGAGACCACCCATCGTCACGTACACATCTTTGCCAGATAGAATGAAGGGTCGAAGGTCGAGGTGTCGCGGCTCTGCGTGCGAGTCGACCACGGTAGGTGCCGTGGACAACTTCAACATGGGCTGCGCCATGTAGTTGCGCGGGTTGGCGAGAATTTGACGCGCGAACTTGTCGCGTTCGGCCCTGCTCGCCTTCGGCCCGATCAACATGCCGTAGCCGCCGGACTCATTGGCGGGCTTGACGACCATCGTTTCGAGATTGTCGAGCACGTAGTCGCGCTGTGCCTTGTCCACACAGCGGTACGACGGCACGTTCGGCAGAATGGGCTCCTCGCCCATGTAGTAGCGGATGATGTCCGGTACGTGGGTGTAGATGACTTTGTCGTCGGCGACTCCACATCCAGGGGCATTGGCAAGTGCCACGTTGCCTTCGCGCCACGCCCGCATCACGCCCGGCACACCGAGCGTCGAATCCCTGCGGAACACCTTCGGGTCGAGGAACAAGTCGTCTATTCGACGATAGATGACATCGACACGCACCAGTCCCTCGATGGTGCGCATGTACACGTAGTCGTCCCTGCCAACCACGAGATCCGAACCTTCGACCAACTCCGATGCCATGGCTTGGGCGAGATAGGCATGCTCGAAGTACGCCGAGTTGAAGATACCGGGTGTCAGCACCACGACCTCGGCATCCTCGGCACCGTTTGGTGACAGCGAGCGCAACGTCTTCAGCAGCTGATCGGCGTAGTCGTCGATCGGATGTATGCGGTAGTTCTGGAACAGCTCCGGAAAAACGCGCTTCATCACTTCGCGATTCTCCAGCATGTACGAAACGCCGGAAGGTACGCGCAGGTTGTCCTCCAGCACGTACACCGTGCCATCGGCATCGCGCACCAGATCGCTGCCGCAGACATGCGACCACACGCCATGGGGCGGGTCGATGCGCATGCACTCGGGCCGGAAGTCCTTGGACTTCTCGATCAGCTCGCGCGGCACCACGCCGTCGCGCAGCACGCGTTGCTCGTGGTAGACGTCGTCGATGAACCGATTCAGCGCTGTCACGCGCTGCTTGAGGCCATTCGCGATCTGGTCCCACTCGCGCTTCAAAATCACGCGAGGAATGATGTCGAACGGCCATTCGCGGTCGATCGAGCCGCTGCCTTCACCCGTATAGACGGTAAACGTGATTCCCATGGTGCGGATGGCGAGTTCGGCGGCCGTCTTGCGCGCCTTGATCTCGGCGTCGGTGAGCGCGCCGAACATCTGACACAGGTTGCCCGCGCCAGGCCGTGCGCGACCGGAATCTGCGACGATCTCATCCCACAGACCGGTCGCGTCATACGACTTCCAGTCGATTGTCATGTACCAATCCCGTGCATGGCGCCATTCTAACGTGGGGAAATCCGGGACAGTTTACCGATTTCCTTGGTGCGCCTTGGGAAATCGGTAAACTGTCCCAAAACCTTCTCGGTGATTGCCCCGATGCTGGATGGTTCTCTGCACCCCGACTTTGCCGACGTCGCATCGGTGCTGCTCAGGCAGCTGCCCAAGAAGGCGCCAGGCGGCGCGGCGGTGTGCGTCTACTACAACGGCCGCAAGGTCGTGGACATCTGGGGCGGTACGCGCGACCGCGAAGGTAATCCTTGGTGTGCCGACACGACTTCGCCGTCGTTCTCTACCACCAAAGGCGTGCTGTCGACGCTCATGCACATCCTCGTCGACCGAGGTGCCGCGAATTACGACGACACCATTGCGTCGCACTGGCCTGCGTTCGAAGGCAACGGCAAGGAAACCATCACCATTCGTCAGGCGCTCTGTCACGAAGCTGGTCTGTACCGCCTCGACGAGATGATCACTCACGCCGACGAGATTCTCGACTGGGATCACATGAAGGATCTGATCACGAAGGCCAAGCCAGCCCACGAGCCCGGCACGCGGCATGGCTACCACGCGCTCACCTATGGATGGCTGATCGGCGGGTTGATCGAGTCGATCACCTCACGCTCGTTGAACGACGTGCTTCGCGAGTTGCTGGTGCGTCCCCTCGACCTCGACGGCTTCTTCATCGGCATGCCGGAGAGCGAGCTGCATCGGCGTGCCCGGCTGATCGCGTTCGACGGCATCATGCAGCCCGCGCACGTTCGCGAGGGATGGTCGGAGAAGCTGCGCGAATGGCTCGAGCTGGCGCTGGAGAAGATCGGTATCGAACTATCCGAATTTCGTGCGGCGATGGCTTTCAACGAGCCGTTCGATTGGAATGCGGAAGCAACGGTTCGCGCCGTGATTCCGGCTGCTAACGGCCAGTTCACGGCGCGATCGCTGGCGCGCATGTACGCCATGCTTGCCGGTGGCGGGGAGATCGATGGCGTGCGATTGCTGTCCGACGAGCGCGTGCGCGAGATCTGTCGTGTGCACAGCCGAACGCGTGATCGCGTGCTGTTCATTCCAATGCATTGGCGTATGGGGTATCACCGTGTGTTCGCCATAGGCGTGTCGGCACCCATGGCATTCGGCCACTTCGGCTACGGCGGCAGCGGGGCGTTCTGCGACCCGGCGCGAAATCTCGCGGTCGGCTTCACCGTCAACAGCGGTGTCGGCACACCGACTGGTGACGGCCGCATGCCACGCATCGCGCGTGCCGCCATCAAAGCCGTCGACCGCCTCCGCGCACAATGAGCTACGCGACGCTCGCCGATCGTTGTCGCGAAATCTCTCAGCTCGATCACGCGATCGCGATGTTGAGCTGGGACGAAGCGGTGATGATGCCGCGTGGCGGCGGATCCGCGCGTGCCGATGCAATGGCGGCACTCGCCAAGCTCGAGCACCGACTGGTGACGTCGCCCGACACAGAAGCGCTGTTGGACGCAGCAAAGACCGAAACTCTGGACGAGTGGCAGAGCGCCAACGTCCGCCAAATCGAGCGTCGATTCAGACGCGCGGCAGCGCTGCCCGAGCGGCTGGTCGCCGAACGGAGCCGTGCAACCGTGCTCACCGAGCAGACCTGGCGCGACGCTCGTGCGCGAAACGATTGGCAGGCGGTCAGCGCGCCGCTCGAAGGCGTTCTCGACCTAACCCGTGAGGTGGCCGACCGATTGGCGGCGGTACGAAATCTCGCGCCATACGATGCGCTCGTCGATGGCTATGAGAGCGGTTTGTCGACGGCCGTGATCGATCCGTTGTTCGCGCGCCTACGCGCCACATTGCCGGCGCTCATCGACCGCCGTCTTGGTGCGCAGTGTGAGCCATTGCCCCTGGGCGGGCCATTTTCGCTGGACGCGCAAGAGCGATTGTCGCGCGACTTGATGGAACGGATCGGCTTCGACTTCGAGCATGGCCGGTTCGACGTCAGCCACCATCCGTTCTGCGGCGGCGTGCCGGACGACACGCGCATTACCACTCGTTACGACGTGGAGGACCTGTTCTCGGCCTTGATGGCGACCATGCACGAGAGCGGGCACGCGATGTATCAGCAGGGATTGCCGTCCGCATGGCGAGATCAACCCGTTGGTGACGCCGCCGGCGCGGCCGTGCACGAGAGCCAATCGCTGTCCATCGAGATGCAGGTTTGCCGAAGCCGACCGTTCTTGGAATTTGCGACGCCATTCATTCGCCGTGCATTTGCGATCGACGATTCGAACCCCGCTTGGGCTATCGACAACGTCGAACGCGTTTGCCAGCGGGTGGCACGCAGCCTGATTCGGGTCGATGCCGATGAGCTCACCTATCCTTTGCACATCGTGTTGCGTTACGACATGGAACGCGCACTGCTCGAGCGCCGTCTCGCGGTCGCCGACATTCCCGAGGTGTGGGACGTATCGATGCACGAGTTGCTCGGCATGCGAACCCGCGACGACTACCGCAATGGCTGCATGCAAGACGTGCATTGGTTTGCGGGTCTGATCGGCTACTTTCCGTGCTACACGGTCGGTGCAGTGATGGCGGCCCAGTTGTTTGCGGCATTGCGGCGAGAACTGCCCGACGTCGACGATCGCGTTCGTCACGGTGACTTCGCGCCGTTGCGCGCTTGGCTGCGCACAAACGTGCACGGCAATGGCGCCAAGCACGTCGGGCTCGATCTCATTCGGGTTGCCACCGGTGCGCCGCTCGGTGCCGATGCATACCTCGACCATCTGCACGCCCGCTACGGGAACTCCGAGGTGTGAAAGACGAGATAGGCACGCTGGGGGCATTCCTCCGCGAGCATACCCGCATCCTGGTGCTGACGGGCGCGGGCATCAGCACGTCCTCTGGCATTGGTGACTACCGCGATCGTCGGGGCGAGTGGAAACGAGTGCCACCGATGACGATCGATGCGTTCCGCGCTGCAGAGTCGAACCGGGCTCGCTATTGGGCGCGCAGTCTAGTCGGTTGGCCCGTGGTCGATCAGGCCCGGCCCAATGGCGCTCACCATGCGCTCAAGTCGATTGCGGATGCATTCGCCTTCACGGGCCTCGTGACCCAGAACGTCGATGGGCTGCACGCACGCGTTGGTCACCACGGCATCGAGTTGCACGGTGCCCTGCGCGACGTGGTGTGCATCGAGTGTGGCGCCCGCACGACACGATCGATTTGGCAGTCGCGATTGCTTGCGCTGAATCCTGGCGCCGATCTCGTGGGCTCGGCTGCCCCGGACGGCGATGCCGACATCGATGCTGCCGCGGGCGAAGGTTTCCGCGTACCGGCCTGCGTGCATTGTGGGGGCATCGTGAAGCCCGACGTGGTGTTCTTCGGCGAGTCGGTGCCGGCGGCGCGAGTCGCTGCGGCCATGGCCATGCTCGCGGCTGCGGATGCGTTGTTGGTGGTCGGCTCCTCGTTGATGGTGTTTTCCGGGTACAGGTTCTGCCGGGCGGCACATTCGGCGGGTAAGCCGATTGCAGCAATCAACTTGGGCCGCACCCGCGCCGACGCCATACTCTCGGTCAAGGTGGAAGCAGACTGCGCCGCCGCGCTCGAAGCGCTGGCTACGTCGACCACCACTTTGCAATGAGCCGCCGACGGGGCAGTATGGTCTGAAAGGTGTCTGAACGAGCTGCCTTGGTGCTACACCGCATCTGTATCGCTAGCGCATTTGCCGTGACGACGGCACTGGCATCCGAGCCGGCGAGCGAAGCGCCAGCCACGCCACCGCCGCTCGATCCGGTGGTCGGCGCCATCATTGCCGATCCGCTGTCCGACAAGGAATACATCGACGGTGACAATTGCATCGATCAGCGGCGTCTGGACGACATCGAGATCATCGACGGCGAGCGCATCCTGTTTCATGGCCGGCGTGGTCGCGTGTGGCTGAATCAATTGAAGTCACCTTGTATCGGTCTCGCCCCAGGGCGCACGCTGCAGTTCGAGCTGCGTGGCTCGCGTTACTGCAACTTCGATACGTTCAGACCACTTCCGTCGAGCAGTTACCCGCGCCGAGGGCCGCAATTCGGCAGTTGCTTCCTCGGAACTTTCGAACCCATCTCCGAGAATCAAGCCGGGCTCATTCGCGAGTCGACCGACCGTTATCGGCGTGCCGGCGTACGGCCAAAGGAAGACACCAAGCCGACCGAGGTGAAGGCCGAGCAGAGTGACGCCAGCAGCTGACGTGCCGACCGGGCGCGCTGCGCCGTGATTCGTTGCATCACCATCGTGCTCCTTTTGCTTGCGCTTGCAGCCGCGTCCCGTGCATCCGAGCCTTGTGTCGACCTGTCGAACCACGACATGGCTTCGCTGCTCGCTTTCGAGTTCGAGGCGAACACGACGCTGGCAGGGACGTCTGCGGGTGTGTTGGCGCCCGGCCGCGAGTATGCGATCGGCGAAGTTCGCGTGGTGCGGCAACCGATCTTCGATGCCACGAATCCCGCCGAAGATCGTTGGCTGTACCGCGCGGCGAATGCGGCGCATTCCGATACGCGCGAGCGCGTGATCCGGCAGATCATTCTGTTCTCGGAGGGTGCTCGAGCGAAGCTTTCCGAACTGATCGAGAGCGAGCGTTTGCTGCGGCAAAAGCCGTACTTTTACGATGCGCGCATACTGCCGCGACGTCTGTGTGGTGACCGGTTGGACGTCGATGTGGTCACTCGCGACGTTTGGTCGTTGTATCCGCGACTCGATGCGACCAGCGCCGGCGGCGACGAGGAGTACGGTATCGGCCTCACCGACGTCAATCTCTTGGGCACTGGACGGGAGGTCTCCGCTGGCTACACGTCCGACGAAGACCGCAAGGGGGTAGATGTCTCCTATTACGATCCGAACGTGGCCGGCTCGCGCGTCGCGCTGACCGCGTTCGTTGCAGACCTCGACGACGGCTCGCAACAGTTGCTCGACATACGAAGACCGTTCTTCGCTTTGGGTACGCCGTTCGCGCTCGGTGGTCGCATGGATATCGGCGACCGCGAAGAACGACTCTACTTTCGCAACGACGAGATCGCCGAGTTCGAGCGCGACTACGAACAGTACTCGATCTCCGGTGGCCGCGCGCTCGGCCGGCACAAGGGCAATGTCCGGCGGGTGCTCGCTGGCTACCGCTACGAACGGCATTCCTTTGCGCCGGTGTTGGGCAGTGTGCCGCCTTCACCGCTGCCGGAAGACCGCACCTTCGGCTATCCGTACGTCGGCTTCGAGCGCATCGAGGACGAGTTCGAGGTGGCCACCAATGTCGACCGCATCGAGCGCACGGAGGATCTCTATCTGGGACTACGTCTGTGGGGCGAACTGGGCTATTCCCACCATGCGTTTGGGGGTGATGGATCCGAACGCGCCGTCTTGCGACTCGGGTTTCAGGACGGCGTGCGGGGCAGCGCGCGCCGTCTGTACACCTATGGTGCGAATGTACGCAGCTATTGGAACTTCGACACCGACGAAGAAGAAGAGCTGATTGCCCGCGCGTATCTCGCCTACCGGCGACAGCAGAGCGATCGCTTCAGCTTCGCCGGCACCTTGGACTACGTCTACACCAGCAATCTGTTCGCCGATCAACAGCTGTTGCTGGGCGGCGATACCGGGCTGCGCGGCTATCCGAGCCGGTACCAAGTCGGCGACCGTCGGTTTCTGTTGAGCCTCGAGGAGCGCTACTTCTCCGACCTGTACGTGCTGCGGTTGGTACGGGTCGGCTACGCTGCCTTCTTCGACGTGGGTCGCGCATGGTTTCCCAGCGACCCCGACGATGACGACTACGGCATGCTCGCCAACGTCGGACTTGGCCTTCGCCTCGAGTCCACCCGTACGCGCCGCGACCGCATCTTTCACATCGACATGGGCGTGCCCTTGGTGGACGGGCCGCGAGTCGACGCGGTGCAGTTCTCGTTCACGGTCAAGACGCAGTTGTAGCCCGCGCCGGTCGTAGTCGACCTCAGCCGAGTACCAGCTCCGCCAGCGTTTCGAGCTCGGTGGGCGAGCGCCCCGAAACCAACAGCGAAGTGACCGGTGTCTCGCGCCACGCCTGCAATCGGTCGCGGATGCGGTCGACCGGCCCGACCAGCGAAATCTCGTCGGCGAGCTTGGTTGGCACCGCTTGCACGGCCTCTTGCTTACGGCCCGAGAGGAACAGTTCCTGCACCTTGTTGGCCTCGGCCTCGAAGCCCATGCGCGATACCAACTCTTTGTGGAAATTGCGCTTCTCGGCACCCATGCCGCCGACATAGAGCGCGAGCATGTTCTTCACCGGCACCAAGCCCTGCTCCACATCGTCGGTGATGTTCACCACTACCCCTTGGGTGACCTCGAAGGCCGGCTTTGCGTTCGACAGCGATGCGGCATACACGTCGTTGCGGAACGGCGAGTAGTACAGCGGTAGCCAGCCATCGGCGATCTCTGCGGCCAGCGCGACGTTCTTTGGGCCTTCGGCACCGAGGAAGATCGGCAGGTCGGCACGCAGCGGATGCACGATCGATTTCAGTGGCTTACCCAGCCCCCACGAACCCGCGCCCGCGTAGGGCAGCGGATAGTGTGGTCCGCTGCTCGTCACGGGCTCCTCGCGTGCGAGCACCTGACGGATGATGTCGATGTACTCGCGGGTGCGCGCAAGCGGTTTCGAGAACGGCGCGCCGTACCAGCCTTCCACCACCTGTGGGCCCGATACGCCGAGCCCGAGAATGAAGCGGCCGCTCGACAAATGATCGAGCGTCATGGCGGCCATTGCCATCGCCGTCGGCGATCGCGCCGACAACTGACAAACGCCAGTCCCGAGTCGGATCTTCGAAGTTTGGGCACCGATCCACGCGAGCGGCGTCAGCGCATCCGAACCGTACGCCTCGGCGGTCCACACCGAGTCGTACCCCAACGCCTCGGCACGTTGCGCGAGTGCCACGAAACCGGTCGGCGGCTTCGATCCCCAGTAACCGAGCTGTAGGCCGAGCTTGAGGTTCTTCATCTGTATTCCCCATGGTCAATCGAGTTGCATTGTTGGCCAACTTTGGGTGACCTTGCCAGCTTTGCCGTGGTTTCGCGCAGATGATCGAGGTGGTCGAACTCGCAACCGTCGAGCAACGCGCAACGGCAGTGGCCCTAGCGCGGCGCATTTGGATGCAGCACTACCCCGGCATCATCAGCTTCGCGCAGATCCACTACATGCTGGAACGCGGCTATCGAGTCGATGTCATCGCGTCCGAGCAGGCAAGCGGCATCGAGTGGTACATGGCGTTGGTTCACGGTGAACCACTCGGCCTCACGGCATTCGGGCGTTCCGGGCCCGACGTCAAGGTGCAC